>JAKFYH010000007.1 GCA_021730945.1 Acidobacteriota bacterium | reverse complement strand
GGATTGCTCCCTACCAGCCTTACCAGCCCTACCGACCCTGCCGGCCCTACCTGCCTGACCCGCCGTCGCCCGGCTCACCTTACGGTGGCAAGGATCCCCGGCAGCTTATTCCGCCGGGTCCGTTGGTGTCGCTGCGTTGAACGCGCTCATCACGCGTTCGATGCCGTCGGAGAGAAATTTCTCCGCGGCATCGGCGGCCCGCAGCACGGCCGCCGAAACTGTGTCGCGCTCGCCGGTCTCGAACCGGCCGAGCACGTGATCCGCCAGGTCGCGGCGATCGTCGCCGCGGCCCACCCCCACCCGCAGGCGGGGAAACGCCGGCGTGCCGAGGTGCTCGATGATCGACTTCAAGCCGTTGTGCCCGCCGGCGCCCCCTTCGGGGCGCGCCCGCAACCGTCCCAGCGGCAACGCCACATCGTCGGTCACCACCAGCACATCGGCCGGGTCGATCTTGTAGAACGCCGCGAGCCCGGCCACTGCCTGCCCGCTGAGGTTCATGAACGTCAGCGGCTTGGCGACAATAACCGCCGCGTCGCCCATTGTCGTCCTGACGTGCAGCGCCTCGAACTTCTCACGCCACGCATCGGACAGCTGCCACCGGCGGGCCATCTCGTCGGCGACGAGAAAGCCCACGTTGTGACGGGTGTCGCGGTATTCGGGACCAGGATTGCCGAGGCCAACAATGAGCTTCATGCGACTCCCGACTCCCGGTTGGCGACTCCCGGTTCCCCTTACTTCTTCTTCTCGTCCTTCTTCTTGTCGTCCTTGCCCGCGGGCTTGGCCTCGCCGTCCTTGTCGGTCTTGCCCTTCTTGGCCACTTCGGGCTCAGCCGCGCCGCCGGCCGGCGCCGCTGCGCCGTCGGCACCCGCGGCCGGGGTCTCTTCCGCGACCTTGATCGTGATCACGTGGACCAGCATGAGGTCGGGATCGGTGACCGGCGTCCAGGCGGCATTGGCCGCCACGTCGCGCACGTGAATGGCGCCGCCAATGCCCAGATCGGTGACGTCGATCTCGATCGAGTTCGGAATCTCGGCCGGGAGCACTTCGACTTCGATCTCGCGGTGCACGAAGTCGAGGATGCCGCCGTCCTGCTTCACGCCGCGGGCGTCGCCGCGCAGGGTAATCGGCACCGTGACCGTGATCTTGCGGTCCATGTTGACGCGGTAGAAGTCGGCGTGGAGCAGGTGATGCGTGACCGGGTCGAGCTGCACGTTACGCACCAGGACGCGGGCCTGGTTGCCATCGGCAATCTTGAGCGTAATCAGGGTGTTAAGACCCGAGCTCGAATGCAGGATGCGCATGAACGGCTTGGGGTCGACCGCGACCGCTTCCGGCGCGGGGGCGTCGCCCGCCTTCTGCGCGCCGTAGACCACGGCCGGAATCTGGCCGGCAACGCGAAGCCGCCGTGCTTCGTTCTTGCCCCGGGTATTGCGCTTGACTGCGTCGAGAATGGCTTCCATGACCTGACTGACCTTCCTCGGGCTTCGGCCGCGGCCTACACCCTTTACCGATAGTTAAACCGCGGAGGGCGATGGCTTCAGCCGTCGCCGAAGCGGGGGCGGAAGCCCCCGCTCTCCGAACGAACTACACAAACAACGACGAGACGGAGGTTTCTTCATGAATGCTGCGGATGGCCTGGCCGAGCAGGCGTGCCACCGACAGCACCACGATCTTCTGGCACTTGGCGCGATCCGCGGTCAGCGGAATCGTGTTGGTGATAATCAGCTTGTCGATCGGCGCCTTTTCAATCCGATCGATCGCCGGACCCGACAGCACGCCGTGAATGGCGCACGCCAGCACGCGCTCGGCGCCGGAATCCTTGAGCGCCTGTGCCGCCTTCTGGATGGTGCCGGCGGTGTCGATGATGTCGTCGGCAATCACGCAGGTGCGGCCTTCGACTTCGCCGATCACGTTCATCACTTCGGCGGTGCCATCTTCACTGCGGCGCTTGTCGATCACGGCCAGCTCAGCGTCGAGGCGCTTGGCATACGCGCGGGCACGCTCGGCGCCGCCGGCGTCGGGCGCCACGATGGTGAGCCGCTCGTAGGACTGGCGCGACAGGTAGTCGATGATCACCGGCGCCGCGAACAGGTGGTCGACCGGCAGGTCGAAGAAACCCTGGATCTGCGCCTTGTGCAGGTCCATCGTCAGCACGCGGTTGACGCCCGAGGCGGTGAGCACGTTGGCCACCAGCTTGGCGGAAATCGGCACGCGCGGCTTGTCCTTGCGATCCTGGCGGGCGTAGCCGTAATACGGGATGACCGCGGTAATCCGCGCCGCCGACGAACGGCGAAACGCGTCGGTCATGATCATCAGCTCCATCAGGTGGGAATCCACCGGAGCGCAGGTCGGCTGGACGATGAACACGTCGGTGCCGCGGATGTTCTCGTCGATCTGAAACGACACTTCCGAGTCGGGAAACCGGCGCAGGCGTGCCTGTCCGAGTTCCACGCCAAGGAACTCGGCAATCTCAGCCGTCAACTGCGGATGAGCACTGCCTGAGAAGATTTTCAGATCGCCGAAACCCGTTGGTCGCATGTTCGCTTCAGTGGAACCTAAGTCAATTGCCCTGCGGGCCGTTCTCCGGAACGACGCCCGTGTGCCGCGAGCGACGCGTCCGCCCGAGAAACACTAGTGGTGGCGCTCCAATAGAATGGTTGGGGCGGAAGGATTCGAACCTTCGAATACCGGCTCCAAAGGCCGGCGCCTTACCGCTTGGCCACGCCCCAACACCCCGGGGCAAACACTTATCGTATACGAGTTTACAGACCGGCGGCAACCCGCCGGGCATACTCGCGCCGGGCCATGGTCCGGGTGTACAGCGTCAGCCAGCCAGGCCGCGCCAGGTCGGCGGCGGTGCGCCGGGCCGCCTCGGCCCGGTCAAACAGCCCGAAGACCGCGGAACCAGACCCCGACATGGCAGCGAAATTCGCCCCGGCATCGAGCAACGACTGGCGAATCCGTGCAATCGCGGGATGGTGCCGCACGACCGGCGCCTCCAGATCGTTGCGAATGGTGGCCGCCCACGGCGGCCACCCGGCCGGATAGGCCCGTGGTGCCGGTTCGCGCAGCCGGCGCGCCTCCTCGTCGAACCAGCGGTAGGCATCGGCCGTGGCCACGCCAAAGCCGGGCCGCAGAATCACCACGTGCACGGTCGGCAGGTCGGCCAGCGGATAGATGTCGTCGCCACGCCCCAACCCGAGTGACGTGCCGCCAACCAGGAAATAGGGCACATCGGCACCCAGCCGGGCGCCGACGCGCGCCAGCGTGGCCGGGTCGAGGTCGAGCTTCCAGAGCTTGTTGAGCGCCAGTAACGTCATGGCCGCATCGGCGCTGCCACCCCCCAGGCCGGCCTGCATCGGAATGCGCTTGCGCAGGTCAATGGCGACGCCGTGCGGTGCCGTCGCCTTGCCGGTCGCGACGCGGTGCAACAACGACGCGGCTTTCCATACCAGGTTGCGCCGATCGGTCGGCACGTCCTCCTGATCGCAGGCAATTGCGATCGGCCCCCGCCGCCGCGTCACCGTCACCTTGTCGAACAGCGCCAGGCTCTGAAAGATGGTGCGAAGATCGTGATACCCATCGGGGCGGGTGCCGAGGATCCGTAAGTCGAGGTTGATTTTCGCGAACGCGGGCAGGCTGACCGAGGCCATCAGGGTTCCTTGGGGACAAGCGGGGCCACCGAGCGCAACTCGTCGAGCGTCATCGGCACGGCATCGGCGGGAACGGCCAGCATGAACGCCGCCGGATCGATGATGGTGTTGACCTCCAATTGACCGAGGCGCGCAGTGATGTCGATGGCCGCCGCGCCGGCCGGGTCGGACGCCTCGTCGACTGTCCGCAGGCTGCGCACGCGCACCACGCGGGCAAAGCCGCTCAGGTGCTCCGAGTAATCCAGGCGCCACGGCCCATAGTCGGCCGCGACCACCACGGGCGACCCGCGACCCACCTTGAGGTACGCCACGCGATCGGCCGCCAGCGTCACCGCCTGCCAGCCGCCCGGCCACTGCCGCCCCTCGTTGGGCGTGCCGCCGGTGATCAGGCACCCCGACAGCATCAGTCGCAGATCCTCGGCGCCCACCGCCAGGCCGGTGAGCCGCTCCAGCAGCGTCGCCACCGGAGTCTCTCCCAGCACCCGGTGTTCACGCGGCAGCAGCAACGACGCCCGTTCACTGCGGCCGGCCAGGATGAAGAGGGCCGGACCAAACGGGGCCACGCCCTCGATGCGCACGGCTCCTCCCCGCTCCAGGCCCGCGATCACGCGGCCGCGAATGCGTTCGCCGTCGGCACGTCCCGACAACGACAGCTCGGCGGTAAACGTAACAAAGTTGCGGCAGGCCGACGTGGCCAGCACGAATGCGTCGACGGCGGTCCCTTCGGGCACGCCGGGGCCGGATGGCCTCGCGGGCAGGCGAGCGGCGCAGGCCGACGCCGCCAGCGCCACGAGCAGGATGGCAAGCCTGGACATCAGCGGATGCGTGCGCGAGAGGCCTTGATCTTCTTGTCGATAGCGGCGCGATCGATCTGCTCGCCGTCGCCGGCGAGCGCGCGCTCCCACGCGGCCACGGCTTCGGCATGCCGGCCTCGCCGCGCCAGCACATCACCGTAGTGGTCCTGGATGACGGAGTTGGCAGTCAAGACGCCGGCCGCCCTGGCCAGCGGCACATCGGCTTGCTCCACCTTCCCCTGCTTGAACAAGGCCCAGCCGAGCGTGTCGAGATAGGAGGGGTTATCGGGTTCAATCTTCACGGCACGCTCGGCCAGGTCCACCGCCTCGGGCAGGCGCAGGCCGCGATCGGCCAGCAGGTAGCTCAAGGAATTGAGCGCGTTGGCGTTCAGCGGGTCGTCGGCCATCAGCCGGCGCAGCTCGCGCTCCGCTTCCACCAGCTTGCCGCCCGCTTCGAAGGCGGTGGCCACCCGCATGGTCAGCACCTCATCGTCGCCGAACGTCTTGCGCGCCTGTTCCAGCATCCGCACCGCATCGTCGATTCGTTTCTGATCGACATACAAGTCGGCCAGCCCGACGACGTATTCGCGGCTGGTGGGAAACTTGGCCGCGCCGGCCTCCATCAACAGCAGAGCCTCGGCAGGCTTGCCGCCTTTCGCCAGCGCCTGCGCGCGCAGGCGCACCATTCGCGGCTGGTCGGGGTTATGTCCCAGGTTCTCGCGCGCCAGCGCTTCGGCGCGATCGAATCGCCGGGCGGCGAGATGCGCCTGCACCAGGTAGGCATCGATCTCCGGATCGCGCGGCGTCAGTGCCTTGGCCGAGGTGAACGCGGCAATCGACGCGTCCCACTGCGCGAGTTGCTGCTGCGCGATGCCCAATTGCACCAGCACCGCGGCGCCTTCGTTCTCGCGGCCCCTGGCGCGCGCGGCCGCATCGGCGGCAAACGGCGTTGCCGCCGCCACGACCTGCTTGAAGTCGTAGCGGTCGAACAGGATCTGCACCAGGGCGTACAGGCTGGTCAGGTTGGCGGGCTCAGCCGCCATCATCCGGCGCGCCGTGGCTTCGGCGGCCTTCAGGTCGCCGTCGGCGCGCTCGGCGCTCGACAGCAAGTAGAGCGCGCGCACGTCATTCGCGTTGGTCTTCAAGAGGTCGGCAATCACCGCTCGGGCACGCGGCGCGCCGGCCTCGACATTCAGCAAGGCCGCCGCCAGCCGCAACTGCACGTCGCGCGCGGGCTGACGCATGTTCTTGAGCGCCTCGTCGTAGGCGCTGACGGCGGCGTCCCACTGGTTGCGGCGCTCGTAGAACTGGGCCAGTTGCGGCCAATAGCGCGGATTGATTTGGGCAGCGCCCACCAGCGCGGTTTCCGCGTCATCGAGCTTGCCGCCGGTGGCATACGCCTCGTACAAGAGCAGCAACGGCTCGGCGGCCCACGGCGCCTGCGCAGCCACCCGCTCAAGCACCGGTACGGCATCGGCGGTCCGGCCCGCGCGCAACTGCAGGCGGCCGAGGGTCATCTGCAGGTTGGGATCAACCGCCATCAGCGGGGTCTTCTGGATGGCCACCAGATGGTCGATGGCCTTTTGCCGGGCGCCGGCCTGGGTCTCGCCCGGAGGCGGTGCGCTGCCCTCGGCCCACCCGGCGTAGACCTGGGCCAGTACGAAGTGCGCCTCGACGTTGTCCTTGTCGAGCGACAGTGCCCGGCTGGCCTGAGCAATCGCCGGTTGGTCCTGGTCCTGTCGCGCATGCGACCCGGCCATCTCGGCCGCGATCTCGGCGGAATCGGGGTCAAGCTTCTGGGCGCGCTGCAGCGCTGCCATGGCACCAGCGACATCGCCGCTCGACTCGAGCCGACGCGCCATCAGGAATTCGTAGAACGCCTGCGCCTTCGGGTCGTCTGGGGCGGCGACCGCTTGTCCGGCCTCGCTACCGGCGGCGGCGGACGCAAACAGAGGAGTGGACACCGCCAACGCAACGAGAACCAGGCGAATTGCGAGCATGGCGCGATCTTACCCCAGTGCTAAGATGGCTCCCTATGCCCGTTGACGCTGAACTGCTTGAGATTCTGGCCTGTCCCGCCTGCAAGACACCGGTGGTCCTGGTGAAGGATGGCACCGCCCTCAAGTGCGGCGCCTGCCACCGCGTCTACCCCATCAAGGACGACATCCCTGTGATGCTGATCGACGAGGCGACGGTCGAACCCTGAAGATCCTCCTCATCCGGCTGCGCCTGATCGGCGACGTGGTCTTCACCACGCCCGCCATCGGTGCCTTGCGCCACCGGTTTCCTTCGGCTCACATCACCTATCTCGTGGAAGCGCCGGCCGAGCCGGTGGTACGCCACCATCCCGGCCTGGACGCCGTTGTCGTGGTTGAGCGTCCGCGCGGGTGGAAGCGGCTGCGCTACGACCTCCAGCTCGCCCGGCGCCTGCGGGCTGAACGTTACGACCTGGTGGTCGACTTTCACGGCGGACCGCGCAGCGGCTTCTTGACCTGGGCCAGCGGCGCCCGCCAGCGCGTGGGCTACGCGCTGCCGGGCCGGCAACTGAGTTACACCACGCGCGTGCCGTGGTCGCGGTCGCTGGTGCCGCCGCGCCACTCCGTGCTCAACCAGTGGGACCTGATCGCGACGCTCGGGATCGGCACGCCGACCGGCGAAGAGCATCCAGTGGTGATGCCCGTCGACGCGGAGGCGGCGCGCGCGGTCGCATCGCGGCTCGCTGCCGCCGGTATTGCCGACGCCGCGCCGATCGTCGTGTTGCATGTGAGCGCAGGCAATCCCTTCCGGCGCTGGCCGACGGCGTCGTTTGCCGAAGTCGCCTCGCGCCTGGCGATCGCGGACCGCGCGCGACGCATCATCATCACGTCGGGACCCTCAGAAGCCAATGCCGCCGAGGCAGTCGCGGCGCAGGCCCGGACACTGGCCGGCGACGCCGCCGATGGCATTGTCCGGTCCGGCGAGTTCGACCTGGCGGAGTTGCGGGCGCTGGTCGGCCGCGCGGCCCTGTACATCGGCGGCGACAGCGGGCCGCTGCACATCGCCGCCACGACGGCGACGCCGATCGTCGCGCTGTTCGGGCCGACCTTGCCGGAACGATCCATGCCGTGGCGCGACGGGGCGCTCGGCAGCCTGGCCGTGGACGCCGGCCCCCTCGCGTGCCGGCCGTGTCATCAGCGGCACTGCGTGCCCGGCGACTTTCGCTGCCTGACCGGGATTTCGCCTACCATGGTGCTGGACGCGGCGCGCACGCTGCTGTCGAAGCCATTGTGACCAACTTTTCCCTCACCGCCGGCATGCCGCCACGTGACCGCCTCGAGCAAGTCGGGCTCCTGTCGCTCGTGGGCATTGTCGCGACCATGCAGATGTCGATTGCGGCGGCGCAGATCCTGCTCACGGTCGCCGCCGTGACGTGGCTGGTCTCCCATGTGACGCGCGGTGAACGGCTGCAGGCACCCTCGTTCTTCTGGCCGCTGGTCACCTACGCCGCGCTGACCCTGGCGTCAGCCGGGTTCTCGCTGGATCCGCAGGTCAGTTTCACCGATTGCAAGCAACTGATATTGCTGCTGCTCGTGCCGCTGACCTACGACCTGGCCCGCGGCGCGCGGGCCAATTCGGTGCTCAGCATCATCCTGACCGTGGGCGCTGCCAGCGCGTTTGTCGGCATCGTCCAGTACGGCGTCCTCAACTTCGACGGCCTGGGCCGCCGGCCGCAAGGGACGCTGTCGCACTGGATGACCTACTCGGGCACGTTGATGCTGGTCGTGTGCGCCGCGACGGCGCGGCTGCTCTACGGCACGTCGGGCCGGCTGTGGGCGGCGTTTGTGATGCCGGCGCTGCTGGTGGCCCTGAGCCTGACCCTCACCCGAGGCGCGTGGGTGGGCGTCGCGGTCGGCGTCGCGGTGCTGTTTCTCAGCAAGGACTTCCGCTTGCTGGCGGTGATCCCGATCGTCATCATCACCGGCATCCTGCTGGCGCCGCAGGCGCTCACCGACCGCGTCTACTCGATCTTCGATCGCAACGACCTGACCAGCCGCGATCGCGTGGCCATGCTGCAAGCCGGCGTCGCCATCGTCCAGGACTACCCGTTGATGGGCGTCGGCCCCGACCAGATCGAGCGCATCTACCCGTACTATCGCGTGCCGGACGCCGTGAAACCGACCAACCCGCACCTGCACAACGTGCCCATGCAGATCGCCGCCGAGCGCGGCCTGCCCGCTCTGGGCGCGTGGCTGTGGTTCCTGGGCTCCGCGTCGCTCGGCCTGTTCAAGTTGCTCGGCCGCAGCCGGCACAAGAGCCTGGCCGCGGCCGGACTCGGCGCCATGGCCGCCATGCTGGCGGCCGGGTTGACCGAGTACAACTTCGGCGATTCCGAGTTCCTTATGCTGCTGCTGGTGATGATTACGCTGCCGTTTGCGGCCAACCGCGACGGAGGATTGCCCTCGTGAACCCGTCGCTGTTGCCCGAGATTGCCGCATCGCGCGCCCACGCGCTGATCGATCGCTTCGCGTCGCGGCGGATCACCGTGGTCGGCGACGTCATGCTCGACCGCTTCCTGATTGGCCGGGTCAGCCGCATCTCGCCCGAAGCGCCGGTCCCGGTCGTGGTGTTCGATCACGAGGAATGGCGGCTGGGCGGCGCCGCCAACGTGGCCCACAACCTGCGGGCCCTGGGCGCGGCCGTCGACCTGGTCGGGGTGATCGGCGCCGACGAATCCGGCGCCCAACTGAAGAACGAGCTGGCGGCCAAGGGCATCCACGCCACCGGGCTGATCACCGACCTCGAGCGCAAGACCACGACCAAGATGCGGGTCGTCACCAGCCGCAACCAGCAGGTAGCGCGCGTCGACTACGAGTCGGACCACGAGGTCGGGCCGGCCATCGAGGACGCGCTGGCGGCCCAGGTCGAGATGCAGGCCAAGTCGGCGCAAGTCATCCTGGTGTCGGACTACCAGAAGGGCGTGATCACGCGCCGGACGATGACGCATATTTCGGGCTACGGCCAGTCAGCCGGCATTCCGGTGATCGTCGATCCCAAGGTGCCCCACATCGACTATTACGCCGGCGCGACGCTGGTCACACCCAATCACATCGAGGCGGAGAGCGCCACCAACATGCGAATCGTGTCGCATGACGACGCCCGCCGGGCCGCCGACGCGTTGCGCAAGAGGCTGGGTGTGGAGAACGTGCTGATCACCCGCGGTGAACACGGCATGTGGCTGACCCACGCCGGCCTGGGCGGCTACCTGCCCGCCTCGGCGCGCGAAGTCGCCGACGTCACGGGCGCCGGCGACACGGTCATCGCAACGCTGGCGCTCGCGCTCGCCGCCGGTGGCACCTTGAGCGAAGCCTCACACATCGCCAACGAAGCCGCCAGCATCGTCGTTGGCAAGTTCGGCGCCGCCACCGTCTCGCCGCAAGAGCTCAAGGAACGTTTCCCGCTGCCGGTCTAGGCGCCGCGCTACTGCTGCGCGGTGGCCGTCGGATACCCTAGGCGTAGAATGCCGGTGCCGGCATCGCCGACCATTCCCTTGGTCAGCCAGTCCAGCGACGCCTTGAACATCAGCAGGCGATTCTTCTCCCACATCGCGTTGTGCGACGAGCACCCGAGGTCGATCAGCACCTTCTGGCTCGAACCCAGGTCGTCGTAGAGCGGCCGCACGCGTTCCGGCGGCACCTGCTTGTCGAGGGCGCCGGCGATGATGAGGGCCGGGATTCGAGTCGCCGCGGCCATGGCCGCGTTCCATCCCCAGGTGGTGGTCGACGGGGCCCGTCGCACGCCGGTACCCCACGTCGCGCCGACCGGATCGGAGGCGATCATGTCGGCCCACACCGCATCCCGCACGGCGGGCTCAAATTGATCGGTGCAGGCGACCTGGCGATCCCAATTCGCGACAAACTCGGTGTGCGACTGCGTATTGAAGGCCACGCCCGCGCGCGGCAACGTCGGCGCGGCGGGTTCGGCCGCGCGGTTATAGGCGGGCGCCAGCAGCACCATCGCGCTCACTTTGTCCGGGTGCTGGGCCGCATAGCCGCCGGCGCGCGGGCCACCGAGCGACCACGCCACCAGGCTGACCTTGTCAACCCTGCGCAGCGCGCGAATGTAGTCGACGACGGCGTCGATGTCGTGCCAGTCGGAGCCGATATTGGTGAGCTGGCTCGGATAGGCCGGCGCGCACGGCGCGGTCAGCAGCGAACCGACCCACAGCTTCTGTTGTTCCGGCGACAGGTTGCAGGGATCGTTCATCGGCGCCGGCCGCGTCGAGCGGCCGTAACCGGTCGTGTCCATCGAGAACACATCGAACCCGGCCGCGGCCAGGTACGCCATCCAACTGTAGCCGGGCGCGGAAGGGTCGAAGGCAACCTCTGCCGGCGTGCCGGCGCCGTGAACGAACAGCACGACACGGTTGGTGGCCGCGGGGGCGCCAGCGGCCTTACGCTCGCGCACGTAGATGTTGGCGATTTGCCCGGCGATGGCCGGAACGGTGGAGGTGACGCGGACGTAGTGATCGACCGGCTCGGTCACCGCGGCCGGCGTCTGCCGGGCGGAGGCCACCGAGACGGCGGTGGCGGCAAGCAAGGCGACAAGCGCGGGATGCTTCATGGCCACCGATTAGACTTCAAACAGCCGCCGATTGAAACCTCAGACAGCCCCCGATTGAAACCTCAAACAGCGGCCGATTGAAGCCTCAGACAGCCGCCGATTAGACCCTCAAATCGCCGCGGACGTGACCCCGTTTGGGGGTGCTTCTATAAGAACGTTGCGATGTCGGCGAGCGGCTTCTTGGTGATGTCTGGAACCGTGGCTCCGTCGGCTGGGTATCCCACCACCAGGAGCAGAAAGGCCCGCTCGCGGGCCGGACGTCCGAGGATTTCGTTGAGGAACCCCATTGGGCTCGGCGTGTGGGTCAGCGACACCAGCCCCGCATGGTGAACGGCCGCGATCAGGAAACCGGTGGCGATGCCCACCGATTCCTGGGTGTAGTAGTGCTTCACCTTGCGGCCGTCGGGCAACTCGCCGTAGCTTTCAGCGAAGATCGCGATCAGGTACGGTGCGGTCTCGAGGAACGGCTTGTGTTCATCGGTGCCAAGCGGCGCCAGGGCATCCAGCCACTCTTGCGGCGCCTTGCCGCTGTAGAACGCGCGCTCTTCCTCCTCGGCGGCCTGGCGAATGCGGTGCTTGATGGCGGGGTCGGAGACCACCACGAAGTGCCACGGTTGCAGGTTGGCGCCATTGGGCGCCGTGCCGGCGGCGCGAAGACAATCCTCGATCACTTCTCGCGGCACCGGGCGATCAGAAAACTCGCGGACGGTGCGGCGGCGGCGGATGTCGGCGTAGAACTCGGCGGCCCTGGCCTTCATGGTGGCGGGATCAATGGCCTGGTAGCCGGCGAGGGGAACGAATGGTGCCATCGGGTAGCTCCTGTGATGCCCTTACCTGGTCTCGTCGACCATCTGGCGGGTCTTCTCTTCGACTTCGCGGGCCACCTGCGCCAACCCGGGATCCTCGGATAGCAACGACAGCATCTGCACCGGCTGTATGAGGCCGATCTTGGTGTGACCCTTCTCGGTAAACACCGAAATGCGGCATGGGAGCGCCATGTTCAGGCGCATGTCGGTGGCCAGCACCTTGGCCGCCTGCCCGGGATTGCAGACCTCGAAGATCTTGCACTGCTCATCAAAGGCCACACCTTTGCTGCGGAGGGTGGATCCAAGGTCGTGGACGTGCAGCACGCCGAAGCCATGCCGCTTGACCGCCGCGTCAAGGTCCGCCGAGGCTTGTTCGAATGATTTGCCGGTCTCCACTATGTAGTACATGGGTCGCTCCCAACCTGGCACGTCAACGGCGGGTCACGCCGGCGCCAATAGCGGCCGTGGCCGTCCTAGTCATCTTCATACGAGAAGGTAATCAACACGCGCGCGCCTTCTTCCTTGCCGCCACGGATCCGCTTCGGCACCGGCAGGAAGCCTGCCCCGGTCTTCGACCGCCACACACTGGTCTCCCAGGTCGTGTCGTCGATTGACGCCAGCACTGGCGTGCGCCCCCACGCCCGTGTGATCGGCGGCGTCAGTTTCTTGGGAATGCTGACATAGGTCCAGCCGCCTTTGCCTGGGATTCGGCGCAGCTTCGTCTTGAACGGCCCGCAACGCTGCCGGCGCGCGCTCACGGCTTCGGGCCGCGATCCAGGATCGGCAGGTAGGCGCGCCACGGGCCAACCGCCTCGCGATAGCGCTTGGCCATGACGCGGGTGGTCTGCGCAATGTGGCCGAGGTCGTGCGCCACCCAGGTGGCGAGCAGTTGCCGCAACGTCACGGCACCAAAGGCCGGATGCTCACCGGTCAGCGCCAGTTGCGTCTCCGACAACTGCCAACCCCGCAGGGTGGCGAGGTTGGCGGCCCTGAGCGCGGCAAACTCATCGAGCAGGCCGGCCACGCTCTGGCCCGCGCTCTCGCGCTGCTGGGCAAAGCGATCGTAGGGGGCGAACGTGCGGTGCTCACCCTGGTCGAGGATGAGGCGCGCCCGCGCAATCCAGTCGGTGCGTTCGCCGTGAATCAGGTGCCCGAGGTTGTCGAACGGACTGAACGTGTCGGGCCCCTCGTCGCAAGACGTCCAGGCCGGCGGTAGTCCGGACAGCAGCGCGCGAAAGGTTGCCGGCGTGCGGTCGAGCACGGCCATGCCCTCGGTCAGGTCAAAGCTCATCGCTCACCACTTTATCAAGCCGGCCGTTCCGGCCAGTCGTCATCGGGCCGCGCGGGCGGCGGCTGATCGGCGCCCAGACGCTGGCCATCGACCTGGGCGTAGATAAAGTTCTCCGGCGCCACCGCGGCACCGGCCAGCCGTCGCAGCAGCGCCAGCTGTCCGATGTGAGTCATGACATCGGACAACGGTCCTTGCAGAAACTGCTCGACCGAGATCTCGCGCAGTGGCATGCCGCGATCCAGCAAGTCACCCACCTCGGCCAGCAGCCCATGAAACCGTTGCATCTCGTCCGCGAAGGTCGCAAGCGGTTCGGGCTTGAACGGGTAGCTGCCGCCAAGAAACAGCGTGCGCGAGTAACCCATGAGGCTGGTCATGTGCCGGAGAACTTCCACCGGCGTGCGGGTACGCTGTCCCGCGGAAAACTCCGGGTAGCCAGCCGGTGCGTCACGCAGGGCCTTCTGCGTGCGATACGCGATGGCGCCGAGATAATGCTTGAGCAGTGCCAGGGCTGCATCCTCTGCCATGGCATCAGTCTACCCGTGCAGAGACCCCGATCCGGTGACTCTCTGCCGCCGGGCCGGGTGTGGCCCTCCGGCCGGGCATCACGCGCCTGCCGGCGCCTCGGGTTACAGCGGCGATGTGCGGGCGCGCGACGCCAGCAGTCCGGTCGCCGTGCTGAGGTCGAGATCCGCCACCAGGAGCCCCTCTTCTCCGTAGGGCTGACAGGCCTGCAGCGTGCCATCCGGACGGACGACCGCCGATGTCGTGCCGGAGCCGTCGCTCGCGCAGTTCACCGACGCAAAGTAGCAGGTGTTCTCCGCTGCCCGGCAGAGCATCGCCTTCTCATGAAAGGTATTGGCCGGATCGGCAAACTCGCGCGGGCGATAACTCCCCGGCTCGGCGACATGCGCGTGCGGGTGAAACACGACCTGCGCGCCGCGGCGAACCGCCCACCGCACGGTTTCGGGATAGCGCCAGCCTTCGTGGCAGATCACCACGCCAAACGTCAACCGGCCCGCCGTGAACACGCGGCGGTCGGTCCCGAAGGCCGGATACATGGCTTCCTCTGACGGGTCAAGCTGTGCCTTGTCCTGCCACCCGGCGACCGTACCGTCCGGGTTGAAGACACACGCGGTGATCTGCAGGCCGTGGCTGGTCACGCGCTCGGTCCCCAGGATTACGGTGATGCGGGCCGCCCTGGCCGCGTCCGCCACTGCCGTCCATGCGTGCTCGAGAAAGGCGGGATCGGGCGGCGGCGAGGTCGTCCCGGGCCGGCGATAGCCGGGAACGAAGCATTCCGGGAAACAGATCACGGACGCACCCCGCCGGCCCGCGTCGGCGACCGCGGAGGTCGCGAGGGCGACCGACTGGTCAGGTGTCGCGGGCACGCGGAGGTTGGCGAGGGCGATGCGAACCGTGCTCATCATGCGGCCGTGGTTATTATGCCCGGTCGACCGGTGGCCCCAGCGCACGTCCAGCCCGTTCGGTCGCCCGCACTCATGCTACCCAACCACCGCCTGGCCAAGAATCAGAGCCGGCGGTCATACGACAGGCTCACCGAACTGCGACTGGCGCGACGCGGGGCGGAGCATTGCGCCGATCCCGGCTCCACGCATTCGGGACAGGAGCAAGGCGGCCACCAACCAGGACACCCCGACGGTCACCCAAGCCACCAGTGAGCCCTCTATGGACATGGCGTCCGCCGCGTTCGGCACGGCCGCAGGAACGATGCCGGTCGTATTGTTCACGGAGGCGTGCATCAGCATCACGAGTAGCAGGCTCCCATCGGTCTTCCAGTAGAGCCAGGACATTGCCACCGACAGCGCCGTCACGTGCAGCAGGTAGATCGGGAACGACTGGCCGTCGCTGCCACTACCCTGCAGGTAGAAGAGCGGCAAGTGCCAGAGCGCCCAGATGACGCCGAGGAACACACTGGCGCCGCCGAGTCCAAGGGCGGTCGCGAGGCGCGGGAGCGCATAACCCCTCCATCCGACTTCCTCGCCAGCCTGCGTCCAGGTCGACACCAAAATTGCGCCGAGCAGAAGGGCCAAGGGCGTGTCGCCGAAGGCCGGCCACTCACCTCGGGCCAGGCGATGAATCACCGCGGCGAACAGTTTCGTGGCCGCCATGTAAGTAATCGCGATCAGGTAGAAGCGCACATCCACCCGCCACTTGCCCGTGCGGGCCAGGAGTCGCGCAACTGCGAAGCGACCTTCGTCGACCGCGGTGAGAGCGATTGCCACGAATGCCGGCGCGAAGACCCCGAAGAGGAAGACCGGACCGCCAAGACCGAACAGGCCGCCGGTGCCTGGCGCGACCAATACCGCGGGCACCAGCCACGCCGTCCAGGTCACGGCAAACGTGAGCAGAAAGAACAACAGCAGCTTCACTTCCGGCTCACAAACAGGGTCAGGAAGGTACTGTTGTCTCGCGGTTGTTGGTTCATGAGTCCGCACTAATCGTGACGAAGTACCCATCCGGATCCCGGAGGGAGAACTCTCGCGTTCCCGTGTTCTGGTTCACATGCGGCTCTTCGTCGAGTCGCGTCACGAGAGCGCGCGCCCTTGGCAAGGCCTGGTCGAAATCATCCACGCGGAAGAACAGGAGAAGACCGTTGCCAGGCGACCGAGCGTCGGGACTCATCAAGGAGGGATGCTCATGGTCGCCCCACCGGTGGAGGCAGAGCAGGACCGTTCCATCCGAGTCGAGAATTTGCCCGAAGTGGGAGTGCGCGGGAGAGGCCTCGGGCCGGCCAAGCAACGACTGGTAGAACGCGAAGCTGGCAGGCACGTCGACAACAGCGATGATCGTCCACGTGCGCTTCACTCTCGCACCATCTGGATGTCACGGGTCACCTGCCAGACCCCGCGGGGGTCGCGCGCGACCGGGCGAGTTAACACGCAGTCCGGCCGCGACTTGCAGGGCCCATTCTTGAATGAATCCGGATCCAGGAGCGGAATGCCGTACTTCCTCCGTCCCACCACGACCGGATCATCCTCAAATTGCAATGACAGGAGCAGCGATTGGAAGCCTTGTGCCTTCACGACGTAGTGCACGTGCGCGGGTCCGTTGTCATAGTTGCCAGGACGGATGGTTGCGTACTGGTACCGCCCCTCCGCGTCGGTACGCAACCAGGCGTGCAGCCTTGGGTTCAACTCGGCGGCATGAAGGTCGGTCATGTCGGCGGCGTAGCGGCCGCGGGCGTCAGTATGAAACACGTAGATCGACACACCGGCGACGGCCTGCCGGCCGTCAAGCGTGCGACCGGTCACGATCAGCCGCTCCCCTGGTTCGTCCTGGCCGGCCACAGTCACCATCGATGGGGCGTCAGGAGCTGCGGTGTACTTCGCCGCCAGGTAGTCGGGAACAATCAACTCGGTTGACTGGGCCGGCAGCGACGCCGCAAAGGCGACCAGCGCAACGACCAGCGCCAGGGCTCCCGGGCTGTGTTGCGGCTTGCGGCTCATCTGAATGCCCCCAAGCACCGCTATCGCTTCTTCCACAGTCGCACCGTGGCGATCGACGGCTGCGTGTAGCCCGGCGGATCACTGTTCGCCCCCAGGGTGGCGCGCGATGAGATCGTGTTGGTCGTGAGCTGGCCTCCGGCGTATGCCGAAGGCAGTCCCGTCAGGTCAAGCTGGCAGGTGAGCAACGAGATTCCGGCTTCAGGAAAGTCGCGCTTGGTGGTGCGGCACTGCCCGCGGCCAACGAGGGGCACCCCTCCAACCTCTCCCTCCGCGTAGAAGCTCGTCACCAGCAGGTCCGGCGTCGGGCCGAAGCACGCGTGGAGGGTGCCGGCCCGGACATCAGTCGCGTTGGTGACCTTGCCCGAGGCCGCATCAGTAGCGACGGCCTTGAAATCGTACCGATCCTCGGTGGTCGCTGCCGAGAACCCGGTGCGCGATGGCGCGCAGAACTCCGTCGGAGTGACGCGCGACAGCCGCAGCGAACGCAGTATGACGATGTCCTCCACGGCCGCGTCGGCTTGTCGCGACTGCCCGGACACGGGAGATGACAGCAGTGCCAGAAACAGCGCAGTGACAACACAACACTGTCGAGGTTGCAGGAGGCGCTGAGAACTTGTCATCATCATTGTCCCTCTAGTGACCGGCTGCAGCGGCGTGGTCGGCGGCTGTGTCTAGTGTGCCTCGTCGAGCGGTGGCTCGAGCGCGTGTGCCAGTCCGACAAGTTCGACCGAGGGGACACGCTGTTGGATCGCCCGAACGAACCCCGCTTGGTCGGCCGGCGAGACGAACAGCCACATGCCTCGATCGGTCCGAATCTCGATCCGGTCGAGGGACAGAGCGGGTGCGGCCAGCGCTTCGCGAGTCGCCCGCAACTGGCGGACACGCGCCAGCGGCATAGTAGACCTCAGAACCCCTCGGCGCACGACGATTGCGTCCTCGGTCACGGAGTACGACACCACGACCAATGAGGCAAGGCCGACGAAGAGTAAGAGGAGTAGGGCTGTGGTCAGCCCGCCCTGCCGGCCGGCTGCGAACGAACGCAGCACCACGACGAGGGGGACACTCAGTCCCAGCACGATGGGTGCTACCAGCCATGGATCGATCCTGGAACGGAAGTGCGACTCCATACGATCTTGTGCCTATTCGAGATGCCCGCCTCCAGGCCGTGTTAGCCCTCGGACGGTGTGACCTTGAAACCCAACCACGCGCATACGGACGTTTCAACCAGCGACAGTTTGTGCGTCCGACAACTTGCCGAGTCTTCGCAATAGCCGCACCGGCGGTACCGTGACCAGACCCTGCGCGTCGAAGGCGCCTGCCTTGAGAAACCCAACGGTCAACGCGGTCTCGAATCTGGACTGGCGAACACTCGTGGTATGCGGCACTAGCGTTACTAACGCGCGGTCGGCATCGCTCGCGGGCACTCGGGAAGAGGGCTCGTTGGCATAACCGGATGGTCTCACGCTGGTCGTGTTTCCGCAAACGCCTAAGGGTCTGAGGGTCGCTTTCTTCAGCGGTCTAACGCTCCGGCTTCAGCCGCGGCGCGCGATATCATCCCACCGCGCGCCGACGGCTGCAAGCCGTTGTTAGGCTGCAGTGTCGTGTGGCAACTATTCGTACGCTAACGTTGGTTGATCAAGGACCTCGGCGATCCTCCAAGCCGGCACCACGATCGCGATTCCCATGTTGACGCTTCGGCGCACCCCGACTCCATCGTCCACAGCCAATTCGTCGACGTCAGGAGTTGGGAGGTCCCAATGCCCGTGCATTAACCCAAGAAGATAGAAAATTGGCCCACCGCTGGCGAACCTAGCCTGGCCGTTAACGAGACGAGCAACGCCCAGGTGGGCAAAGACTGGCGAGCCGCTCAACCCGCCGATTGAACGGGCTTCAATTAGATAGGCCTCGATGGGTCCGATCGAGGCTCCGACCGGCTCCTCTGGCATGGCTGCGATGTTGCCAACCCTGACGATGGGTATGTTCTTACTCTGCCCGACATGATTAACGAACAGCCCAGTCAAGAAGACTTCTTCTCCAACTCCTATGGCTTGAGACCCAACTATCTCTCGAGTAGCAAACCGCTCCAGTGGGTACAGCAAGTGATCCCCACCCTCGGGTATTCCTCCCTTGATCGCGGCAACGTCGACGGAAGGATCCGTCGGATGAGACAACCAGTCGCCGATCGCGGTTTCCACAAGTCCGGAGGTTCCATTCTTTAGGTTGTAGCGAGCGTAGACTTTGTCAAGGCCTCGCCTCCTGATGGCTTCTATGAGGTGCTTCGCCGTAACCAGATACGGATGAGTACCGTCGCTATCGGGAATTGTTCTGGCGACAAACCACGCCGTGCCGACTAGACGATAACCATCGGCGACGCGATAGGCCAAGAACACGACACATTTTCGAACGTCGTCTGGAACGAGCATGATCGAATGTCTGCAGCCTAACGCTGGGCGTCAGCCGCAGCGGCGCTCATTCTGACACGCGCCGCTGTCGGCTGCATGCCAAGTTAGGCCACGCTATTTTGCATCGCGTTTCAGAATGTAAATGCTGGACCTGTTCTCTTGCTTTGCTTCGCACTTTAGCGGCCGAGTGTTTGATTCTGACGGCGGGAATAGACACATCTTGAGAACGCTTCCACCGGTTTCGTAGATGCCCGGGATGAAACGACCCAACTGACCGTCCACATATCGCCTGTGGTCGAAGGTCTTCGGAGCGACCTTGTCATTCGCAGCCCAGGCTCCCGTCTCGGCGATCTTTTCTCCGCGAGCGATGGAAAACGTGCCGTCGGCTTTGAAGTCGTAGACAAGCGCGTCGCCAACCTGTGTAACGCCTGCCGTCGTCACGTCCTCACCATTCCTAATGGTTGCGATAAGCACCCAGCGGCCGACTATTTCCTCTGGAGCCCCGACTCCAAACGTCGCGGTCGCGCCGGATTGCGCCTGGGCTTGAGTCACCATGGTCAGCGCAACGACAAGCAGCAACAGCAGCGATCGCCGATCTCTGAACACTATGTCTCCCTGTTCGTTGGCCTAACTAGTCTTGCACTAGACCGCTACCCTACTGTCGCAGCCTAGTTCCTGTTCGAACCCAAGGACTCGGCCCCGCGATCTCACTGCGCGGGCGAATCTTAGCATGCCGTTCGAGTGACCAGCCTCACGGCGGTTGGCTGCGAAGCCGTGGTTGGCTGCAAGGCACTCGCGGCCAACCGCGACCTCAACCTGAACGGTCGCCACGGAAATCCCTTGAAGGACTTGACGTTGCGGGCTGTCGGCCACTGTCCCATCCGGCTGTAGCCAGCGGCTTGCTCACAGCCAACCGCATCACAGCCGATCCAACGGGCTCCGTACCCCCAAACCACCTCGATTGAGCACGTGGGTATACATCATGGTCGTGCCGACATCCGCGTGCCCGAGCAGTTCCTGCACCGTCCGGATGTCGTAGCCCGCCTCAAGCAGATGCGTGGCAAACGAGTGCCGGAACGTATGACAACCAACCCGCTTGGTCACCCCGGCCTCCCTCGCCGCAGTCGTCACCGCCCGCTGAATCACCGACTCGTGGATGTGGTACCGGGACGGTGGGCCCCATCGCTCGTCACGACAGATGCGCCCCGCCGGAAACACGAACTGCCAGCGCCACTCGGTTGGGGCACCTGGGAACTTCCGCGCCAGCGCCTCTGGTAGCACGACCCGCCCCTGGCCGGCCGCCAGGTCCGCATGGTGCTGCCGGCGAACTGCGTCGAGATGCTGACTGAGGTCGCTCCGCACGGCCTGGGGCAACATGACCCGCCGATCCTTTTGCCCCTTTCCTCGGCGCACCGTCACCTCACCACGCTCGAAATCGATGTCCTTGACCCGCAACTCGAGGCACTCCTGTAGCCGCAGGCCCGCGCCGTACAGCAACGTCACAACCAGCCGCGGCAGGCCCGAGAGGCGCTCCAAAACCAGCCGAAGCTCCTGCGAGCCAAGCACCACCGGCACGCGTCCAGGAACCCTTGCGCGCGGGACATGCTCGACCGGTCCCAGCTCGATCCGCAGCACTTCGCGATACATGAACAGCAGTGCGCTCAGCGCCTGGTTCTGCGTCGAAGCCGCAACCTTGCGATCGGTCGCCAACCACCCAAGGAAGGCAGATACCTCGGCCGCCCCCATCTCGGATGGGTGCCGCTTGCCGTGAAACAGAATAAATCTTCGGATCCAGAAGACGTAGGCTTCCTCGGTCCGATGGCTGTAGTGACGCACCCGAATCGCCGCGCTCACCCGATCCAGCAACCGCGGCTTGCCAACGACAACTTCGTGACCCATCGCATCACCTCGTCGACGACGATGCCATCGTCACGCGCGAGGCGCAAGGCGACCCGCCACAGACCCGCGGGAGGCGGCTTGACAACCCGTCGACGACGATGGCAACGTCGTCGGCATGACACACACTCGGCACTGTCCTGAAGGGGGGTCTCAATGAACCAGATAGCCTAGGAGGGCTCACGACATGCGCTTGAAGATTCACGGAGGCACCGTCTCAGACGGACAGGCCTCACTCTGCAACACCTGCCGCTCGGCGACCATCATCCGCGGCGCGCGCCTGACCGACGAGATCATCTCGTGCGGGAAGCGTGTCATTCGCGACGAGATTCAGTTCGCGGTGGCGTCATGCACGGGCTATTCCGATCGGTCCCTGCCCTCACTCTACGATCTGGAAGACATCGCGTGGGTGCTGCGCTCAGATGCACGCACCAAGAAGATCGGCTTCGTCCGCGCGCGCGACCTCAAGCTGGAGGAGCGCCACGTGCTCGACGACGACAATTGGGGCTAGCTGGTCTGGGCCGTCAAGACTGGGACTGGAGCCGCTCGAGCACCTCGATCGCCTCACGTCCCCGCTCCACCGGCACGAACAGGTGGTCGTGATGCGCGGCGGCAACGACGTTGCAGCTGATGCCGGCGTCGGTCAGCGCACGAGAGATGGCGGCAGTGAGACCCACCGCCGCCAAGTCGGATGACACCGTCAGCGTGATCCAGGCGGCACGAAACAGCGGCGACAGTCCCTGCGATGCCGCCGTTGATTCCTCAACAATCACGGTCGTCCCCTCCGCCTCGCGAAAGGTGCCGAGGGGCGCCAGCGAGGCGGTGTCGGTGCCGTTGGGGACCACGGCAAACACGCAGGTCTGCGGGTTCAGCATCGGCTGCATGGTGCGCAGCAGTTCGGCAAGGCCGGTGATTGGCATGTCCGGGCGGCCACCTACGGTTTAGCGGTGGTGACGTGGGAGGTCAGGACCATCCACCAACCCGTTTCTCGTGTCCACACTTCGAGGAGCCACGACTCGCGTGTCGGACAGGCTCATGATCGAGAGGCCACGACACGCCGCCCACCATCGTTCGGTGTCGCATTCTCGTGCCTGAGCCACCACTCGGCCGCTCCGACCGTGAGAAGGAAACCTAGCCAGACACCGAGGCCGAATAACGACTGCACTGGCGCCCCCGTCAGCGGCATCAGGACCAGGAGCACGACCCTCATCGTCGCAATGCTCAGGGCCACCGCGAAGGCGCGAGTCATCCAGATGCGATGGCCATTGACGTCGCCCGCCCGGATCGCAATGAACGCCGAGATCAAACTGCCCAGGAAGAGCGCCCCGGCGAAGGCAACCCCGGACGCCTCCAAGGTCCCTCCAAATGGCGTGGTCAATCCAAAGAACAGACCCGAAATGCCCAGGGGGATGCCGAGCAGCACGAGGGCACGTCCTGACCAGCGATGCAACCGCAAGCAGCGCGCGCGAAGCGTCGACGAAAACTGAAACGGCGCGAGAGTCATGAAGACGACGGCCGGAAGAACGTGGAGAGCCGTCACGAAGGGATGCGCTTCGAACGGTGTGTTGAATTCACGCAGTTCTCCTGCGGTCAGCCGTAGGCCCAGCCAGCTCGCATTGGCCAGCACCTGCTGTTCAACGGTGGCGGCGTCCAGGACCCCAAATAGCACGAGGCCCCTGACGACCGCCGCGACGACGCCGAGCGCGGCGAGCACGATGACGCTGCGGAACAATCCGCTGGGGACCTTGGACACTGTTTCGAACCGCCCGCATACTACCGCAGCCGCCGGCCGCTGCACTCGAACGCGTCGTACTAGTGGCGGAAGTGCCTCCGGCCTGTGAACACCATCGCCAGGCCATGTTCATCCGCGGCCGCGATCACTTCGGCATCCTTCACCGAGCCACCCGGTTGCACAACTGCGGTGGCGCCGGCGGCGGCCACGGCGTCGAGGCCGTCGCGGAACGGGAAGAACGCGTCCGACGCGGCGACCGAACCCTTCAACACCGATGAATCCAGGGCCGCCGATGACGCGGATGGCTCAGAAGGACTGGTGCCCCGTGACCGTGCCTTCATCACCGCTACATTGACAGCATCCACGCGGCTCATCTGGCCGGCGCCAATCGCGAGCGTGCGGACGGCATCGGTGAAGATCACGGTGTTCGACTTCACGTGCGCCATCACGCGCCAGGCAAAGCGCAGCGCCTGCCACTCCTCCGCCGTTGGCTGCCGTTTGGTCACCACCTTCAGGCCGTCCGCAGGCCACGGCCTGTGGCCTTCAACGACTTGATCGCGCTGCTGCACCAGCAGGGCGCCCAGAATCGAACGGTATTCGCTGGCATCCAGTGCGCCGAAATCCGCGGCGAGCACACGCAGATTGGCCTTCTTCGCCAGGATCGGCCGGGCCGCGTCATCCACCGACGGCGCCACCACCGCCTCGATGAAGCTGGCGACGATGGCGGTCGCCGTCTCGACGTCGATCGCACGATTCAAGCCAATGATGCCGCCAAACGCCGCCAGCGCGTCGGCCTCGCGGGCGCGCACGTAGGCTTCGGCCACGGTGGCGCCAGTGGCCACGCCGCACGGATTGGTGTGCTTGATCACCGCCGCCGCCGGCTCGCTGAATTCGAGGACGATGCGCGCAGCCGCGTCGAGGTCGAGCAGGTTGGTAAACGACAACTCCTTGCCCTGGAGAATGGCGGGAGCACCGAGGCCCGACGGCGGATCGATGGCGTACCAGGCCGCCGCCTGATGCGGGTTCTCGCCGTAGCGAAGATCCCTGAGCTTGTCTGCATCAATGAGCAAGCGCTCGGGAAGCACGTCTGACTTGGGGCTCGGGGTCTGGGTTCGGGAAAACACCTCGCCGTCCACGCTGACCTCGTCCAGCGTGCCGGCAATGGCCGTGTCATAGCTGCCGGTGTGCGCGAAGGCGCGGCGCGCCAGGTCGAAGCGAAACTCCACCGACGGTCCGCCCGCGCGGTCGAGCTCGTCGATCACCTCGTCGTAGTCCCTCGGCGAAACCACGATCAGCACATCGCGGAAGTTCTTGGCGGCGGCGCGCACCAGGCTGGGGCCGCCGATATCGATTTGCTCGATCAGGTCGTCGAACCCGATGCCCGGCTTCGCGGCGGTCTCGACAAAGGGATAGAGGTTCACCACCACCAGATCGACCATGCCGATGCCGTGCTCGGCCGCCAGCGCCAGGTCCTCGGGATGATGCCGGCGAGCCAGAATGCCGCCGTGAATCAGGGGATGGAGCGTCTTGACGCGCCCGTCCATCATCTCGGGAAAGCCGGTCACGTCGCTCACGTTGACCACCGGCAGGCCCGCGTCGGCCAGGGCCTTCGCCGTGCCGCCCGTCGACACCAATTCAAAACCACGCTCGGCCAGCGCGCGGCCAAACGCCGCGAGGCCGGTCTTGTCGGACACACTCAAAATCGCACGGCGCATCGATCTCAGCCCTCACTTAGACGAAGAAACATCGAAAACGTGACTCTCGTGGTGCGGAATGGCAATTGACACCAAATGTAACGGCCCGGTATCATCCCCGAAGTCCATTTCTGCGGACCAGAAGGCCGCAAGTTGCGGCCTTTTTTGTTGCCCTCAACCTCATCCCTTGATGCGGCTGAGGGTCGATCACTACGGTGGCTTCGGCCACCTGCAAGACAGGAACAGAACGATGCGTATTACAGGCAAGGTCAAGTGGTTCAATAACGCCAAGGGTTACGGCTTCATCGAGCGCGAAGGCGGCAGCGATGTGTTCGTGCACTACTCGGCGATTCAGGGCGCTGGCTTCCGCTCTCTCGAAGAGGGACAGCCGGTTGAGTTTGAAATCGTCGACGGACCCAAGGGTCCCCAGGCCGGCAACGTGACCCGCGCCGCGTAGTACTGCTTGATCGAAACGGTGCCGGGCTCCCTCCCGGCATCGTTTCCCCGTAAGGCCTCAGTCCTCGCCGGAGCGCACCGGCTTCACCGTCAGCGACACTTTCCCGTCCTTCAAACCCACCCGGAACGCCACTTCGCTGCCGTCGGCGGCGTACTTGGCAACCTGCGCCTTTACCAGCGCCGCTACCTTGTCGATCGGCACGGCCGCCTCGCCGGCGGCCTGCTTGACGGCCGCCAGCCGCTCGTACAACTCCTTGACGCGGTCGTCATCGGCGCCGCCGCTCGAGAAGCGAACCACGCGCTCACCACTGCCGGCCGGCGCCGCCTGTTCGCTCTTGTCGACCGTGCGCGGCGGCTCGGGCGGTCTCGCCCCGCCCCGCCGCGGCCGGCCGCCTTCCATCTGGCTGAGCTGCCGCTCCCACAATTCACAGAACTTCGCGTAGCGGTTCTGCATCGTCTCAAAGCGAAAGCGGTCGGCGGTATTGCGGATGAAGGAGCGATCGTGCTTTTTGATCAGTGCCTCGACCCTGGTGCGCGCCTCCCACGGCAGGCGCGGCAGCCGGCCTGCAAAGAACATGTTGTACTCGGCCTCGAGCTTGCGCATCTCGGCGTCGAGCAGTTGCAGTTCGCGATCGAAGTCAGACTTGGGAGGCGCCACCAGCCGGGCCTAGTCGAGCAACTGAAACCACAACAACGGCAGCCACAATTCACGCGAATAGGGCACCGGCCGATCGTCGATCAGCACTTCGCACCCGGCCACCGAACCCACGATCTCGAAGAGTTCCTTCAGCCGCCGCACGTCATTGGAGAAGAACCGGGCGCGGTAACGCCGATTGGCGCCCTGGCCGGTCTCCAGGAATTCGGCCGACGCCCGGGCCTGCCCGATCGCGGCATCCCAGTTGGGTCCGTCAAAAGCCGGAAACACCAGCGTGATCGAAAACGGCAGGTCCCGAGGCCCGAACAGCGTGTTGTGCAGGTCGGGATCAAGCGCGGCCAGCTCCTCGGCCGTTGGCTCTTCCGGCTTCTCCACATACGGCCAGAACTTCTCGGCCGGACGATGGGTTCGCTGCGTCATGGAAAGCGGATCGTACTCCGAAGGGGGAGGATTGGGAAGGTGCTTAGGGTGCTTAGGGTGCTTAGGGTGCTGGGGTGCCTCGGGTGTCCGCCTCCGCGACCGTAGGTCGCTACGGCGAGACCTCGCCGAAGCTCGCTGGCATTCTGGCGAGCGAAGGCGGGCCAAGGTGAGGCTATCATTTGGCGTGCCAGACTTTCGATTGATTCCAGGCATTGAAACGCTGCGGCAGCGTGACGGTGTGCGCGCGCTCGAGGCGGCGTTCGGGGCCGAGGCGACCGTGCAGGCACTGCGCGCGCAGGCCGGCCGGCTGCGCGAGACCATCGCCGCCGGGCGCGGCCCGGACAACGCCGAGCAGGCAGCCGGCGTGATCGAGACCGCCGCGGAGGCTGCCCTGGCAGCGGGCGCGCGCGGATCGCTCCGGCCGGTCATCAACGCCACCGGCGTGGTGATTCACACCAACCTGGGACGCGCGCCAATCGCGGCGGCCGCCATCAAACGCGTGGCAGCCATCGCCGCCGGCTACTCCAACCTGGAATACGACCTGGCGCAGGGCACGCGCGGGTCGCGCACGGTGCACGCCGAATCGCTCATCACCGCCCTCACCGGCGCCGAAGCGGCCATCGTCGTCAACAACAACGCCGCGGCGACGTTGCTGATCCTCACGGGCCTGGCCAGCGGCCGCGAGGTGACGATTTCCCGCGGTGAACTGGTGGAGATCGGCGGCGGATTCCGCGTGCCCGACATCCTGCGACAGTCGGGCGCCACGCTGCGCGAGGTGGGCACTACCAACCGCACCAGGGCGAACGACTACACGGGAACGGCCTCGGCGGCGACGGCGATGTTCCTGCGGGTGCACCCGTCGAACTTTCGCATCGAGGGCTTTACCGAGCGCCCGTCGCTGAAGGAACTGGTGGCCGCGGGACGCGCGGCCGGGGTACCGGTGGTGGAAGACATCGGCAGTGGGTGTCTGGTGGATGACCTGGCCGGTGAGCCGTCAGTGCAAGCCTCAATCGCGGCCGGCGTCGACCTGGTGTGCTTCAGCGGCGACAAGCTGCTCGGCGGCCCGCAGTGCGGCATCATCGCCGGTTCGCGCGCGCTGGTCGACCGGCTGCGCACGCATCCGCTGATGCGGGCGCTGCGCGCCGACAAGATCACCTTTGCCATTCTCGAGGCGACCCTCGCTGAATATGTCGCCGGACGCGCGGCGGCGACGATCCCGGTCCAGCAGATGCTCCACGCGACTGCGGACGCCATCGAGGCGAGAGCCTCGACGCTCGGCGAGCGGCTGGCCGCTGCCGGCTGGCAGATTGCGCTTCTCACCGGGACGTCGGCGGTCGGCGGCGGCAGCGCGCCGGGGTGGGAATTGCCGACCGTACTGTTATCCGTCAACCGGGAGGGTCAATCCGCCTCCAGCACTGACGCCTGGCTGCGCACGCTCGACCCGCCGATCGTCGCGCGGATCGAGGGCGACCGGGTGGTGTTTGACCTGCGCACCGTGCTGGCGAGCCAGGACGACACGATCGCGTCCCTGTTGGCGCCGTCCACATGAGCAGCGCGCGCGGGCCCCGGCGACTGACCACGGAGCACGAAGCGGAGTTTCTCGAGAGCCGCATCAAGACGCTGATCGAGCTCAACCTCAAGACCTTCTGGTCGATCGCGATCATCCTGCTGGGCTTTGGGCTGTGGGACGCGTATGTCGATCCGGCTCACTGGCGCGCGGCGTTCTCGATTCGGATTGTGGCCGCCGTGATTGTGGCGGTGACCGGCGCCTTCCAGAACCTGCCGGGCAAGGGACACTGGTTGCCGTTGATGGCCAAGGTGCGACTGGTGACCGCCGTCCTGGCCTCGGTGCTTGCCGCGGCGGCGCTCGACCGCGGTTACGGCTTTGGAGTAGCGGGACTGGCCGTGATCATCCTGACCGGCCCCTACGCCGCCATCGACAGCCGCGATCTGCTCAAGACCAACCTCTCAGCCCTGGCGGCGCTGGCAGTGCTGCTGCTCTTTGTGGAGCTCGATCGCTTTGACCGCATCGGCACGGGAGCGTTCGCCCTGCTGGCGGTGGCCGTGAGCACGCTGCTCGGGCGCGTCTTGGAGGCATCACACCGGCGCGCGTTTGCGCTCGACCTGGAACTGCACCGCGACGCGCGCACCGATGCGCTGACCGGGCTGGCCAACCGGCGCGGCATGCAGGAACGGGGCCGCGTCGAACTGAAGCGCGCGAAACGATCCGGCGCGCCGGTCAGCGTCCTGCTCGGCGACCTGGATCATTTCAAGAACATCAACGACCGCTACGGCCACGAAGCCGGCGACGACGCGTTGGTGCAGACCGCCGGAGTACTGCGTGGCGCGCTGCGGGAAAGCGACGCGCTCGGCCGCTGGGGCGGCGAAGAGTTCATCGCGGTGCTGCCGGCCACCGGCGCCGCGGGCGCGCTGGAGGTGGCGGAGCGCATGCGGGCGGGCATCGCCAATACGCTCTTCGAGGGCCTGCGCGAAGGCTCCACCATCAGCATTGGCGTAGCGACCGCGTCAACCGTCGACGACCCGTCGTTGGCCTGGGATGAGCTGCTGAAGGAAGCGGACCAGTATCTCTACCGCGCGAAACACGACGGGCGCAACCGGGTGGTCACGAGTTCGCCGTCCGGCGCAACACCATCAACGTAATGTCGTCGAACTGCGGCGCCGCGCCGGCAAACTGATCGATCGCGTCGAACACCCGCGATACCACCTCGGCCGACGGGTGGTGTCGCGCCTCTTGCACAATCGCCATCAGGCGATGCTCGCCGAACTCCTCATCACCTTCGTTCTGGGCGTCGGGCACGCCGTCCGAACACAGGATCAGGCAATCCCCAGGCTCGATGGTGATCGCGGTCGAGTCGTACGGCATGCCGGGAGGCAACAGCCCCAACGGCGCGCCGGTCGACGTCAACGACACGACTTCGCCGTTCGTCTTCACCAGCAGGCTGTTGATGTGGCCGGCACTCACGTAGCTGGCCCGGCCGGTGGCCGGCGTCAATTCCAGCAAGGCGGCCGTCACATACTTATTGTCGGCGGTCGACCCGTGCAGCAGGTCGTGGGCATGAGCCGTCAACTCCTGCAGTGAGCCGGTCCGCCCGAGCAAGGCGCGCAGGGTTGCCTGCATGTGGCTCATCAACAACGCGGCCGGCAGCCCCTTGCCTGAGACGTCGGCGACGCACAGCAGCACCGAGGCGTCCGCACCAGCGCCCCCCGGTACGGCGTCGTAGTAGTCGCCACCACAACGGCGGGCCGGTCGGTTTCGCGCCGCCAGGTCGTAACCGGGCAAGGATGGCAGCTGGGCCGGGAACAGGTCCGCCTGGATGGTGGCGGCCAGGTCGAGCTCGCGCTCGTAGCCGGCCCGCGCCACTTCGGCCTCCTTGTTGAGGGCCAGCAGGCGTTCGCGTTCGTGACCCGCCTGCACTGTGCGCTCGAACAGGCGCGCATTCTCAATCGCCGTCGCGGTCTGCAACGCCAGCGTGTTCAGCAACTTCAGCTCGCGCGCCTCGTAGGCCATCGGCAAGGTGCTGGCGAGCATCATCACGCCAATCACCTTCTCGCCGACTTTCAATGGCGCACACACGAGCGAGCGCACGTCGATCACCGCATTGATACGGCGCGGATCGCCCATGACATCGTTGACGATTTCGCCGACGCCGGACGCCGCCACGGTTCCGGCAATGCCGGTGCCGCGCTTGAACCCCGAAAGCCCCGGCAGTTCGTCGCCAAATGCCGCCGCCGACGTCAGCGCGCCGGTCTCGTCATCCAGCAGGAGGATGGCGCCGTCGGTGGCGACAATCAGGTGACGCGCTTCCTGCAGCGTCAGCTTCGCGACCAGCTCAAGGTCCAACAGCGCCGCCAGCTTCTCCGAAAAGCTGTAAATCAGGTTGACCTCGCGGTAGAGGCTCAACACCTCGGTGCCCAGGGCCTTGCGCTCGGTCTCCTTCGCGGCGAGGAAGCGTAGCAGGTCCGCCAGTGCCTCGGCGCCCTGTGCACCAGACACCCACCCCAGATCCTTGCCGTCGTGAACCACCGGAAATCGCGCGCCGCCGTTGGCGTCACCGAGCAGGGGTACTCCGGCCGCATCCTCGACGGCCAGGCTGCCGCCGAGCGCGCGCTCGAGGGCGGCCACCACCGGCCGCAGGCCGTTCTGCGCGCCGACGATCTGCTTGAGAGAAATGCGGGCCATGAATCCGGTCAGATGCCGAGGACGTCGCGGGCCTTCATCAGCAAGGCGTCCGGGTCGAACGGCTTGGTCATGTAGAGGTCCGCACCCGCCTCGATGCCACGCTGCCGGTCGAACTCCTGGCCCTTGGCGGTCAGCAGCACGATGTAGACGCCGGTGAGGCCGAGCGACTTCTTGGCCCGCTCGCACACGTCGAAGCCGCTCAGCTTTGGCATCATCACGTCGAGGAACACCAGGTCGGGCTGCATCGCCTCGATGGCCGCCAGCGCCTCTTCGCCGTTGGTGGCGGTGTGCAGCTCCACGCCCTCGTCTTCCAGCTCTTCGAGCGTCTGGTGCAAGAGCGTGCGCAGGTGCACTTCGTCATCAACAATCAGGATCTTCTTGCTCACGGACACTCCTACCGGTAGACAAAGAACAGAACATTCTCGAGACCCTTTTCAAACCGCAGGGTCTGAACGATGTCAGGCTTGGGATCGCTCGAGCTGAGCATGATGATGTCGGGCTGCAGCATCTTGGCCTTCTCGAACAGGTCGTGGCCACTGGCCTCGGTGACGCTGTAGCCGCGTGCCTTCAGCACCTCGGTCAATGTTTTCACCGCGGTCGCGTCATCGTCCACCACCAGCACGCGCTTGTGAGACTTGCGCTGGTCGAGCAAGGCGCCCACCTCGCGGAACAGGATGTCGGTGTTGATCGGCTTGGTCAGGTAGCGATCGACGCCCAGCCGGAAGCCGCGCTCGCGGTCCTGGACGATCGACAGGATGATGATGGGAATGTCGAGCGTCTGCGGATCGTTGCGCAGCACGGCGGCGACGTCGAAGCCGTTCATCTCGGGCATCATCACGTCGAGAACGATCAGGTCCGGGCGCTGGCGGCGGACCTCGGCGACGGCCTCGCGGCCGTTGGCGGCGGTCACCACGGCATAGCCGGCCTCGGTGAACTCCTGTGTGAGCAACTCGCGAATGTTGGCCTCGTCATCCACCACCAGGATGCGCGGCTGCCGCTCGGCCGTGCGCGGCGTCGTGACGACGACCTGATCGCGCAACTGACGGACGACCGTGGCCAGGTCGAGCGGCAGCGAGGGCTGCGCACCGTCGGCAATCGGCAGCGAGAACGAGAACGTGCTGCCCTTGCCCAGTTCGCTTTCGACCCAGACCTTGCCACCGTGATGCTCGACAATCTCGCGGCAGATCGGCAGCCCCAGGCCGGTGCCCTTGGGCTTGTCGGTGAGGGTGTCACCGACCTGCTTGAAGCGCTCGAACACCTTGGGCTGGTCGGCGGCCGCAATGCCCAACCCGGTATCGATCACGCTGACGATCAGCATGTCGGCCTGCCGCACTGCACGACAGGTAATGGTCCCGGCGTCGGTGAACTTGACGGCGTTCGAAATCAGGTTGATGACCACCTGAATCAGCCGATCGCGATCGCCGGTGATCACCGGCAAGGTGCCGTCGACGTCCTTGAGCAGACGCAATCCCTTCGGCTCAAGCAGCGACGCGGTGGCCGCGGTGGCGTGGTCGATGATCTCCTGCACCGTAACCGGGCCCAGGTTCCACTCGAGCTTGCCGGCCTCGATCTTGGCCAGGTCGAGTACATCGTCAATCAGCTTGGTGAGGCGCTCGCCCTCCCCAACCACGACTTGCAGGTTCTCCTGGATCTGCTGCACGGTCTGCAGCACCTTCTTGTCGTCGGTCTTGAGGATCGGGAAAATGCGGTCGTCGAGCCGCTTCTTGATGATCTTGGCAAAGCCGAGGACCGAAGTCAGGGGCGTGCGCAGTTCGTGGCTGACCGTCGACAGGAATGCGCTCTTGGCGGCGTCGGCTTCTTCGGCGGCCGCCCGGGCTTTCTGCGCTTCTTCGAACAGCCGCCGGTTGTCGTGTTCCTGTTCGTTGATCTGCCGGTAGGCGGCGGCATTGTCGAGCGCGATGGCCGTGAAGGCCGCCAGGTTCTGCATCATGTTGAGGTGATGCTCGGTGTAGGCGTGCTTCTCGAAGCTCTGGATGGTGACAATCCCCAGCACCTCGCCTTGTGAAACCAGCGGCAAGTAGATGATCGACTGCGGCGCCCGCGACATGGTGCCGTCGGCCAGCGGCCGCGACGGTTCGGCGTAGTGCGGAATGTAGCGGCTGGATTCTTGCGCCACGTCGTTGATGAATACCGGCTCGCGGTGTTCGATGCACCACACCGGCAGCTGGCTGCTATCGACGGTCTTGCGGGCATACGGGGCGTAGCGCTTGCCGTCCTCAATCGCCAGGCGGTACTCGATCTCCTGCTTGTCGGCGTCGTACAGGCCCACGCCAAACACGTCGGCATCGGCGAGCTGATTCACCCGTTCGTACAACTTCTCGAAGATCGTATCGAAATCGAGCGAGGCCGTGATCTCCCGGCCGATTTCGCTCAAGAGCTCGATGTTGCGGTTGCGTTCGGATTCCGACCTGGCCAGCGCCTCGGCCGACTCGGCGCGCAGCCGGGCCTCGGCGAACTCCGAGCGTTGCCGCTCTTGGCCGAGCAGGCGGCGCCGCTGCAGGCGGTCGACGCCGAGCACGGCGAGCGCAAACAGCCCGACATAGAGCGCATAGGCCCACCAGGTGCGATACCACGGCGGCAGGATGGTAAAGGCATAGAGGCCTTCGTCGCTGATCTGGCTCAGCTCGTTGCGGGCGCGGACGTGGAAGCGATACTCACCGGCGGCCAGGTTGGTGTAGTCGCGGCGCGACTCGGCCGACCACGCTGACCAGTCGCCATCCAGGCCGTCGAGCCGTGATTGGTACTGGGTCGATTGTTCGTTCAGGTACGTCGGCGCGGCAAACTCGAACCGGACCGATCGGCTGGTGGCCGGCAGTTCCAACGGGGCCGCGCCCTCGGCCGGCTGGGGCGAGATCGCGTCGGCCTGGTTGACCGTGATGCGACGAATCAGCGTGGCATACGGCGCGGTCGCACGCTCGAAGCGGTTGGTGTCGAATCGGGCCAGCTTGCCGCCGGTGCCAATCCACAGCACGCCGTCCTTCTCGGGATAGAACGCGCCGTTGTTGTCGAGCACGAAGCGGCTGAACAGCTGCTGGTCGATCGCATACGTGCCGTCCGCCTGCTTCGTGAGCACGGCGGCGTTGCGGCCGGAGGTCACGAAGATCCGGCCGTCCGGTCCCTGTGTGAAAAAGATAAAGTCGGTGTTGTTGTCACGCTCGACGACCTCGAACGTCCGGTCGGCCACGAAGCGGTTGGCCGGCGAATCGAACACCGCGATCTTGCCGGCCACGCTCAGGTAGACCTTGTCGTCCACCTTGATCACGGTCGCGCCACCGATCGCCAAACCTTGTTCGGCGCCATATCGCTCAACCGTGGGCGCGCCGGGACGGTTCGGGCCGGCGGCATCGCCGCCACGCACGACCAGCAGGCCCGACGTCTGCGTGCCAGCCCAGACGCTGCCATCGGCGGACTGCACCAGGCTTCGCACCTGATCCTGGATGCCCGGGACACGCCCTTCGTTCACCCACCGGCCGTTCGTCCAACGCACCGAGGCCAGGCCATCGGCCAGCGCCACCCAGACCCGGGCCGGATCGATGCGTGATTGGACGGTGACAAATGCTCCGAACGACCGGTTCTGCGACTCGACAATCGGCACGGCCTGGTCGCCATCGATCCGGTACAGGCCGTCGCTCGCCGACAGCAGCAACTGCGAGCCGCCGCCATCGGGCTGTTCGAACCGTGAAAATGCCCAGCACTGGTTTGCCACGCCCGTCACCTGGACGATCCTCGGCAGAGTGCTGCCGCTTGCCGGCGCCAGGTACTGGACGCCCTGGCCGTGGGCGATGTACAGCCGGCCATTGAACCGCATGACGTCGCCGCCGGCCGCTCGCAGGCCCTCGGTGGGGCCGAATATCGACAGCGGCGATTGCGCCTCGACGCGCGCCAGGCCCACGCCCAGCGCCAGCCAGAGGCCGCCTTCGCGGTCGGGCATCACGAAGTACACCGACGGAGCCTGAAGGCCGGCGCGCTCATCGATCAACTCAAGCTGACGCCCTTCACGGTCGAGAATCACCATGCCGGCCGACGTCGTCGTGAACGCGAACGACCCGTTCGGGAGCACAAAGCCGCGATACAGATTAGTGCTCTTCAGATAGGCATCGACATCCGTACGGAACGGACTCAGGGTGGCGCCGTCGTACAGGAACAGCCCGTCCGCGCGGGTCCCCATCAGCAACCGCGTGCTGTCGTAGGGGATGACAATCGGATACGCTTCCTGGCCCAGCCGCTCGGCGCCAGGCACTGGCACCAACTCGTCCCCGCGCACCGCCATCAGCACGCCACCGGCCTGGCCGAGGTAGATCGTGTTGTTCGCGAGCTGGGCACGGTTGAAGATGCGGCCCGTCGGCTTCCACACCTTCATCGTGCCGTTGGCCCAGCGGAACAAGCCGACCTGGGTCTGGAAGAAGATGCCGTCGGGGGTGGCAAAGGTCCGCCACACGTCCTCGAAGATGCGGACGTCTTCGGGCAGCTTATCGACCATCGACACAAACTGGGTCTCGCCCCTGGCGTCGGTCTCAAGGTAGCCGAGGTCCCCCACGGCACCGACATAGATGCGGCCATTCGCGTCCGCGGCGAGCGAACGAACGGTGCTTCGGGTCGGCGTGAGAATCTTCCGCCACGTGACGCCGTCGTACTCCAGCAGGGCGTTGGTCGAGCCCATGTAGATCACACCGCGGGCGTCTTGCAGCAGCGCCCAGTTCTGGGCGCCACCGTCGTACGTTTCTGGCGGGTAGTGCCGAATGAGCAGGCCACCCGCCTCGGGGTGACGCCCGGCCGGTACGGTTGAAGGGGTGGAAGGCGTTTGCGCGAGCGCGGAGGCCGTCAGCAAATAGACGGCGGCAAGAGCGGCTGGAAGTCGCATTCGAATGGGGCCCCCCTTGTGGGCAGGCCCGATTCTACAGGGGATCGTCGTGCGGTCGACGGCGATGATTTGGTGACCTGGCGGTCTGGTGACTTGGTGATCTCCTGAGCTGGTATGGTTGGTGTGTTGATCTGGCGACAAAACTCGCCAGATCTACACACCACGAGATCACCAAATCCGCTAGAAGATCGTGCTGATCGAGGCTTGTGCGAAGTCGATCACCGCCGTCGGCAGCACGCCCAGGTAGAGCACGCCGGCTAGCGACAGGACGAGACCGGCGTAAGCCACGGTCGTGATCGGCGCCGGCACCGGCCGCGCGTCGCGGTCGGTCATGAACATCATCACGACGATGCGCAGGTAGAAGAAGACTGAGACCACGCTCGACAGCACGCCGATGATGGCCAGGCCGTAATAGCCCGATCCGATCGCGGCACTGAAGACGTACCACTTGGCGATGAAGCCGGCCGTCGGCGGGAAGCCGCCGAGCGACAGCAGGAAGAACGTCATCAGCACCGCGAGGGCCGGGTGGCTCTTGAACAGGCCGGCGTAATCGCGCAGGTCGTCGTTGGCGCGCTCGCGGGTGCCGAGCAGCGCGATCACGCCGAACGCGCCGAGGTTGGTCAACGCATAGGCGGCCAGGTAGAACAGGATGGCGGCCTTGCCAACATCGTTGCCCGCGACCAGGCCGGCCAGCAGGTAGCCGCCGTGCGCGATGCTGGAATAGGCCAGCATGCGCTTCAGGCTGGTCTGCGCCACACCGACGACCGTGCCGAGCACCATCGTCGCGGCGGCAATCAGCCACAGCACCGGCGCCCAGTCGGTAATCATCGGCTCGAGCGACGACAGGAACACGCGGACGAACGCCGCCACCGCCGCTGCTTTCACGCCGGTGGACATGAAGCCGGTGACGACGGCCGGCGCGCCTTCATACGCATCGGGCGACCACATGTGGAACGGCACCGCCGCCACTTTGAACGCAAAGCCGACAATCAGCAGGCCCACGCCCAGCAGGATCATGGGGTTGCCGCTCATCGACTGCGCGGCGATCACGGTGCCGATGCGGTCGAGACTGGTGCTGCCGGTCACGCCGTAGAGAAAGGCTACGCCGTAGAGAAAGAACGAGCTCGCGAACGCCCCCAGCAGGAAGTACTTGAACGCCGCCTCGGTGCTCTGCTGCTGTTCGCGCCTGATGCCGGTCAGGACGTAGACCGCCAGCGACATGGTCTCGAGGGCCAGGAAAATCACCAGCAGATCGGTGGCCTGCCCCATCAGCATCATGCCGACAATGCCAAACAGCATGACCGCGTAGTACTCGCCGGCCGGAATGCCGTCGCGCTCGATCGTCTGTGACGAAAACATGACCGTCAGGATGCCGACGCCGATCAGGACCAGGTTGACGAAGAGCGAGAAATTATCGGCCGTGACCACGCCAAAGCTGGTGGCGTTGCGGTTCCACAACAGGATGGAGGCGGCGCCGGCGCCGACCAGGCCGATGATGGCCAGCCCGCCAATGGGCATCTTCTCGTCGCGGCCGCGGAACGCCTCGGCCAGCAGGACGACCAGTCCCGCCAGCGCCACGCACAGCATCGGGATGATCGCGTCGAAGGAACTGCTAATCATCGCTGCCCCCCAGAAAAGGGGTCGGGGATCTTTTCCACGGGAACCCGGGGCAATTCGGGGTTCGAAATCAGCCTAACCTGAGGATTCACGCCTGTTTTCCCATCGTCGGGGAGGGAAAAGATCCCCGACCCCTTTTCCGCGGTCAGCGGCTGGCGGGACTGCACCCGGTCCACCAGGCGCTGAATGGCTGGTTCCATGGGCTTCAGGAACACGTTCGGGACCACGCCCATGCCGATGGCCGCCGCCGCCAACGGGCCGATGATCGCCCACTCGCGCAACGACAGGTCCTTCAGCCCGGCGTTATGGCTGTTGGTGATCTTTCCGTAAAACACGCGCTGGAACATCCAGAGCATGTAGACCGCCGACAGAATCACGCCCAACGCGGCGACCACCACGAAGCGCGGATCCCACTTGAAGGCGCCCAGCATGATCAGGAACTCGCCGATAAAGCCGTTCATGCCCGGCAGGCCGATCGACGACAGGGTGAGAATCAGCATCACCGCCGTCAGCCGCGGCATCACCGACTTCAATCCGCCGAACTCGGTAATCAGCCGGGTGTGCCGGCGATCCGAGAGCATGCCGACAATGCAGAACAAGCCGCCGGTGCTGACACCGTGCGCCAGCATCTGGTAGGACGCGCCCTGGATGGCCTGCACGTTGAAGGCGGCAATCCCCAGCACCACGAAGCCCATGTGGCTCACCGACGAGTAGGCCACCAGCTTCTTCATGTCCGGCTGCACCATGGCCACGAGCGCACCGTAGACAATGGCAATCACCGAGAGCGTGGCGAGCAGCGGCGCGAAGTAGAGCGCCGCTTCCGGGAACAGCGGGAAGGCCAGGCGAATCAAGCCGTAGCCGCCCATCTTCAGCATGACGCCGGCCAGGATCACCGAACCAGGCGTGGGCGCCTGCACGTGCGCGTCGGGCAGCCAGGTGTGGAACGGGAACAGCGGCACCTTGATGATGAACGCGAGCGCAAAGGCCAGGAAGAACCAGTACTGCGTCCCTTCCGGAATCGTCAGCTCATACAGCTTCAGCAGGTCGAAGCTGTATTCGCCGGTCGCCGACTGGTGCAGCCATGACAGGCCGATAATGGCCACCAGCATCAGCACGCTGCCGGCCATGGTGTAGAGGATGAACTTGACCGCGGCGTAGATGCGCTGGTCGTAGCCCCAGATGCCGATCAGGAAGTACATCGGGATCAGGACGAAGTCCCAGAAGATGTAAAACAGGAAGATATCGAGCGCGCTGAACACGCCGAGCATTGACGCTTCCAGCAGCAGCATGAAGATCGAGAACTCCTTCACGTGCTTCTCGACACTCTCCCACGAGCTGAGCAGCGCAATCGGCGTCAGGAAGCCAGTGAGCACCAGCAACATCAGGCTGAGGCCGTCGATGCCGACGTAGTAGTCGATGCCAAACGCCGGGATCCACGGGTGGCGCTCGACGAACTGGAACGCCGGCGCGCCAGCCGACGGGTCGAAGCCCGCCCACAGCAGCAGCGTCACCGCGAAGGTCACCAGCGAAGTGGCCAGCGTGATGTTGCGCACGAGCCCGTCTTTCGAACCGTCGCGGTTCGACACAAACAGCAGCGCAAGCGACCCGACGATGGGCAGCAGGATGGCGATGGAGAGTAGGGGCAACCCGTTCACGTCGCGCTATCTCCAGAGGTAGAAGGCGAGGATGACGACCGCGCCCGCAAAAATGGATGCCGCATAGGTCTTGACCGACCCGTTCTGCAGCAGCCGAAGGACAATGCTGACGCCGCTCACGAAGTAGCCTGCGCCGTTAACCGCGCCGTCGACGATCTTCACGTCAAAGCCCCGCCACAGGCCTTCCTGCGACACCACCTTGATCGGCTGCACGATGGTCGCGTCGTAGACCTCGTCCACGTAGTACTTGTTCAGCAGCAACTTGTGCACGCCGGCGAACTGGGTCGCCATCTGCGCCGGGATGTCCTTGCGCTTCAGCCACAAGAAGCTCGCCAGGCCAATGCCGGCAAACGCCACCAGCGACGACACCGCCATCAGCGAGAGCTCGAGCGCCGCGTGGTCCTCGACCCCCGCCTCCTCACCGGGCAGGCAGTCCTCAAGGGCAATCCCGGCCAGTTCGCCGGTGGCCACCGGCTGCCCGCAGTTGGTCGCCTGGAACGCCGGCTCCAGCCAGGCGCCCAGGTTGTTGTGGCCGCCGAGCGCGTGCGGCACGCCGACATAGCCGGCCAGAATGGACCCAATCGCCAGGACGATCAGCGCGAAGGCCATCGGCGCCGGGGCGTCATGCAAGTGCACTCCATGTGAGTGCTGGGGTGCGGGGGTGCTCAGGTGCTCCGGTGCAGGGGTGCTCAGGTGCTGAGGTGCGTGCCCGTGCGCATCGTGCCCGTCCGCAACCGCGCCGAAGCGCTCGTCGCCGTGGAAGGTCAGGTGCACCAGGCGGAACATGTAGGTGGCGGTCAGGAGCGACGTCAGCACGCCCACGCCCCAGAGAATCTGGTGGCCGTGCAGGAAGGTCTCGAACAAAATCTCGTCCTTCGAGAAGAAGCCGGCCAGGCCAGGCACGCCGGCGATCGCCACCGAGGCGATCACGAACGTCCAGTAGGTGACCGGGATGTGCTTCTTGAGGCCACCCATCTTGCGGATGTCCTGTTCGCCGTGCAGCGCATGGATCACCGCGCCCGAGCCGAGGAACAGGCAGGCCTTGAAGAAGGCGTGAGTCATCAGGTGGAAAATGCCGGCGCCAAACGCGCCCATGCCCATGGCCAGGAACATATAGCCCAGCTGCGACACGGTGGAATAGGCCAGCACCCGCTTGATGTCGTTCTGCACCAGGCCGATGGTGCCGGCCATCAGCGCAGTGGCGGCGCCGACGACGGCGACGATGCCGAGCGTGATCGGCGCATGCTCGAACAGCACGGCGTTGCGGCCAATCATGTAGACGCCGGCGGTCACCATGGTGGCGGCGTGGATCAGGGCCGAGACCGGGGTCGGGCCTTCCATCGCGTCGGGCAGCCACACATACAGCGGAATCTGCGCCGACTTGCCGGTCGCGCCGACAAACAGCAACAGCGTGATCAGCGACAGGGTGCCGAAGGTCACCTCGACCGGCATCGCCTTCGCTGCCAGCGCGATGGTGGTGAAGTCGAGCGAGTTGAAGGTCACGACCAGCAGCAGCGCGCCCAGGATGAACGCGAAATCGCCGATGCGGTTGACAACAAACGCCTTCTTGGCGGCATCGGCGGCGGCCTGCTTCTCGTAGTAGAAACCAATCAGCAGGTACGAACACAGGCCGACACCTTCCCAGCCCACGAACATCACCAGGACGTTCGAGCCGAGCACCAGCATCAGCATGAAGAAGCAGAACAGGTTGAGATACGAGAAGAACCGGCCAAAGTCGGCGTCGGTCTCGTGGCTCATGTAGGCGGTCGAATAGATGTGAATCAGCGAGCCGATGCCGGTAATGACCAGAATCATCACCGCCGACAGCGCGTCGAGCCGGAAGGCCAGGTCGAGCGAGAAGTCGCCGGCCGTAATCCAGGTGAACAGCACCTGGTTGACCTGGCGCGACTCGGGCGGCATGGCGGCGAGCGCCCACACCTGCGTGACGGCGATCAGGAACGAGACCACCATCACGGCCGAGGCGAGGCCGCCGGTCACCGTCTTGGGCAGCCTTCGCCCCATCGTCGCGTTGACGAGGAAGCCGGCAAACGGCAGTAATGGAATGAGAGCTAACACGACCTTATTCCCCTGCTCCCAAAAAAGTCTGCGTCATCTGTGTCATCTGCGGCCCTGGTGTAATCGTCGGTGTCATCGGCGGCTACCACTTCAGGGACGTAAACGCCTCTGGGTTGAGCGATTCGCGGTGGCGGAACAAGCCAATCACCAGCGCGAGACCGACCGCGGCTTCGGCGGCGGCCACCGTCATCACGAAGAAGGTGATGATCTGGCCGTCGACGGTACCGAACTGCCGGCCGAACGCGACAAACGCCAGGTTGACGGCGTTCAGCATGATCTCCACCGACAGCAGCAAGGTGATCAGGTTGCGGCGCAGGAACACGCCGGCCGCCCCGATCGAGAACAACACACCCGAGAGCACGAGATAGTGGCCAATCGCCATGGTCACTCCTCTTTCTTCTTCGCGAGGATGACGGCGCCGACCATCGCGATGAGGATCAGGATCGACGTCACTTCAAACGCGAACATGTAATCGGTGAACAACACCCGGCCCAGTTCCGCCACCGACGACACCGCCGGATGCTGGTCGGCCACTCCCCCACCCAAGCCAGCCGTGCGCGACAGCGCCCAGGCCAGTTCGAGCGCCAGCAGCAGCGCCAGCGCGCCGCCGATGCGCACCGCCATCGGGCGATACAGCGGGTGGGCGCGGTCCCACTCGGCGGCATCCTCGCGCGGCACGTTGAGCAGCATCACCACGAACAGGAACAGCACCATGATGGCGCCGGCGTAAATGATGATCTGGACGACCGCCACAAACGGCGCCTCGAGCAGCACGTAGAGGCCCGACAGGCCGAAGAACGAGGCGATCAGCGCCAGCACGCTGTAGACCGGGTTCTTCTGGGTGACGACCAGCAGCGACCCGATCACGGCCGCGCCGGCGAACGCGTAAAAGAGCAACGCTTCAGAGCCCAAAGTAGAGCACCCCCGCGGCCGTGAGTAGCAGGTTAACGGTGGCCAACGGCAACAGCACCTTCCAGCCGAACGACATCAACTGGTCGTAACGGAAGCGCGGCAGCGTCCAGCGCAGCCACAGGTAACAGAACAGCAGGAAGGCCAGCTTGATCAGAAACCAGATCCAGCCGTACTCCACCGGGATGAACGGGCCGTGCCAGCCGCCCATGAACAAGTTGACCGCCACGGCCGAGACCGTGACCATGTTGATGTATTCGGCCATGAAGAACATGGCGAAGCGCATCGAGCTGTACTCGGTGTGATAGCCGGCCACCAGCTCCTGCTCGGCTTCCGGGAAGTCGAACGGCGCGCGGTTGGTCTCGGCAATACCGGCGCAGGCAAACACGAAGAAGGCCACCGGCTGGATGAAGATGTACCACTTGGGGATGAACCCGAGCCAGTAGCCCTGCTGCAGGTCAACGATCTCGCGCAGCGACATCGAGCCGGCGAACATCACGATGGTCGCCAGCGACATGCCGTAGGCCAGTTCGTAGCTGATCATCTGCGCCGAGCTGCGCAGGCCGCCGAGCAGCGAGTACTTGGAGTTGCTGGCCCAGCCGGCCAGCACGATGCCGTAGACGCCCATCGAGGCGACCGCGAAGATCACCAGCACCGCCACGTTGACGTCGGCGATCATCAGCGCCATCGGCTCCGGCAGCAGGCCGAAGAACGTGGTCGCGGCGCCGAACGGCACCGGCGCAAACGCCAGGAACGCCGTCGTCACCGAGATGATCGGCGCCAGCGAGAACAGGAAGGCGTCGGCGGCCTTGGGGCGCAGTTCCTCCTTGAAGAACAGCTTGACGATATCGGCGATCGGCTGGAGCAGGCCTTGCGGACCGACCCGCGTCGGGCCGAGGCGCTGCTGCATGAACGCCGCCACCTTGCGCTCGGCGTAGACCATCACGGCCGCGGAAATCTGCAGGGCCATGAACACCACGCCGACCAGCGTGGCGTAGGCAATGAACATCGGCGAAGTGACCCAGGCAATGATCTCGGCCACGTTAGTGCGTCTCCACCGGCTTATCGGCCGCGCGATACGCCGCCGGCTTGGGCTGCGTGCCCTTGACGTAGGCCTCAAATTCCGGCTTGAAGAACTTGAGCGTGGTCAGAACCGGCGTCGCCGCGGCGTCGCCGAACGCGCAGAGCGTCTTGCCGTTGATCTGGTCGGCGACGCTGCCGAGCAGGTCAATGTCCTTCTCGGTCGCCTGGCCGGCCATCATGCGATGCAGGATGCGATACAGCCAGTCGGTGCCCTCGCGGCAGGGCGTGCACTTGCCGCACGACTCGTGGCGATAGAAATGCAGGAGGTTGTCGGCCAGCCACACCATGTCGGTGGTGTCATCAAGCGCCATGATCGCCGCCGAGCCGAGCAGCGAACCGGCGCGCTGCACGTCGTCGAAGCTCGCCGGGATGTCGATCTGGTCGGGCAGCAGGATCGGCACCGACGAGCCGCCGGGGATCACCGCCTTGAGCGTGCGGCCGTCGAGCGGCCCGCCGGCGTAGTCAAAAATCAGCTCCTGCAGTGTGACCTTCATCGGCGCCTCGAACACGCCGGGGCGCTTGACCGCGCCGCTCACGCAGAACAGCTTCGGCCCGCCGTTCTTCTCGGGGCCGAGCGAGGCGAACCAGTCGGCGCCACGCGTCATCACCAGCGGCACGTTGCACAGCGTCTCGACGTTGTTGACGGCGGTGGGACAGCCCCAGGCGCCTTCCACCGCCGGGAACGGCGGCTTGAAACGCGGCTGCGCGCGTTTGCCCTCCAGCGACTCGAGCAGCGCGGTTTCCTCGCCGGCCTCGTAGGCGCCGGCGCCGCGGTGCAGGTAGACCTCGCAGTCAAAGCCCGATCCCAGGATGTTCTTGCCGACCAACCCGGCCTGGCGGGCGTCGTCGATGGCCTTCTGCATCGCGGGGAACAGGTGCTGGAACTCGCCGCGGATGTAGATGTAGGCGGCCTTCGAGCCAATCGCGTAGCAGCCGATCAGGCACCCCTCCACCAGCAGGTGGGGATTGCGCTCCATCAGCAGGTGGTCCTTGAACGTGCCAGGCTCGCTTTCGTCGGCGTTGCAGACGATGAACTTGGGCTTGGGCGACTTCTTGTCGACGAACTGCCACTTGAGCCCGGTCGGAAAACCGGCGCCGCCGCGGCCGCGCAGGCCGGACTTCTTGACGTCCTCGATCACGGCATCGGGCGTCATGGCGAGCGCCTTCTTCAATCCCTCGTAGCCGGCCTGGTGCTTGACGTAGTGATCGAACTGGGCACCACCGGGCGTAAAGGCGTACTTGGTGAGCACGGGCTCGTAGTCGGGCACCGCCCTGGGCTTGACCGGCGTCGTGGTCTTGCCCTTCCACTCGCTTTCGGGACGGCCCTCGATCGCCAGGTGACAGCCGCCCAGGGCGTTGAGGCCCTCGGTCTTCATCCGATCGACCAGGGCGCCGGCGGCCTCCGGCTCGAGGTGCTCGTGCCAGTGGTCGTTGTTGACCATCATGACCGGCGCGCGATCGCAGGCCCCCAGGCATTCCATCTGCTGGATGGTGAACATGCCGGTCGGGTCGGTCTGGCCGGCCTTGATGCCCAGCTTGTGCTCGAGTTGCTCCACCACGCGTTCGGCGCCGGCCAGCGCGCACGACAGCGTGGTGCACACCTGCAGCACGTAGGTGCCCACCGGATTGCGGTGGAACATCACGTAGTAGGAGACCACGTCCTCGACTTCGGCGGTGGTGCAGCCAACCACCTCGGCGACGTGACGGGTCACGTTGTTGGTGATGTAGCCCTGCTGCTCCTGCGCCAGGTAGAGCGCGTGCAGCACGGCCGACTTGCGGTGTTCCGGGGCATAGTGCGCGGCAAACGCCTCGAACTGCGCGCGCGCATCCGCGCTGAACGCAAACTCCGGACCCTCCGGCAGCGTGGCCCGCATCGAGCGGTGCCACTGCTCCGTCCCGTACGGCATGGTGGGATGAAAACTCATCGATCGACGTCTCCCATGACGACGTCGAGCGATCCGATCACGGCGATCACGTCCGCGATCATGCCTCCGACGACGAACTTGTGCAGCGCCTGGCAGGAAAACAGCGCCGGCGCGCGCATGTGGACGCGCCAGGGACGATTGCTGCCGTCCGAGACGACATAACAGCCATGCTCGCCGCGCGGGCCTTCGACCGGGACGTAGGCGTCGCCGGCCGGCACCTTGAAGCCCTGCGAGTAGATCAGGAAGTGCTGAATCAGCGCCTCCATTTCCGTGTAGACCTGGTCCTTGGGCGGCGGCACGACGCGCCTGTCGTCGCACGCCCAGGCGCCGACCGGGTCAATGCGCTCGAGCGCCTGGTTGCAAATCTTGACGCTCTCGCGCATCTCCGCCATGCGGGTCAGGTAACGATCGTAGACGTCGCCATTCGAGGCGCCGATCACGTCGAACTCGTAGGTGTCGTAATCGCAGTACGGGAAGGCGCGGCGGACGTCGTAATCGCCGCCGGCCGCGCGCGCGATCGGGCCGAACAGGCCCCACTTGCAGCAATCTTCGTAGCTGATCACGCCGACGCCGCGGGTGCGGTCCATCCAGATCGGGTTCTTGGTGATCAGCGTTTCGTACTCGTCGATCTTGCCGGGCATGCGATCAAGGAACGCCCTGACGGCTTCCTTGTAACCGCGCGGGATGTCTTCTTTCAGGCCGCCCACCCGGATGTAGCTGGGGAAGAACCTGAAGCCGCCCAGCATCTCGTTCAGGTTCATGATGATCTCGCGCTCGCGCAGCGCGTGGAGCAGGCCGGTGATCGCGCCGATCTCCATGGCGTGCGTGCCGAACCAGACCAGGTGGCTGCTGAGGCGCTGCAACTCGGCGATCAGCACGCGGATGGCGTTGACCCGCGCCGGCATCGCCTCATCGAGGCCGAGCATCTTCTCGACCGAGAGGCAGAACGCCAGGCTGTTGGACTGGGCGCCCAGGTAGTCCATGCGCTCGACCAGCGGGATCACCTGCTGCCACTTCTTCTGCTCACAGGTCTTTTCGATGCCGGTGTGCAGGTAGCCGACGGTGGGCGACACCGACACGACGGTCTCGCCATCGAGCTCCAGCACCAGCCGCAGCACGCCGTGCGTGCTGGGGTGTTGCGGCCCCATGTTGACCGTCATTGTTTCGGTGCGAACGTCAGCCATTGGCCAGTTCCATCTCCATCAACTCACACATCACATGCAACACCGTTGCATGCACCTCTTGCACGCGCGGCGTGCGTTGCTCGGCGACCCTCACGTGGTGCGCCGCCAGCGTCGCGGCGGCGCCGCCCTTCCCGGTCAGGGCGATGGTCACCAGCCCGCCGGCCTGCGCCGCTTCGAGCGCCCGCAGCACGTTGGGCGAGTTGCCGCTCGTGCTGATGGCCAGCGCCACATCACCAGGCCGGCCCAGCGCCTCGATTTGCCGCGCAAACACGCGGTCGAAACCGTAGTCGTTGCCAATCGCGGTCACCGCGCAGGCGTCGGTGGTCAGCGCCATCACCGGCCATCCGCGCCGCTCGCCCTCGTAGCGCCCGACCAGCTCGGCGGCGAAGTGCTGGGCGTCAGCCGCGCTGCCGCCATTGCCGAACGCAAACACCGTGCGGCCCTGCCTGAGCGCCGCCGCCATCGCCTGCGCCGCATCGACCACCGCGGCGGCCTCCGCGCTCATCCGTTCGTGAGCGGCGGCCGCCTCGCGCAACGCTCGCACCACGTGCGCGACGCGCGGATCCTGCGACATCCGGCCTAGCCCTTGCCCGCCGGAGCCCCTGGCGCTGGCGGAGCCGGCTTGGCGGCCGAGCGTTGATACCGATCGCGCTCCAGGTTGGCCTGGAACTCCTCCGCCGTCACCTGCAGCGGCATGTAGGTCTGGGCGTCCTTGCGCAACTGCACCGGGTAGTCCTTGCGCAGCGGGTGGCCTTCCCACTCGTCGGGCATCATCAGCCGGCGAAGATCGGCGTGACCGTCAAACACGAGGCCAAATAAATCGTAGAGTTCGCGCTCGGGCCAACCGGCGCCCGGATAGAGCGACGTCAGCGTCGCGATCGCATCCTGCTCGTTGATCTGCACCTTCAACCGCACGCGCGCGCGGCGATGCGGCGACACCAGGTGGTAAACCAGGTCGAAGCGCGGCTGGCGGTTGGGGTGAAAGTCGACCGCGGTGACATCGGAAAACGCGACGAACTCGAGGCCAGGTCCCTGCAAGGCGCGGCAGGTCTGGACGATGAACTCGCGCGGCACGCCAATGGTCGGCGTCATGGCGGCGTCCGCCGAGGCCAGGGCCACGTAGGCCGCGCCAGGCACCGCCGGCGCGATCGCGGCGATCAGTTCGTCCGCGCTCATGCGATGCGAACCTTCGGGGTCTGATCGAGCTTCGAGGCGGCAATCTTCTTCTGCAACTGCACGATGCCGTAAATCAGCGCCTCGGGGCGCGGCGGGCAGCCGGGAATGAACACATCGACCGGCACGACCTGGTCGGACCCCTGGACGATGGCGTAGTTGTCGAACACGCCGCCGCACGACGCGCACGCGCCCATCGAGATCACCCACTTGGGCTCGGGCATCTGGTCGTAAATGCGGCGCATCGCCGGCGCCATCTTGCGCGACAGGCGGCCGGCAATGATCATCAGGTCCGCCTGGCGGGGCGAGCCGCGGAACACTTCGGCGCCAAAGCGCGCAAGGTCGTAGCGGCCGGCACCCGTCGCCATCATCTCGATTGCGCAACAGGCCAGGCCAAACGCGACCGGCCAGATGGCCGAGCGGCGCGCCCACTGAATCATGAACTCAGCAGAGGTCGTGACGACGGGGATTTCGTAATCAGTTTCGAGTCCCATAACGGTATCTCTTCACCACGGCAGGGCCGGGTTTGGGCGGGCGCTTGTAGTCGGGGTCATACTCGGGCCCCCAGTCCAGCACACCCTTGCGCCAGATATAGATGTAGCCAACGACCAGAATCGAGAAGAAGACGGTGATTTGAATCAGGCCGGGCCAGGACAACTGGCGCATTGCCAGCGCCCACGGATAAAGGAACGCGACCTCGATGTCGAACAACAGGAAGATCATCGCGATCAGGTAGAACTTCACTGACTGGCGTTCGCGGGCATCGCCGACCGGCGGCATGCCACATTCGTAGGCGGCCAGCTTTTCGGGCGTGGGATTGCGCGGGCCCAGGAAGTACGACAGCACCACGGAAACGATGCCGAAGCCGACCCCGATCACCGCCAATAGTAGGATTCCGCCCCAGCCGTCCATGTGTTCTATACCGTCCGCTGTCGCAAAATTATGTCACGCGCGATGGGTTCCGGCGTGCTTGTGAAGGATATCACACGCACTACAATCACAGTTGAATGCGGGTCTCCTCGGAACGATTGATTGTCGGGGCGGTGCTCGCGGTGTCGCTGGCCACGGTCCTGGTCCAGGGCCTCGTCTTGCGTCCACGCCTCTGGCCGGCGGGAGCAGGGCTCGCCGTTTCCGGCGGCAGCATTATGGGCGTCGTTTCCGAACCGCAGCCGGTTGCGGTCATTCGCCCTCCCGATCTGCGCGGCGCGGCCGGCCAGGACGTTACGGTCACGCAGGTTTGGCCCGGCGGTCCCGCCGATCGCGCCGGCATCAAACCGGGCGATGTCATCCGCCGCCTGCCGCCGGACTCCCGCGACGTGCTCATCGTCTGGCGCGAAGTCCAGGCACTCACGCCGGGCGCCCCCCTGTCCCTCACCGTGTCGACCGGCTCCGGCGGCGCTCGCGACGTGATCCTGGAACAGCCGCCAATCTGGGCACTCGACAGCGCGACGCGGGGCGCCTGGCTGCGGCGGCACCTCGGGCCGCTGTCGCAGGCCATGGGATTTCTTGCCGGCGCCGCGGTGCTGATGGCGCTTGGCGCGCGTGGATCCACCGCGGCCCTGATGACCCTGGCGCTCGTCGTGACGGCGGCAGCCAATGCCGGCCCGTTGCTCGGCAGCGCGCAGGCCATTCCGCTGCTCGGGCCATGGCTCCTGATCTTCAACTGGCTGATCACGCCGCTGTCGTTCCCGGTGATCGGGCTGGCCGTGCTGTACTTCCCGCACCGCGGCGAGATTCTCGACCGCCACCGCTGGATCGTGCCGGGCCTGATCGCGGCGGCGGTGCCGATGTTCGCGATCGGCCTGCTCACCGCGGCGTTCCTCTCGGACATCGACGCCGTGGTGCCGGCGCTGACGTGGCTGGCGGAACGGCCGTGGACCTTCGACGCATGTTTCGCCCTCGGCCTGGGCGCCAACGTCCTGATCGTGGTCGAGGGCATTGGCCGCTACCGGCAGAACCCCGATGCCAACGAGCGCCGGCGCATCCAGATCGTGGTGTATACCGGAGTGCCGGCGGTCTTCGCCTACGCGCTCAAGACCGGCATCCCGCTGCTCACGGGCCTGCTCGGCCGCCCGCTGGAGTTGCCGTGGTTGATCGAAGCCGTGCTGCAGGCAATTGTCCTGCTGCCGGCATTCGGCCTGCCCTATGCGGTAGCGGTGCGCCATGTCTTCAGTCCGCGCACGGTGCTGCGGCGCAGCCTGCAATACGCATTCGCGCGGCGCACGCTGGCGGTACTGGTGGTGCTGCCGGTCATTGCACTGGCCGCCTCCCTGGTGCAACAGCGTGACATGTCGATCGCCATGGTCGTGAGCGGCCGGCCGCTGTTCTATCTCGCTTGCCTGATCATGCTCGGCCTGGGGCTGCGCTACCGCGACACCGCCCAGCGGTGGCTCGACCAGCGCTTCTTCCGCTCCGAATACGACGCGCGCGAGATTCTGGTGTCACTGGCGGGGCGCGTGCCGTACGAGGCCGACCCGCGCGACCTGGTCACGCTGGTGGTTGCCCAAATTGACACCGCGCTACATCCCGAGGGGGTGGCGGTATTCGCGCGTGGCAGCGGCCCTGGATCGAGCGCGGCCGGCGGCGGCAGCTGGTTCGAACCGGTAAGCGCGCTGCGGGTTGACGCCGCGGCGTTGCCGGCGACCAGCGGCATCATCACCCTGCTCGAGTGGTCCGACAAGCCGCTCGCCGTGTTCCTCGACGATGAGCAATCGCCGGTGGCGCGAGTGCCGCCGGCCGATCGCATGTGGCTGGCGGCGGCGAATGCGGCGCTGCTGGTGCCAATCTTCGCCGGCGTGTCCCGAGCGGAGTCGGGGGGCGGCAGCGACCCGCGGCCGTTTGTCGGCCTGATCGCGCTTGGCCCGAAACGTTCGGAGGAACCCTACACGCCCGAGGACCGCGAGTTGCTGCGCGGCATTGCCGTGCAGATGGGCGTGGCGCTCGACCTGTCGCGACTGCGGCAACAGGTGCACGCCACGGGCGCGCCGGTCGCGACGCAGGCGTTCACGCCGACGGTAAGGGTATCAGCGAGCAGCAGCGGCGGTCCGGCCATCGGCGTCGGCGCGATCGTCGACGGTAAGTACCGGGTCGACGCCTTGATCGGGCAGGGCGGCATGGGCGCGGTGTTTCGGGCCTGGGACGTGCGGCTCGAGCGCGACGTGGCGATCAAGGTGGTTCGTGGCGACCTGCTGTCGGATCCGGATTCGCGCGAGCGGTTCCGCCGCGAGTCGCAGATCGTGGCACGGCTGCAGCATCCATCGGTCGTGACGGTGTTTGACTACGGCGCGCTGGCCGACGGCGCGGCGTTCCTGGTGATGGAGTTCGTGCCCGGGGAAGACCTGCGTCAGCTCCTGAAGCGCGAGCGCCGCTTGTCGCCGGGCCGCGCCGCCGCACTGCTGGCCGGCATCGCCGGCGGCGTCGAGTCGGCGCACAAGGCCGGCATCCTGCATCGTGACCTGAAGCCCGAGAACGTCCTGCTGCCCGACAGCGGCACCGGTCCCAAGGTGGTGGATTTCGGCGTCGCCAAGCTGACGTCCGGCACCGGCGGCGGCACCATCACCAACGCCGGCACGATTGTCGGCACTCCGACGTACATGGCGCCGGAACAGCTGCGCGGAGAAGGCATTGATGGCCGGGCCGACGTGTTCAGCCTGGGCGTCATGACCTTCGAGATGCTCACCGGGACGCTGCCCTACACCGGGGCGTCGTTGTTTGATATTGGGATGAAACAGGCGGCCGGATCCGGCGCCGTCGATACCGCCGACATGCCGGAGGCCGTGGCAGCGCTGGTCCGCCGGGCCATTGCATTTGAGAAGACATCGCGGCCCGACTCGCCGCTGATGTTTGCCGGCGAGCTGCTGCGCGTTACCCAGACCGAGTAGCGGTCGCTATTTTTTCTTCTTGCCGCCGATGTCCGCGAGCCGGCGTTCGATCTCGGCGACCGCCTGACCGATCTGCTCGCGACGCACCTGGTGGGTCGTCAGTTCCAGCTGACGCTGCAGTTCGGTGCGCGCCAGGCGAAGCGACTCGGTTTGGCGGGCGATCTCGGGATCGACCTTGGGTCCCTTGTCTTTCGCGACCTTGCGGCTTTCCTCGAGTTCGTCCATGCGCTCTTGCAAGCGCGCTTCAGCGTCAATCAGGCCTTCGCCAGCATCACCCATGAAACACAGATTATAACGCGAAACGGAGATGACGCAGACAAGACCAGGGCCGCAGATGACGCAGATGACGCAGAATTAGGGCCTGGGTCCACATGCTAGACAGAGTTTTCCATCCGGCAGCCGCGGAGTGGTTTGACGCGACATTTTCCGGCGCCACCGCGCCGCAAACGCGCGGCTGGCCGGCGATTGCCCGCGGCGAGTCGACGCTGATCCTGGCGCCGACCGGCAGCGGCAAGACCCTCGCGGCCTTCTTATGGTCGCTCAATCGGCTGATGTTCGAGCCGGTGCCCGACGCCGGCCGCCGGTGCCGCGTCTTGTATATCTCGCCGCTGAAGGCACTGGCAGTGGACGTCGAACGCAACCTGCGCGCGCCATTGGCGGGCATCTCCCAGGTGGCGGCCGATCGCGGACTCCCCTTTCATTCGCCGGCGATCGCGGTGAGGACCGGCGATACGCCGGCAGCCGAGCGCGCCCGCTTCCTGCGCGCGCCGGCCGACATCCTGATCACCACGCCGGAATCGCTGTTCCTGCTGCTCACCTCGAATGCCCGCGAGAGCCTGCGGACCATCGAGACGGTCATCGTCGACGAGATTCACGCGCTGGTGCCGACCAAGCGCGGCGCGCACCTGGCCTTGTCGCTCGAACGCCTTGAGCGGTTGACGACCAAGCCGCTGCAGCGAATCGGGTTGTCGGCGACGCAGCGGCCACTGGACGAAGTTGCCCGGTTCCTGGGCGGGGCCCTTGCGACTCGCGGGGCACGCGCGCCTTCGGCACGCGCGGCTCGCTCGCTTGCGGTTCGCGCGGCGGCGCCTGACTTCTCCGCCGCAGTGCATGATGAGTTCGAGGACAGTCGCGCCGTCACCTATCGGCCGGTCACCATCGTTGATGCCAGCGCGCCGAAGGCGCTGGCCATCACGGTGCAGACGCCAGTGGAAGACCTGGCCGCGATGGGCCGGCCCACGGCTCCCGCCGCCGGCGGACCGGGATCCCGCGGCGCGGTCGCGCAGTCAATCTGGAGTTCGATCCACCCCCGGTTGGTGGAGCTGATCCGCGCCCACCGCTCGACGTTGCTGTTTGTCAACAGTCGGCGCCTGGCCGAGCGGTTGGCCGGCGCCCTCAACGACCTGGCCGGCGAATCGCTGGTGCGCGCGCACCACGGATCGCTGGCCCGGGCGCAACGCACCGAGATCGAAGAACTGCTCAAGGCCGGCCGTCTGCGCGCGCTGGTGGCCACCTCGACGCTCGAACTGGGCATCGACATGGGCGCGATCGACCTGGTGATCCAGATCGAGGCGCCATTGTCGGTCGCCAGTGGCCTGCAGCGCATCGGCCGGGCCGGCCACCAGATCGACGCAGTGAGCGAAGGCATCATCTTTCCGAAGTTCCGTGGCGATCTGGTGGCGTGCGCCGCGGTCACTGCGGCGATGCGCGGCGGCAAGGTGGAGGCGTCGCGCTACCCGCGCAATCCCCTCGACGTACTGGCCCAGCAGGTGGTGGCGATGGTCGCCATGGACCAGTGGACGGTGGACGCGCTGTTCACCGCGGTGCGATCGGCGGCGCCGTTTGCAGAGCTCGGCCGCGGCATCTTCGATGGCGTGCTCGACATGCTGTCGGGCCGCTATCCCTCGGACGACTTCGCTGAACTGCGGCCGCGGCTGACCTGGGATCGCGTCAACGGCCTCCTGCTCGGGCGTCAGGGCGCCAAGCGCATTGCCATCGCCAACGCCGGGACCATTCCCGATCGCGGGCTGTTTGGGGTGTTCCTGAGCGGCGCCGACAAGGACAAGGCCCGCGTCGGTGAACTCGACGAAGAGATGGTGTTTGAGGCGCGGGCGGGAGAGACGTTCCTGCTCGGGGCTTCGACCTGGCGAATCGACCAGATCACTCACGACCGCGTGTTGGTGTCGCCCGCGCCTGGTGAGCCCGGCAAGACTCCGTTCTGGAAGGGCGAAGGTCCGGGCCGTCCGGTGGAATTCGGCCGGGCGATCGGCAAGCTGGTGCGCGATCTGCGCCAGCAGCCGCGCGCCGAGGCGCTGGCATCGCTCGAATCCGGCCATGGCCTCGACGCCCTCGCCGGCGCCAACCTGATGCAGTACCTGGACGACCAGCAGAAGGCGGCCGGCGCCGTGCCCGACGATCGCACCATCCTGATCGAGCAGTCGCGCGATGACCTCGGGGACTGGCGCGTCGCGGTGCTCTCGCCGCTCGGCAGCCGGGTGCACGCGCCGTGGGCGATGGCGGTGACCGCCCGCATCCGCGAAGAGGCCGGGGTGGATGTCGCCGCGCTCTGGTCCGACGATGGCTTCGTCGTCCGCTATCCAGATGGTGAGCGGCGACCGGATACCGCGCTGTTCTTGCCGGATCCCGGCGAGGTTGAACGCCTGGTGGTGCGACAGCTCGGGTCTACCGCCATGTTCGCCGCCCGATTCCGCGAGGCCGCCGGACGGGCGCTGTTGTTGCCGCGCAAGCGCCCGGGGGCACGCGCGCCGTTGTGGCAACTGCGCAAGCGGGCCTCGGATCTGTTGGCGGTCGCCGCGCGCTACGGGTCGTTCCCAATCATCCTGGAGACCTATCGCGAGTGCCTGCGGGACATCTTCGATCTGCCGGCGTTGGCCGACATCCTTGCTCGCGTGCGCAGCCGCAGCATCCGCGTCGTCCACGTCGAATCGGCGACGCCGTCGCCGTTTGCCAGGTCGCTGCTATTCGGCTATGTCGCCAACTACCTCTACGACGGCGATGCGCCGCTGGCCGAGCGGCGCGCGCAAGCGCTATCGGTGGACCAGTCGCAACTGCGCGAGCTGATCGGCGATACCGAACTGCGTGACCTGCTCGACGCCGGCGCGCTGGAGTCGCTGGAGGCGGACCTGCAATGCCTGCCCGAGCGGTTTCACGCCCGTTCCGCCGACGCGGTGCATGACCTGCTCCTGCGCCTCGGCGACTTGTCGCCTGCCGAACTGGCCGCGCGCAGCCGCCCCGGTGTGGCCGCGGCGGCAACTGCCGGCCTGATCGCGACGGGGCGTGTGATCGAGGTCGTCATTGGCGGCGAGCGGCGGCTCGCCGCCGTCGAGGATGCCGCGCGTTTCCGCGATGCGATTGGCACCGTGATTGCGGACGGACTCCCCGCCGCGCTGCTCGAGTCGGTGGCCGATCCGGTCGGCGACCTGGTACGCCGCTACTCGCGGACGCACGGGCCGTTTGTCAGCCGCGACGTCAGTGACCGGCTGGGCCTCGGTGTGGCGGTCGTCGAGGCGGCGCTGGCCGGCCTGCGCGCCACCGGCCGCGTGATTGACGGCGAGTTTCGTCCCGGCGGCCGCGGCCGCGAATGGTGTGACACCGAGGTCTTGCGCAGCGTGCGTCAGCGATCACTGGCCAGGTTGCGGCAGGAAGTGGCGCCGGTCGACGCCGCGGCGTTCGGGCGATTCCTGGTGTCGTGGCACGGACTGTCGCGTCCGCGCGGCGGGCTGGATGGACTGCTCGACGTCATTGAACAGTTGCAGGGCGTGCCGCTGGTGGCGTCGCTCGTGGAACGCGATGTGCTTGCCGCGCGGGTGCACGACTACGCGCCTGCCATGCTCGACACGCTGTTGAGCGCGGGCGAGGTGACGTGGGCCGGCGTCGAGCCGCTCGGCGAGCGCGACGGCCGGTTGGCGTTGTACTTGACCGATCACGTGGCGGCGCTCTGTCCGCCTGACGGCATGCATCGATCGAGGCAGCACGGCCTCTCCGATCGCGAGACCCGCATCGTCGCCTGCCTGGCACGCCTGGGCGCGACCTACTTTGGTCCGCTGCACGAAGCGGCGGGGGGCGGCTTTCCGCAGGAGACGGTGGACGCTTTGTGGGGACTGGTGTGGCAGGGGCTCGTCAGTAACGACACGCTGCATGCGGTGCGCGCGTTCACCGCCCCACCAGTGCGTCCGCGCCGTCCGGGCCGCGCCGCCTTTCGCTCGCGCCGCTTGGTGCCGCCATCGGCCGAGGGCCGCTGGAACCTGGTGCCGGCGGCCACCGGTACGGCGACCGCGTGGGCGGCGGCCATGGCTCATCAGCTGCTGGCGCGTCACGGCGTGGTCACGCGCGACATGGCCGCCATCGAGCAACTGCCGGGCGGGTTTTCGGCCCTCTATCCGGTACTGCGGCGCCTCGAGGACACCGGCCGCATTCGCCGCGGCTACTTCGTTGCCGGCCTCGGCGCCGCGCAGTTCGCGCAGCCGGGCGCAGTCGATCTGCTGCGCACGGGCCACGAGGAAGGCGATGGCGCAGCTGTCACCGTCTCGGTCACCGACCCGGCCAATCCCTACGGAGTGCTGATGCCCTGGCCATTCGAGAAGGCGACGCGAACGGTGGGCGCCCGCGTGGTGTTGGTGAACGGCCGGGCGACTGCCTGGATAGGGCGCGGCGATCGGCACTTGCTGATCGCGCTGCCGGCCGAGGAGCCGGAGCGGTCGCAGGCCGGCGCGGCCCTGGCGCGCGAGTTGGTGCGCCTCGCGGCGCATGCGCCAGAGGGACGGAGGGGCTGGCTGATCGAGGAGATCAACGGCCAACCGGCCACAACCGAGTCGGCGAGCGCGTATCTCATCGACCACGGGTTTACCGCCACGGGAATGGGCCTGCAACTACGGGTCACAAAGCCGATCCGTGCCGATAGTGCCGACCGGGCCTGACCCGATACGCCCGATGCGCTGCGGATGGCTGTAGATATTGAAGGTGTCGCCGCGGACGAACCCGCACAGCGTGATGCCCGCCTGATCGGCCAGATCGATGGCCAGGCTTGACGGCGCCGACACGGCGGCCACCAGCGGCACCCCGGCCAGCAGCGCCTTCTGAACCAGTTCGAACGAAGTGCGGCCCGACACCAGCAGCAGGCGGTGGTCGAGTGGATGCTGCCCGGCCAACAACGTCCGTCCCGCGATCTTGTCGACGGCATTGTGGCGGCCCACGTCCTCCGCCGACAGCAGCAACTCGCCCTCCAGGCTGAACAGCCCGGCGGCGTGGAGCCCGCCGGTCGACGCGAAGACCGCCTGCGCCGTTCGCAGCCGGTCCGGCAACCCGGCGATCGTGGCAGCCGCCACCCGCCAGTGTCCGGCCACCGCCGACACCCGGGCCTGCAGCGACTCGATCGTCCGGCGGCCGCACAGCCCGCACGACGCGGTCATCATGACCTGGCGGCGGTCGCCCAGCCGCACCTCCAGCCGCGCGACGGCATCGCCCAGCACCGTCACGTTGATGGTGTTGTCGCGGCCCTCGTCATCGGCGTCGGCGCAGTACTCGATCGTGCCGATCTCATCGCGGCTGCGGATGACATCCTCGGCGAGCAGGAACCCCGCTGCCAGGTCGCGGTCGGCGCCGGGCGTGCGCATGATCACGGCGAACGGCGCACCGTTGACCCGCACTTCCATCGGTTCTTCGATCGCCACCCGATCGGTCACCGGCCCGGGTTGGCCGGCGCGGATCATGGTGACATCGCGGCTCCCAGGCGGCCGGCCCGGCCCCGGAGTCCCGTCTGGCAGGTGTGGCACTGGTTGCCTAGTCTACGCGGCCTTGCGCTGATCGACGAGCAGGGACGCCGCAATCGAGCCGCCGACCAGCAGGCCGATGATGGCGAGTGACCAGCCGATTGGGAAGTGCCCGCCCCAGGCCTCGTTCAGCCAGATCATCTTCAAGCCGATGAACATCAGCACACCCGCCAGCCCGAACCGCAACAGCGTGAAGCGCGCGACCGCGCCGGCCAGCACGAAATACAGCGACCGCAGGCCGAGGATGGCGAACACGTTGGAGGTAAACACAATCAACGGCTCGCGGGTCAGGGCAAAGATGGCGGGCACCGAATCGATGGCAAAGACGATGTCGCTCATCTCGATCGCCATCAGCGCCAGGAACAGCGGCGTCGCGTGCCACCGGCCGTCGACCCGCGAGAAGAAGTGCTTGCCGTCGAACAGCTCCAGCACCGGCATCCATCGGCGCGTCAACCGCACCAGCAGGTTCTGGTCGGGCGCCATCGTCCCGGGATCGTGACTGAGCATCTTGAAGCCGGTGTAAATCAGCAGGGCGCCAAACACCATGATCACCCAGTGGTAGGCCAGCAGCACCGAGCCCAGGGCAATGAACACGGCGCGAAACACGAGCGCGCCGAGGATGCCGTAAAACAGCACGCGGTGCTGATACACCGACGGCACGCGGAAGTACGAGAAGATGACAACAAAGACGAACATGTTGTCGACCGACAGCGTGTACTCGACGATGTAGCCGGCGAGAAACTCGAGGGCCACGCGCCAGGCCGCCGCTCCGGGGTCGAACCCCGGCATGGCCAGCAGCCGCGGGTCGGCGGCAAACGCCGACCGCGCATAGAAGTACAAGAGGACGTTGAACACCAGCGCCAGCGAGATCCACAGAACGCTGAACTTGGCCGCCTCGCGAATCGACACGACGTGCGCCTGCCGGTTGAATACCCCGAGGTCGATCGCCAGCAGCACCAGGATGAAGCCGGTAAACGCGACGTAGAACCACCAATAGTCAGCAAACGGAAACAGCATTACCTTGTCAGCGTACGTGCGGCACTGGCGCGGCCATAACTAGGTAATTTCGTCGCCGATGGACGACTAGATCGATGGATGGCGCCGCATGGCGTCGCGCAACTCCGCGATCACCTGGTCGGGGAGCGCCGGCTTGATCAGCAAGCGGTCACAGCCGGCGGCGCGGGCCCGGTCGGCAGCGTGCACGGGCGCATGGCCGGTGATGGCGACCACGGGAATGTGGCGGGTCGCGGTATCACCCTTGAGCCGCCGCGTCGCCTCCCAGCCGTCGATGCCGGGCAGCGACAGGTCCATCAGGATCGCGTCAGGCGCCAGCGCCCGCGCCAGGTCGACCGCCTCGACGCCATTGGCCGCTTGGGCCACGCGGAACCCCTGCAGCAGCAAGCTCTCCGCATACATCTCCCGCGCGTCGGCATAGTCGTCGACCACGAGCACCAGCGGCGGCGGAACTTCGGAGGGCACTTCGCGGCGAGTATACCAATCAGTTAGGATCGCAGGTATGGCCAGCACCTACTCGTTCGACGTCACCTCGAACATCGACCTGCCCGAGGTGGACAACGCGGTGAACCAGGCGCGCAAGGAAATCGCCCAGCGGTTTGACTTCAAGGGCTCGAGCGCGGCAATTGAGCTCGACGCCAAGGCCAACACGCTCACACTCACCGCCGAGGACAACTTCAAGCTCGAGTCGGTGTGGGACGTCCTGCAGACCCGCCTGATCAAGCGCAGCGTGCCGGTCAAGAACATGAAGCGCGAAGAGATCGAGCCCGCCGCCGGCAGCACCGTCCGGCAGGTGATCACCCTGCAGCAGGGCATTCCCAGTGACGCCGCCCGCGAGATCGTCAAGCACCTCAAGGACCTGAAGCTCAAGAAGGTGCAGGCGCAGATCCAGGCCGACCAGGTGCGGGTCACCTCGGCATCCAAGGACGAGCTGCAAGGCGCCATGCAGGCGCTGCGCGCCAAGGATTTCGGCGTGGCCCTCCAGTTTGGCAACTACCGCTAGCCGGACCCCGCGCGGGCGCGTGCCACTCGAGCGTGCCGTCTCGAAACTCGGCCTGGCCAGCCGGACCCAGGCGCGGGCGCTCGTGATCGAGGGACGCATCACCGTGGACGGCGTCCGTATCATCAACCCGCTGTATCCGGTCGTGCCGGAACAGGTCGCGATTGCCATCGACGGCGGCGCGCCGCGGGTCGCGCGTGCCTGCACGATCGTGCTGCACAAGCCGCGCGGCGTTGTGACCACGCGCTCGGATCCCCAGGGCCGCCCGACCGTCTTCGACCTGCTGGCGGACGTCCCCACCCCGGTCATGCCGGTCGGACGTCTCGATCTGGCGACCAGCGGCTTGTTGATCCTCACCAACGACACGCGCTTCGCCGACTGGCTCACCGACCCCCAATCAGGCGTCCCGCGCATCTATCTGGTCACGGTTGAGGGTCGGGTGTCGGACGAGACGGCCCGGGCACTGGGCGACGGCATCGAGGTCGACGGGGAGTCACTCACCGCCGCCGAGGTCGTCGTCAGGAAGGCATCGTCACGCGAAAGCCACCTGGTCGTGACCCTCACGGAAGGCAGGAACCGGGAGGTCCGGCGCATGCTGGCCGCCACCGGGCATCGGGTCACGCGGTTGCGGCGGGTGCAATACGGCGGACTTGAGCTGGGCACCCTGGCGCCGGGCGCGTGGCGCGAAGTCTCCGCCGACCAGTTGCGCCGCGCCTTTCCCGGCCGGCCTCAACCCAGGAAACGGGCGCCCAGTCCGAAATAGAAGATCAGGGTTGCCACGTCGGCCGCCGCGAGTACGACCGGGCCGGCGGCGATCCGCGGATCAGCCTTGGCCGCGCGCAGCACCGTCGGGAACGCGACACCGAGCAGGCAGGCCACGACCATCGACAGCACGATCGCCGCGAAGATCACCGCCGCGACCACGGCCTGCCCGCGCCAGACCAGCGCCACGCCGGCCACCACGGCGCCGCAGCCCAGGCCGAGCAAGGCGGCGGTCCGGAACTCCTTCCACAAGGCCGCCGCCAGCCGCTTCGCCACGAAGGGGCCGTCGCTGAAGCTCTGGAGCGTCAGGCTGAGGGCCTGCATGCTGACGCTTTCGCCCAACGCCAGGACGATGGGGATGAAGAGCGCCAGTACCACGACGTCGCGAAGCAGGTACTCGAACTGGCTGGCGATGACCGCCGCCAACAAACCGCCGGCGATGTTGGAGAGCAACCACGGAAAGCGGTCCTTGAACGCGTCCACGGTCGACCGCTGGGCGGTGCCGTGCACGCCAATCAGCTGAAAGATGTCCTCGTAGGTCCGGCGCGCCAGGTCGATCACCTCATCGGTGAACAGGCCGACGTCGACCACGCCGAGCAGCCGGCCCTTCCCATCGACGACCGGGAACGCCAGGAGCCTGCGGGTGGCAAAGTACTCGCTGGCGATCAGCACGGTCGCCCAATCGGGAATCGCGACAACGTTGTCGACCATGATCGCGGCGACCGTCTGATCCGGCGCAGCGGTGAGCAGGCGCCGGGTGGGCACGACCCCCACCAGCACCTCAGCGCTGTCGACGACGTAGAAATAGTGAATGGCGTCGGCCGGCGCCGCCGCACGTATCGCCCGGGCCGCCTCGTCCATTGTCTGCTCCGGCCGGAGAACCACTTGCGGTGGCCTGGCGAGCGGAAGAATGGGCTCGTGTAACTGGGCCGCGGAGAGTTGGGCGACTGGCATGGCCTAGAGTATTCGGGTTTTTTGATACCAATCAGACTGGACCGCGAAATATATTGGGTGTCTGGCCTCCGGCCGATAAATAATTGAAGGCTGAACCATGACTCACTCAACCCACATGAAAGGCGCTGCCCTCGCCGCGCTCTGCGCATTCACATTCGTGGCCTGCGAAGGAGGGGCGGCGGCGCCGACCTCGCCCTCAGCCACAATCGGCGCCGGCGGTGCCGCGTCGAACCCGGATGGCACCATCGTCAAGGCAACGACACCGGTCGGGCTGGTGCCGCTCAATGACGCAACCGCTATCGGTCTGACGCCGACCCTGTCGGCCCAGGCCGGCGTGGGGCGCTTCCAGACCGCGACGCCGCTGCCGGCGCTGGCGCACCGGTTCCAGATCAGCACCAGCGACACGTTTGATCCCATCACGCAGGCAGGCATGGGCATCCAGGACAGCCAGGGCATCATCCGCTTCGTGGTGCCGGCCGCGCTGACCGCGGGAACTAAGTACTTCTGGCGCGTTCGCGTTGAGCTCGAGGATCAGCCCGGTACCTGGTCGGGCACACGGGCCTTTACCACCACGGGCACGGTCGCCGCGGTGCCGGTGCCGACCGACCCCAATGCCAAGCGCACGCCCAATCCGCCGGCCGGCCAGTCCCTGCCGCTACCGGACATGAGAACCGAGCTGTCGCGGTTCAACAATGCGAGTGACTCGTGCCCGCTCGGGGTCAAGTACGTCAACAACCCCTGGCAGGACCGCGTGGTCGACCATTTCCGGACCTTCGACACCCGGTGGGGTTATAACGCCAAGCCAACCCGCTCACCAGCGGACAACGGCGGCCGCGCGGTGGTCGCGGCCGGCGACGAGTTGGCCTACAACTACAGTTCCGATCCGGACGAGGGCACCACGCAGGTGCACCTGGTGGACATCCTGGTTCAGCACTGCGGCACGCCAACCGTCGGTTGGCGCGTCTTCACCGGCGAAGAACAGGGCCGCTGGACCGGCGCCGGCCGCCTCCAGTAGGCGGCAGGTTCAAGTCGACAGATTGGGGGCCAAGCCAACCGGCTTGCCCCCCTTTTTCTTTTTAGACGAAGAAGTCCGGCATCAGGTCCTCTTCCCTGACCCCCGCCGCACGGTACCCAGACAGGTCGGTAACACCCGCCTCGGCCAGCACCTCGTCATCGATCAGAAACCGGCCCGTGAGCTCGCGGCTTGGGCGCGTGAGGATCCAGTGGGCCGCATCGGCCATGATGGCCGGCGAGCGTGTCAGCCGCCGGGCATCCGGGCCCGCAATCAGGCGGATCGCCTCGGTATCGATGGTGGTTCTGGGCCACAGGGCGTTCACGGCAATGCCCTGCGACCGAAATTCCCCGGCCATGCCGAGCACGCACAACGACATGCCGAACTTGGCCATGGTGTAGGCGACATGAGGCGCAAACCACCTGGCGTCGACAATCGACGGCAGCGGCGGCGCCAGGTTCAGGATGTGGGGATTGCTCGATTTCAGCAGGTGCGGAATCGCCTTCTGTGAGCACAGAAACGTGCCGCGGGTATTGACCTGGTGCATCAGGTCGAAGCGTTTCATCGGCGTGTCGAGGGTGCCGGTGAGGCTGATCGCCGAGGCGTTGTTGACCAGGATGTCGATACCGCCGAATCGCGCCACCGCCGCCGCGATCGCCGCCTCCACCTGGCCTTCGTCCCGAATATCGACCGCCACGGCCAACGCCTGCCCACCGGCCCGTTCGACATCAGCCGCCGCCGAGTGAATGGTGCCTGGCAACTTCGGATGCGGCTCGGTGGTCTTGGCGGCAATCACGACATTGGCGCCGTCGGCGGCCGCGCGCAGCGCGATCGCGTGGCCAATGCCGCGCGAGCCGCCGGTGATGAACACGGTGCGGTGTTTGAGCGACATGATGTGAGGCCATTCTAGGCCACCCGGCGGCGGCCGGGGGTCGCTTGGATATACTCTCGCGACATGAGCACCCGCGACGTCATTGTCAACCTCCGCGAGCTGGCCGAGCTGACCTCAACGGCCGATGGCGCCCAGCGACTGGCGTGGGGACCCGTCTGGCGCGACGCCCGGCAGTGGTTCAATGCCAAGCTCGCCAGCCTGGACATCACGCCGGAGATTGACGCCGGCGGCAACAGCTGGGCGACGCTGCCGGGCGCATCGGACCGCACGGTCATCATCGGCGGCCACCTCGACTCGGTGCCCAACGGCGGCTGGCTCGACGGCGCCCTGGGGGTGATGGTGGGCTTCGAGGCGCTGCGCATGTTTCGCGACCGCCGGCCACCAGTCACGATCAAGGTGGTGGACTGGGCCGACGAAGAGGGGGCGCGTTTCGGGCGCAGCCTGCTGGGTTCGTCGGCGGCCGCCGGGTCGCTGACGATCGGCGATGTGGAGGGACTGGTCGACAAGTCGGGCACCCGGCTGGTGGACGCGCTCCGCGACAACGGGGTGGAACTGTCGCGCATGCACGAGGCGCAGGCCTTCCTCAAGGCCATCGATGCGCTCGCCTACCTTGAGCTGCACATCGAACAAGGACCGGTGCTCGAAGCCCTGGATCAACCGGCGGGCGTGGTGCTCGGCACCTTCGGCGTGGAACGGCACCTGCTTCGCTTCACCGGCCAGGCCGCGCATTCGGGCTCGACGCCCATTCCCATGCGCCGTGACGCCTTCCTCGCCGCCGCCGAGAGCGCGCTGGGGTTCCGCGAGATCGCCATTCGCCACACCACGCCCGATGCCCGCGTCGTGTGCACGGTCGGCACGGTCAAGGTCGAGCCCGGGATCGTCACCGCCGTGCCCGGTGTCTGCGAGATCTCCCTGGATCAGCGTGCGCTCGATGCGGGAGTCCTGGCCCGGATGCTGGCCGAGGCGCGGGACGTGGCCGGGCTGGCGGCGCAACACAACAACGTGACTGTGGAGTGGCGGACGTTGTGGCGAATTGCGCCCCGGCCGTTCGATGCCCGGCTGATCGAACTGTGCGCCGAAGCCGTCCACGAGGTGACCGGCGCCGCTCCGCGGCTGCCCTCGGGTCCGTTGCACGACGCCGCCGAGATGGTGCCGCACATGCCGACGGTGATGATGTTTGCCTATTCCTCGAAAGGCCTGTCGCACTGCAAGGAAGAGGACACGCCCGAGGCGTATCTCGAGCAAACGATCGCGGCGTTTCTGAGGCTGGTGGAAAAGACCGTGCACGCCTGAAAAAGCAAAAGGCCCGGCGAATTGCCGGGCCTTTCCAAATCTGCGCCGTGTCGGTGACTACTCGACGTAGCTATAGCCGCAGTTTTCGCACACCCACATGCGGCCCTGCTTGTACATGTTGTAGGCGCACTGGGGGCACACGCGGTACTCGCGCCCTTCGTCGTCTACCAGCTTCTTCTCTTCCTTCTGGTCGTCAGCGAAGGGATCCTTCGGCTGTTCCTTCTTCTTCTCGTCTTCAGGCTTCTGGGGCGCCTGCTGCGCGAGTGCCGGGATCACCGAGACGCCAATCGCGGCGGCAAACATGGCCGAGCCACGCAGAAAACTGCGACGATCGAGGCCCGTACCGTTCAAATTATCGAACATGGACGCTGGTCTCCTGAATCACTATTGGCCGAGCACACACTCAGCCTTTCGGCATTATAACCGCGCGTTAAAAAAACCGGGTGAGGACAGGCGGCAAACCGGCGAAGCCCCACCCGGTGCTTCCCCTCTGTCGTTGTAGGCAGAGAATACGAAATTCTCATCCCACCGTTGTAATCATTTGTCATTTGGATGGGAAATCTTCCCATGCCTGCCGATTTGCCCCTTCTATTCGAGCATCACCGGGGCGGTGCGCTCTTCATCGACGGTCATCAGCTCGGGGTGCCGCTCGAACAACCGGGCACACGCGTTCCACCGCAGCAAGGCATCGTCGTTGTCGGCCGGCTTGACCGTTTCGGCGCGCTCGAAGGCGCGCATTGCCTCGCGCAACCAGTCGCCGGCCGGGAGCGTGCGGCCGGGGCCGCTCTTGCCGAGCAGGGCGCGGGCTCGACGTTCGGCAACCAGGCCAGTGAAATAGGCGCGCTCGTATTCGGAGGGCAGCTTGGCGACCAGGTCCTGGGCGCGCCGGACGATCTTGCCGTCCTGGTGCGGGAACGAGTCGGTCAGCGCGAGAATCAGGATGCGCACGGCCTCGATATTCGAGGGATCGGTGTGCAGCACGTCCTCGCAGATGCTCTGCGCCTCGTCGGGTTCGTTCAGCAACCGGTAGCGCTCGGCCTTGGCCAGCGCCGAGGGAATGGCCGTGGTCGACAAGCGTTTCAGCTCGAACATGTCGTCCCCAACTTTCAACTGTCCACTGTCAACTACAGTCAGCCGGTGATCATCCTCAGCAACCGCGTCACCGGATCGTAGAAGCGGTCCACGACGCGCTCCTTCAGCGGGATGATGGCGTTGTCGGTGATGTGGATGTGCTCCGGGCACACCTTGGTGCAGCACTTGGTGATGTTGCAGTAGCCGATGTTGTTCTTGTCCTTGAGATCCTGCAGCCGATCGTCGCTGTCGAGCGGGTGCATTTCGAGCGCCGCCGAATAGACGAAGAACCGGGGGCCGATGAACTCGTCGTGCTTGTCGTGATCGCGCAGCACGTGGCAGACGTCCTGGCACAGGAAGCACTCGATGCACTTGCGGAATTCCTGCACCCGATCGACATCGCGCTGCGCCATGCGCCAGGTGCCGTCAGCGGCATCAGGAGTGCGCGGCTTGAACTTCTTCAGGCCTTTCTTGACCCGGAAGTTCCACGAGACGTCGGTGACCAGGTCCTTGATCAGCGGAAAGGTCCGCATCGGTTCGACCGTGACCGGCACGGTGAGGTCGAGCGAGTTGAGCCGGCTCATGCACATCAGCTTCGGCTTGCCGTTGATCTCGGCCGAGCACGAGCCGCACTTGCCGGCCTTGCAGTTCCAGCGGCAGGCCAGGTCAGGCGCCTGGTCGGCCTGGATCTTGTGGACGGCATCGAGCACGACCATGCCCTCGGAGATCTCGGTCGTGTAGTCGGTGAACTGGCCGGCGCCGCCACCGGGCTCGCTGCGCCAAATCCGAAAGGTGGCCTGGCTCACTGCTTCTGCTCCTCGATGACCTGCTTGAGCTCCGCCGGCAGTTCCTTGACCGGCCGGCGCGACACCTGCATCGAGCCGTCGGCCTGGCGCCGGGTCGCGATATTGAAGGTGCCGAACTCGGCGACCTTGTCGGGGAAGTCCTCGCGGAAGTGCCCGCCACGGCTCTCCTTGCGCTCAATCGCCGACCGGGCGATGGCCTCGGATACATCGAGCAGGTTGCGCAGGTCGATACAGGTGTGCCAACCCGAGTTGTACTCGCGATGGCCGTCGACGCCGGCCCGCGAGGCGCGCTCGTTGAAGCCGGCGAGCTTCGCCACGGCCTCCTGCATCTCGCCTTCGTTGCGCACGATACCGACCAGCGCCTGCATGGCTTCCTGCAGGTCCTGCTGCACCTTGTAGGGGTTCTCGCCGGCGTTGCCACGCTCAAACGGCGCCAGCGACGCGGCGAGCGCCCGCTCGACCGCCCCCTCGTCCACTCTCGGCTGCGGACTCTTGCGGGCCAGCTCGGCGGCGTATTCGCCGGCACGCTTGCCAAACACGATCAGGTCCGACAGCGAATTGCCGCCGAGGCGGTTGGCGCCGTTGATGCCGGCGGCGCATTCGCCAGCGGCAAACAACCCGGGAATGGTCGACTCCTGCGAGTCGGCATCCACCCGGATTCCGCCCATGATGTAGTGCGTCGTCGGGCCCACTTCCATGGGCGTCGTCGTGATGTCGAGGTCGGCCAGTTCCTTGAACTGGTGATACATGCTCGGCAGCTTGCGCTTGATATGCGCCGGCGCGTCGGCGATCTTTTCCTTGATCCAGGCGATGTCGAGAAACACCCCGCCGTGCGGGGATCCCCGGCCGGCCTTGACCTCGCGGTTGATGCAGCGCGCCACGTGATCGCGGGTCAGCAGTTCGGGTGGCCGCCTCGCGGTCTTGTCCTGCATGACATAACGCCAGCCCTCTTCCGGATCGGCGGCCGTCTGCGGCTTGTAGTTGTCGGGAATGTCGTCGAACATGAAACGGCGGCCTTCGCTGTTGCGCAACACGCCGCCTTCACCCCGCACGCCCTCGGTCACCAGGATGCCGCGCACGCTCGGCGGCCACACCATGCCGGTGGGGTGGAACTGGATGAACTCCATGTCGATCAGCTCGGCGCCGGCGCGATACGCCAGGGCGTGGCCATCGCCGGTGCCTTCCCAACTGTTGCTCGTGATCTTGTAGGCGCGCCCGGCGCCGCCGGTGGCCATGACAATCGCCTTGGCCGAGAACACGTGGAAACGGCCCCGCTCGCGGTCGTAGGCGAGCACGCCGGCCGCCCGGCCGCCATCGAGGACGAGCTCGATCACCGTGTGTTCCATGTGAACGGTGACGCCGAGATAGGTGGTGTGATCCTGCAGCGTGCGGATGAGTTCAAGTCCGGTGCGGTCGCCGACGTGGGCCAGGCGCGGATAGCGATGGCCGCCGAAATTGCGCTGGTTGATGCGGCCGTCTGGCGTGCGGTCGAACACCGCGCCCCAGGCTTCCAGTTCGCGCACCCGATCCGGCGCTTCCTTGGCGTGAATTTCGGCCATCCGCCAGTTGTTCACATACTGGCCGCCGCGCATGGTGTCGGCAAAATGCACCTTCCAACTGTCGCGATCGTCATTGTGCGCCATGGCGGCGGCCATGCCGCCTTCGGCCATCACGGTGTGGGCCTTGCCAAGCAGCGACTTGCAGATCAGGCCGACGGTCACGCCGGCGCTAGCGGCCTCAATCGCGGCGCGCAGTCCGGCGCCGCCGGCCCCGATCACCAGGACGTCATACGCATACGTGGCATGCGCGGCCATTAGAGCAGCCTCAGGTCGGTAATGATGCCCATCGAGCAGAGGCGAACGTAGACATCCGCGCCCATCACCGAAAACAGGCTGCACCACGCAAACAACTGGTGCCGCACGTTCAGTCCGCTCACGCAGGCATAGGCCATGTCACAGGCCGGCGACTTCGAAATCTCGTCCTTGCGGCCGCCGACGAGGTGGCGCAGCACGTGGCAGCCCCAGGTGTAGCTCGCCAGCAACACGACGTTCACCGCCAACACGAGGGTGCCGACGCCGATGCCGAACTCCTTCGCGCCGGTCACCGGGTTGGTGAACCACAACGCAACCCACACGTCGTAGGCCAGGAAGGCGATAAAGACGATGGCCACCCACATGAAGAAACGATGGGCGTTTTGCAGGATCAGCGGGAACGAATTCTCGCCGAGGTAGCTCTTGCGCGGTTCGCCGACGGCGCAGGAAGGCGGGTCGGCCCAGAACGCCTTGTAGTAGGCACCGCGATAGTAATAGCAGGTGAAGCGGAAGCCACCGGGGAACGGCAGGATTAGCAGCGCCGGCGAGAACGGCATGACGGCTGGCCACCAGCCCGGCTTGGGGCCAAACCACGCGTGTGGCGAGCTCCCCCACAATTCGGGCGCATAGAACGGCGAGAGGTAGGGGCCGAAGTGGTAATGCTCTCCCTGGAACGCGGCCCAGGTGGCATAGACGACGAAGGCCGACAAACCGACGAATACACCGAGAGGTGCCGCCCACCACGTGTCTTTACGGGACGTTTGCCCGAAGCCACGGTGGACGGCCGTTACCGGAATCACTTGCATGAAGGCCGCCTCCGAACACCGATCAAGGTATGAGAACGGCCTAAGCCTAGCCGCAGATGACGCAGATATCAACTCACCAGGGCCACAGATGACGCAGATCTCAGGGTACCAGGGCCGCAGATGACACAGATTACGCAGATCTCAGGGTACCCAGGGCTGGACCCTGGGGGCGGGTTACTGTACGCCGCGGGCGCCGTAGTAGCGGAAGGCCGCCCAGTAGGCCGGGTGCGTGCGGCCGCGTTCGTCGCGCATGACGCGTTGCGCGCGAGAGAGCGCGGCCTCGCGGGCGCGGCCTGACGTCAGGCTCATCTTGAACAACTCGGCGAGCTCGTCGGCCACCCGCTCCGCCGGGGTCCACAGCGACACGATCGCACCACCGGCCAGGGGTCCACCGACGAACTTCGCCGTCGCCGGTCCCGGGTCGTCGGTGGTGGGAAAGAGCGGGCTGACGCCGCCGAGGGTGGCGGTGGAGCCGGTCCAGGCGGCCGCCGCCGTGACCGACGGCGCAAAGACCATGGGCTTCCAATCGACCAGATACTGCCACGCGAGCCGCCCCGAGGGGTTGCGGGCGAGCGCGCTGAACGGCAGTAGCTCGAGCGGGCCATCGGGAATGATCAACAGGCGATCGGCGCGATTGGCCGCGTCTTCGAACTGGCCAAACAGCAGCGAAAACAGGGCGCGGCCATCGGCCACGAGCGGCGCTTCGTAGGCCGCGGTCGAGGTGCGGGTCCGGACCCGTTCGGCGAACTTGTCAACACGCTCGGTCAGAGCGGCAGCCGTTTCGTCGAGGCGGTAAACCCGGATTGGTGTGTCGCGGGTGGCGACGAAGGCATAGCTCGCCTCGGGCAAGACGCTGAACGCCACCACCAGCGTGCCAGTCTCAATCCCGCGCTTCAGGGCGTCAAGCGGCGCCAGCGGTGACGCGGCCTCGTCGGCCGGGCCGCGGGCGCGGCGGAGCCGCTCGTGCATGCGGTCCAGCAGGGTGAAGGATTCGCCGGCGTCGCCACGCTCGGCGAGCACCCGAATCGGACTGCCGTAGTAGGCCTGGAGACGCGAGACCAACTGCGCGCGTGCCTCGAGGGTGCCTTGCGGGCGCGCTGAACGCGACTGCTCCAGCAGCGACACCGCTTCGCGCAAGCGGCGGAGGCCTTCTTCGGGATCGCCGCGCGCCACGAGGAAATTGCCCAGTTCATGCACGACGTTGACGTGATCGAGTGAGCCGGCCGAGACGCGGCTCCAGGCCTCCACCGCGCGTTCAAGCGCGTTGCGGGCCGCCAGCGGGTCGCTGCCGCGCATCATCACGATCGCGATTCGTTCGAGCGACTCGGCGACCTCCGACGAATTCGGGAGCAGCTTCTCGCGAATGACCAGGGCCTCGCGGTACAGCGGCAGTGCCTCTTCGAACGCGCCGGCCGCTTCGCGGGCCAGGCCCAGTTCGGTGGCGGTGGCGGCCACCAGCAGCGTCTGCGGCACCTGGGCTCGTCGCAAATCCAGGGCCTCGCGCGCGGCGGCGGTGGCAGTATCGGGCCGGCCGCGCAGCCGATCGATCCGGGCCAGGCTGGTCAGAAGCGACGCCATCTCCAGCGGCGGCGCCTGCGAGCGGCGCAAGTCGACCGCGGCCTTGATCTCGGCGCCGGCATCGGCCAGCCGCCCCAGCTCGAGCAGCACCAGGCCAAGGTTGGCGTGCGTCGTACCCAGGTCTTCGGGCGCGCCCTTGCGCGCGGTCTTGATGGTCAGCGAGCGCCGGAACATCCCCTCGGCCGCGGCCATGTTGCCGCGATTCATCTGGAGGATGCCGAGGTTGGTGAGGATCTGCGACACCTCCAGGGTGTCGGGCCGCTGGGTTTCGTAGATGTTCAGCGCCACCTCATACAGACTCTGCGCCCGCGCCCCCTGATTGCGCGACGCGGCGACCACGGCCAGCGCGTTGGACACGCGCGCATAATCGAGCGACGAACGCTGGGCGCTTTCGAGCACGGCCAGGCTGCGGGAGTAGAACCGATCGGCCTCTTCCAGGTCCTTGCGCCGCACCGCCGTGTCGCCCATGATCTCGGCCAATTGAGCTTCACGCGGCGAACCGGGTTGAATCTTCGAGACCACTTCGAACGCCGTGGCATACGCCTGGGCGGCGCGCGGCGCGTCGTTGCGCGCGGTCGCCGACCGCGCCACTTCCATCAAGGCGTCGGCATATTCGGGACTGGTCGGCGCGCCAGTCTGTAGCCGGGCCACGGCCACATCCATCCAGCGATCGGCGTCGGCCTGGCGCTTGTCGAGACGGGCGACGTTGGCCATCTTGAACGCCAGCCGGCCGAGGTCGCGGTCCTCGGGACCATTCTGCGTACGTAGCGCTGTCGCTTCCTCAAACGCGCCGCGCGCGGCGCCGAGCATGTTGGCCCGCACTTCGACGTCGCCCAACAGCTCAAGGCGGCGGGCACGCTCGGCAGGATTGCGATCCGCGGGCGCGTCGGCGACTTGCGCCAGCATGCGATCGAGTTCGGCGGCCAGATCGGTCGGAATCTGGGCCTGAACGCGCGCGATGCTGACCCAACCGGCAACCAGCCCTACGGCCAGGAAAAGGCATGCCTTTGTGTGCATCGGTAGGAGAGTATACGGCGAAATGGGGTCGAATGAGGCCCGGTGCACCATATATAGGGCCAACTGTGAATCCCCAGCCCTACTCGGGCTTCTCCCGTTCGATGGACAACGCCCCCGACGGACAGGCCTCGACCTGCGCGACGATGGCGTCGGTGGGGGTGCCATCAAGTACGACCCACGGCCGCCGCCGGGGATCGAACACCGCCGGCAGACCGCGGAAGCAGATGGCGGAATGCTCACAAATCGATGGCTGCCAAATCACGGTGACTTCGCCGTTGGTGTAGCGCTTGATGATGTCGCGGGTCATGCCGGCACCTCCGTCGTCTGGATCACCACCTCGCCGGTCAGGGTGCGGTGAACCGGGCACCGATCGGCGATTTCCAGCAGCCGTTTGCGTTGATCGGCGTCAAGGTCGCCGTCCATCGTGATGCGGCGAGTGATGGTGTACTGGCCATCGGCCGGCGCACCGCTGAGCGCCACCTCGACCGCGCGCAGCACCCATCCCTTGCGTTCGGCATAGAGCCGCAACGTCATCGAGGTGCAGGTCCCCAGAGCCGCCAGCAGCAGTTCATGGGGTTCGGGCCCGGTGTCGGCACCGCCATTCCCCACCTCATCCGCGCGGAGGTGATGCGGACCGATCGTGATGTCCTGGCCGAATTTGGTGCCGTCGGAAACCACCCTGACTTCGCGCATCGCCGCATCCTACTTCACTTACTGCTTGAGCCGAATAGACAGGAGATCAGGAGGCGAGGAGAATACGAATCACGCCCGGCTATTCATCAGGAACGTCGCCGTGCCGTGGAAGAACTCGCGCAGAAACAGCGTGACGTCCGCGGGGAGCCCGGCCTGGTCGAGCGCCCGATCCATCAGCGTCACCCAGCGATCGCGCGCCGCCTGATCGAGCTTGTAGGGATGGTGGCGCATGCGCAAGCGCGGATGGCCGCGGCTCTCCTCGTATCGCGGCGGCCCGCCGAAGCGGCCGACCAGAAAGTCGCGCAGCCGCTGCTCGGCGCCGGCCAGATCGTCGAGCGGATACATCGGCCCGAGCAGGTCGTCGCCGGGCACCTGCGCGTAGAAGGCCGCCACCAGCCGGGCGAATCCGTCCTCGCCGATCAGGGCATAGATTTCAGCATCTGACACCATCAGGCGTTGCGAATTTTCTCGATCTTGCGATCGCGCTCGTGATTCAGCCGTTCGACGTCGCGCCGATAGTGGTCGTCCATCGTCTGCCGCTGCTCGAAGTCGATCGCGGCACCAACCTTGGAGCGGTAGAGGATCTCCTCCTGGGCCAGCTTGGCGGCATAGGTTTTTCGCACCTCGCCGATCTCGTGCTTCTGTTCGTCGGTCAACGGATGCTCGATGACGCCGGCATCAGCGTCCTGCTTCTTGAGCCGGGCCATCGCCAGCTCGAGCGCGCTTTTTGGTGCTTCGTCCATAGGGGTGATCATAGTCCGGGAGTCGGCAGTCGGAAGGTTCAACCCAACAGGCTCTTTGCGACGAACCAGACGTTGGCGGGCCGTTCGGCCAGGCGGCGCATGTACCAGGGAAACCAGTAGGCGCCGTACGCGATCAACACGCGGACCGCCGCGCCGTCCTGCGCCAGCCGCAACTGCGTGGCCTTCTGGATGCCGTACAGCATGTGGAACTCGAATTCAGCTGGGGCGACACCGGTCGCGGCGGCGTGGCGCCGGATCGAATCGATCAACTGCACGTCGTGCGTGCCGAACACCGGCCGCGCGCCGCCGGCGCGTGAACCGGGATCGAGCATGACCTGCGCGAGCGCGTAGTAGTTGGCATCGACCTCGCTCTTCCTGGGGAAGGCGACATCCGCCGGCTCGTTGTATGCGCCCTTGACCAGGCGAATGCCGATGCCGCGGCCCATCAGCTCCACCAGGTCTTCGCGCGTGCGATACAGGTAGGCCTGCAGGCACACGCCGACGCGGGGAAACTCGGCGCGCAGCCGGCGGGTCAAGTCCAGGGTGAGCTCGACGTAGCTGGACTGCTCCATGTCGATCCACAAATAGTTGCCGGCCGCATGCGCCCGCGCGGCCAGGTCGCGCAAGTGTCCGTAGGCCAGCTCGCGATTGATGTCGAGCCCCAGTTGCGTGAGCTTGATCGACGGCTCGCAGGCGAGGTTCAGGCCGGCAATGCGATCAATGCCGTCGAGATAGTGTCGGGCGACGTCGTCGGCTTCAGCCAGGTCGCCGACGTTCTCGCCCAGCCTGGTGAACACCGCGGTCACGCCTTCGGCGGCCATGCCGCGGGCGGCCGCGATCATGTCGTCGAACGACTCCCCCGGCATGAACCGGGAGACGGCGCGGCGGACAAAGGGAGCCCGGGTGCCGTTTTCGCGAAGCCACTTGCTATCGGAAGCCTTGAGGAGGAGGGTGCGTGCGACGCTCATGTCAGTACATCGTATCCTTCCGCCTTCGCCGTGGCTATCGGCCGATCGGCATGGGCCGCGGCCAGCGTGTGCAGCGGACCGATGGCGGCCAGTTGCGGCCACGCCGTGCGGACGATCGCCACCACCATCACGGTGGCCAGCCCACCGCCCACGACCGACAGCGTCGGCCCGACCAGCGCGGCGGTGGCGCCGCTCTCGAAGGCGCCGAACTCGTTCGAGAAGCCGATGAACACGTAGTTGATCGCCGATACGCGGCCCCGCAAGTGATCGGGCGTGATGATCTGCTCCAGTGTGAGCCGGATGACCACGCTGACATTGTCGAACACGCCGGTCAGAAAGAGGAAGGCCATCGACAGCCAGAACGATCGCGACAGGCCAAAGCCGATCATCGCCAGGCCAAAGCCGGCCACGACGAACAGGAGCACCCGGCCTGGACGCTGCCACGGCGGCAGGCGCGTCGTTGTCAGCGCCATCACCATCGCCCCCACCCCGGGCGCGGCGCGCAGCCAGCCCAGGCCAGCCGGGCCCACCTCGAGGATGTCCTTCGCGAAGACCGGCAACAGCGCCACGGCGCCGCCAAACAACACGCCAAACAGGTCGAGCGTGATGGCGGCGAGGAACAACGGGTTATCGCGCACGAAGCGGAATCCGGCGAACACCTCTCCGGCGCTGCGGCGCGCCACCGCCGGCGGCGGCCGGCGAACCGGCATGGTCAGCAGCATGGCCACGAACACCAGTTGGCCGACGGCGGCAATCGCAAAGGCTGAGGTCGCGCCACCCGTAACGGCAATCAGGACGCCGCCGATCGCCGGTCCGCTGATCGACGCCAACTGGAAGGTCGATGAGAGCCAGGCGTTGGCGTTGGCAAACTCGGCCGGCGCCAGCAACTGCGGCAGGATGGTGTTGACCGACGGCGAGGCAAACGCGCGGGCCGTGCCGACCAGCGCGAGCAATGCGTAGATTCCCCAGATCGGTCCGCCGGCCGACGTCACCAGCGCGAGGGCGGCGGCGACCAGCGCCAGCAGCGCGTGCGCGAAAATGCCGACGTTGCGCCGCGGGTAGCGGTCGGCGAGGTTGCCGGCCACCACCATCAACAGCAGCACCGGCGCCAGTTCGACCACGCCGACCAGCCCGAGCGACCAGGGATCGCCCGTGCGTTCGTACAACAGCCAGCCGACCGAGACGTTGATCATCTGCCAACCGGCGATGGCGGCAAACCGGCCGATGGCGAATGAGCGCACGAAGGGATGACGAAGAGCGTTCACGACCCTTAAGTCTAGGGTAGGTTCCTCCCGGGGAGGTGACGCGGCACACGCCCCGACCGGGTTCGCGCTAAGATCCGCTTTGCATTGGCTTCCGGCCCGTTGCCCCCCGGCACGCGCATCGGTTCGTTTGAAATCGTCGGCGCGCTGGGCGCCGGCGGCATGGGAGAGGTGTATCGCGCCACCGACACCAACCTGAAGCGGGAAGTCGCCATCAAGGTGCTGCCGCAAGCGGTGGCGGAGGATGGCGAGCGGCTGGCGCGATTTCAGCGGGAAGCCGAACTGCTGGCGGCGCTCAATCATCCCAACATCGCTCACGTCTTCGGGCAGGACCGCTCGCCGGGCATCACCGCGCTGGTGATGGAGTTGGTCGAAGGGCCGACGCTGGCCGATCGGATCCGCGAAGTTCAGCGGACAAGCTCATGCCTGCCGGTGACCGAAGCGCTGACCATCGCCAAGCAAATTGCCGAGGCGCTGGTGGCCGCTCACGAGAAGGGCATCATCCATCGCGATCTGAAACCCGCCAACATCAAGGTCAGGCCGGACGGCACGGTTAAGGTGCTCGATTTTGGCCTCGCCAAGGCGATGGAGGTGCCGGGCCAATCGTCCGGGATCGAGGCCACGAGTTCGCCGACGATCACCGACCATGCCACCCAGGCGGGCATGATTCTGGGCACCGCCGCGTACATGTCGCCCGAGCAGGCGTCCGGAAAACCCACCGACCGGCGGACCGATCTCTGGTCGTTCGGCGTCGTACTCTACGAGATGTTGACGGCCCGCCAGATGTTCGAGGGCGAAACCGGATGGCACGTGCGCGCGGCGGTCCTGACCCAGCCGCCCGACTGGACTGCCCTGCCGCCGGATACGCCGTCGGCCATCCGCCGGTTGCTGAGGCGCTCTGTCGAGAAAGACCGGCGGCTTCGCTTGTCCGATGCCGGCGATGCCGTCCTGGAAATCGCCGACGCACTGTCGGGAACGGACGAGGCGCCGGCGCTGCCGGCTGCGGTGCCGTCCCCGCGCCGTCGTGTGCTGCCGCTGGCGTTCGCCCTGACGGCGGGCGCCGTGCTGGCTTCCCTCGCCACCTGGACGCTCACCCGATCGGCGGTGCCTGAGGTATCACGCTTTGCCATCGTGCCTCCGGACCCGCTCGCCCTCGCCATTCAGGGCGGCGACCGTGACATCGCGATCTCGCCCGACGGCGCCTACATCGCCTATCGCGCCGGGTCGGGTCGCGGCCAGTTGGCGGTGCGCCGCCAGGATCAGATCGATGCCACGGTGCTGCCGGGCATCATGCCGGCGCGGGCGCCGTTTTTCTCTCCTGATGGCCAATGGATCGGCTTCTTCGACCTTGGCGAGCTCAAGAAAGTGGCGACCACCGGCGGCCCGTCCGACACCATCACCACATTTACGGCCGCGGCACGAGGCGCCAGTTGGGTTGACGAACACACCATCATCGTCGCCACCGCCGATCCGGCGACGGGCCTGCTCAGCGTCCCGGTCAATGGCGGCGAGCCCACCGTACTGACCAGGGCCGACGCGGCGCAGCTTGAAGGCGATCACTTGTTCCCATCCGTGCTGCCGGGCGGCCGGGCGGTGCTGTTCACGATTACCGCGCGCCCGATCGAAAACTCCCAGGTGGCCGTACTCGACCTCACGTCCGGGCGGCGCAAGACGCTGATTCGCGGCGGCAGCCAGGCCGAGTATGTGAGCACCGGCCACCTGGTGTTCGCCTCCAAGGGCCGCCTTGAAGCGGTGCGATTCGACCTGTCGCGGCTTGAGGTCGTGGGCGAACCGGTCACGATGCTTGATGAGGTGATGATGTCGAGCCTGAGCGGTGCGGCCAACTTCGCCGTGTCGCAGACGGGAACGCTGGTCTACGTGCCGGGTTCCGGCGATCGCCAGGAGGCCTCGCGGCACCTGGTGTGGGTCGATCGGCAGGGGCGCCAGGAACCGATCGCAGCGCCACCCCGGCCGTACACGATCCCGCGGCTCGCCCCCGACGGCCGGCGCATCGCCTTCGACAGCCGCGACCAGGAATTCGACCTCTGGACCTGGGACCTCGCGCGCAAGACCACGACGCGGGCGACGTTCGACCCAGGGCTCGACATCCAACCCGCGTGGTCGTCGGACGGCCGCCGACTTATTTTCTCGTCTGCCCGGGCCGGAGCGTCCAACCTGTACTGGCGCGCCGCCGACGGCTCTGGCGAGGATCACCGGCTGACGACCAGTGCCAATCCGCAGGTGGCGACGGCGGCGACGCCGGATGGCGTCTACGTAATCGGCTCCGAGGTCTTTCCCAAGACCGGGAATGACGTGATGCAGTTCAAGTGGAGTGGCGCGCCGTCAGAGCCACTGGTGCAGACGCCGTTCCAGGAATACAACGCCGAACTGGCTCCCGGCGGCCGCTTCCTCGCCTACCAATCGAACGAATCGGGGCAATTCGAAATTTATGTGCGGCCCTATCCCAGGGTGACCGACGGACGCTGGCAGGTCTCGAGCAGCGGTGGCGTGATGCCGGCGTGGTCGCCGGACGGTGGCGAGCTGTTCTTCGTGGACAACACTGATGCGCTGATCAGCGTGCCGGTGCAGACCACCGGACCCACATTCAGCGCCGGAGAGCCGACCAAGGTCTTCGATACCAAGTTCGCCATGCCCACCACGGCGAGGACCTACGACGTGTCGCGCGACGGCCAGCGATTCCTGACCATCCAGAACCGCACGGCCGGTGACACGGCGACGCCGGCCAGCATCGCCGTCGTGCTGAACTGGTTTGTGGAACTCAAGCGCCTGCTGCCCTCGCCGTAGCGCCCACGCGCCGGATCAGGCGACCGCCGGGCTGTCGACGAGACGCTCGGACCACGCCCACGCCAGGATGCGGAAGGCATCGCTCGCATGCATTGTTCGCGACCACCGCCGCACGACGTCCGTCGCGGCCATCGGGCCGTCGATTTCCCGCAGCAAGGGCGCAATCGGCACATCACCGTTCACGAACGCGTAATCCCGACCGTGCGCCCTGACACCGCCCATGCCGGCGACCCGGTCGGCCACGGCCACCGCCACGCGATCGAACTGCACGGCGGCCGGCACATGGACAACGGCGGTGGGGCTGAGGCTCGCCCTCGGCGGTTCGAGCGGCACCGGCGTTGCCCGCCGCCGCCAGAACTCGCCGCCCCCTGCCGCCAGGTGCCGACCGTACTGGCTCGCGGCGGCCGCGGCGTGATACGAAGCCGCGTGCCGCAGTCGGGACCGATAGAACCCCATGGCCAATTCGGTGTCGCCCGGCCGCTCGCACATCGTATTGAGGACCACCGCGGCATGCACAGCGGTGCCGATAGCCGCCTGCACGCCTTGCGAGGACAACGGATCGATCGAGAGCGCCGCGTCGCCCACCTTGATCGAGCAGAAGGTCACCGGCGACAGGTCTTCGTACGCCGTGGCGTCGCACACGCGAATCTCGCTCTGCCGGACGGCGCGCTCCAGGCGCGGACGCAACAAGCGCGAACAGCTGATCAACTGCTCGTAGTCCGCGACCGGCCCGGCATCGACAAACACCGTGGCGTTGAACAAGCCCCCAGGCACCGGCGCGCCCCAGAACCACCCGGCCGGCCCGGCTTCGATCAGCGTGTCGCTATCCTCGCCCTTGGCGGTATCCGTCCAGTAGGCACAAAGGGCGAGGGTCGCCGCGCCAATCGCCCGCTTGGCTCCGGGGAGAAACCGTGAACGGCCGGCGGCGTCGGCCAGGTATCGGGCCCGGATCACCGCCCCGGTATCCAACCGCACCCTCCACTCGCCATCAGTCCACTCCCGATCCACGGGCACCGCCGGTTGGCACACGGTGACGCCGGGCATCACCGCGGCGCGGCCGAGAAGCAAGGCGTCAAAGCGTGCGCGGTCGACCTGCAGTCCGGACCCGCCCGGCACGCGGTAGTGGCGTTGCTCGCCGGCCCACGCGGCCGTGGCGCCCGGTGATGCGATGAAGCCCCCCGCGTCGATTGCTGCCTGCATCCCGAGCAACTCGAGCAAGGGCCGGACTCCGGCGGTCAGCGACTCGCCCAGGTGGGGCCGGGGAAAGCCGGCCTTCTCCACCACCACGACCCGGCGGCCCAACTGCGCGAGCCTGATCGCCAGCGCCGCCCCCGCGGGTCCGCCGCCGACCACGCAGACGTCGGCAGTGAGGCTAACCAAAGTACTCCGGTGTCGATGCCAGCAGCCGGACGTACGCCTTCAGGCTGTAGTCGAGCCAGCCTCGAATGTAGTCGCACGCCGGGCGTCCCCGGCGAATCACGTCATGGTGGCAGCCGCCACCGCACAGGTAGCGCGCCCAGCATCCCGAGCACGGGGACTGGGTATGAACGTGCCGTTCGGCCAGCCAGCGCGCCTGCACCACAGGGTCAACACCGTTCCAGACATCGCCAAACCGCGCGCCCTCGTCTTCAACGAACCGGTGACAGGTATAGAGCCCGCCATCAGCGCCGACGCCGAAGTACCCGCCGCCGGCGCCGCACGGATACGGCCGGTGCGTGCCCTTGTGAATCTCCTGCAGCGCGGTGGCGAGATTGGCGAAGGCATAGCGCTGGCCGGCCGCCGTCCGGCGCTCGAACTCGCCCCCGCACTCGATCATCTGCGCCAGCATGTCCGCGAGGGCCGCCTCGTGCATGTCGCCGCGGCCCGATGGCGCGTGCAGCATGGGCGTAAAGCCGGCGCTGTGAAAACCGCGCCCGAGCAAATCATCGAGAGTGGCGCGCAGATGCAGGTTGCCGGGCGTCACCGTGACCCGGGCCGACACCTGCATGCGGTGCTGCATGGCCAGCAGCGGCTGCACCCGCTCGATGACGCGGGTGAAGCTCCCCTGCCCCCCGCGAAAGGGCCGCTGGCGATCGTGATCGTCGCCCACACCGTCAACACTGATGGTGACCGCAAAGCCATGCTGCTCGAAGAACCGGCCATCGTCTTCGGTGATGAGCGTGCCATTGGTGGTGATGGAGAACTGCGCAAGCACGGACGTGCGCTGTCCGATGGCGACAGCCCAATCGGTGCACTCGCGCACCAGCGCGCGGTTTATCAGCGGCTCGCCGCCGAGGAACGCCAACGTGACGCGTTCGCCCGGTGCCGCCCCCTGGAACAGCAACTCGATGGCCCGCAGCGCAGCATCGCGATCCATGTTGCGCGGTTCGGCGCCGAAGCTGCCCTCCTGGGCATAACAATAGGTGCAGGCCAGATTGCACTTTTGCGCGACCGCCAGCGACAACGCACGCACGGGCATCGACACCGGCGGCACGTCGGTGATGCGCCGGGCCAATGGATCGAGCAAGCCGAGTGCCTCGAGCCGGTGACCGGCGTTGCCGGGGTCCAGGCGGAGCTCCTCCGCCGTCGCCCCGTCGATGGCATAGATCCGGCTGCCGTCGACCACCAGGACATGTTCGGCCTGGCCGGATTGGAACACGTGCGACTGGCGTACCAGTTCCGGCTCTGGCGCAGGCTGGGGGCGAGACGTCAGGCCGGCGATTTGAATCAGCATCGTGACCTCAGACGACCGGCGGTTCGTCCTTGTTCGCGATGATGAAGCGCAACGCCTTCTCCCAGTCCCGCACCAGATCGGTATGCGACAGGAGGCGGTCATCCTGCCAGTCGTCGTTGATGTAGACGGCCGGCGTGCTCGACGTCCGATCCTTCTGCATCCAGTTGTTGCCGCTGCTGGCGCCATCCGCGCGCGGCTCGACATTAACGTAGTCGGGCCGATTGGCGGCCCAATAGAAACAGGAACACTCGCGATAGTCGTTCTGCCACGGCGCGCACAAGCTCTGCGTGAGCGCACCCGGTTCGACCAGCGCCCGCGCGATTACCGCCGAGTCCTTCTCGAAGAACGGTCGCACCGTCAGGTCGCGTTCGATCCGCTGGGCACCGTCCATCGACTGGAACACGCAGTGCACCGGCTGGCCCGCATGCTGGTGGACGATGTCGGCCAGAACATTGGACCATTCAAGCGCCATGTGGTCGTTGCCGTAGGCGTCTTTGAGCGGCCCGACCACGCCATTGGCGTCGGGGCCGGTGACCGGCGCGGTCAGCTCGACGCCGGCGATTTGCATGATGAACATGCCCTTCAGCGGCGCCAGTTCATCCATCTCAGTCTCGAGCACGAAGTTCAGCGATTCGTGCAGCACCACGCCCGCGAGCAACCGTTTCCAGACGTTGCGAAAATCCATCTCCAAGCCGGGAAACGCGTTGGAGATGGCGGTGTCGGGACGGCTGTTGGGCGGATTGCCCTGGGCGCGGTAATCGAGTTGCGCCGACAAATTGAGCGGCCGCACGCCACCCGGCGCCGCGTCAGCCGCCGGCCCGGTGCGGCCGGTCACCAGGTAATTGGCGGCCGCCCTGATCTTGCTGACCTGGCGCCGGGTCAGCGCCAGGTGCCGGCCATCGGCGTTGCGCATCATGCCCGGCATGCGGCGGCGTCCCTCGTCGGTCAGATCGCCAACCTGGTCGTACTCGCGGAGGATGCGGGCGAACCAGGTGAGCGAGCCGCTCTCAAGCGCCAGCAGCACCCGTTCGTGCCGCGCGCGAATGGCCAGCGCCTCGGCCACCATCGGCTCGAAGATCGGGTCGGACTTCCGGTTCACGTCAAGGATGTCCATGCGCGCCATGCCCACACCGCGGGTGGTGCCGCCCTGGTTCAACTGGCCGGTGTTCATCAGCCGCACGGTCTCGAGCGCCCGGCGCACGATGTCGCTGACCGCCGCCACTTCCTCTTCGGAGGCGACCGTGTCGGCCTGCGGCCCGAGCAGCGCCTGCTCAAGTTCGTCAGCGACCGTGCGAACCGGCTTGCTGTCGGGCGCGAACGCCGGCGGCCCGGCCGCTACGCGCGCGAAGCACTGCAGATTGACGCCGGGGCCTTCGAGCGACGCCGTAATGATGCCGTCGCACTCGTCATCGACATAGCCGTAGCTGATGTGGTCCACGTCATCGTCGTAGCCGGCAAAGATGTCGGCCGGGTTGGTGAGGCGCCGTCCGGCGTAATTATTCGGAGGCGTATCGTTGGTCTCGCGGTAGCCACGCCACCCGCCCTTGGCGGAGTCGTAGATCGCCTTGACGATGTCGGGGTCGGGCACGGCGGAGTGGGCACCATAGACCTTGCCGTGGGCGGGGGTAAAACGGAGCCGCAGCCCGGGATGGTCCGGGCTGGGCCGCGCGAACTGCACCTGCCCAAGCGGCAGCGTGGCACCGTCCAGGAAGTTCCCGCAGGCACCCTCCACCGCGTGGGCCGCGTGATCGCTGAAGGGCGCGACGACCGCTTCAATGCAATCGTTCGGATCGTTGGTGCGGCGATGAAGCTTGTGGTTGCCGAGGTGCGCCGACCACTTGACGCTGGCCACCGACAACCCGTTCGCGCTGAGCAGCGCTTCAGTCACTGGCACCCACTCGCCCGCGGCATCCACTTTCGCCCATAGTTCGAAGAAGGGGGCGACAGGTTTGATCCGGCCCTCGTGATCGCGAAACTCTACCGGCCCTTCGCCCTGGGTGACCGTGAGGTGGCCGTCGGTGTCGAGCCGCAGTGAAGGCGCCGGCACAATTGCCCGCGGGGCCACCGCGTCGGGAACGGCGAGGTCATAGTTATCGAGCGGCTCGGGCGACGAACCGAGGCGAGCCAGGGCCAGAGGCGGCAACAAGCGAATCTCAGTGATGGCCATGGGTCACGCTCCGATCAAGACGTTGATCTGGTCCAAGGCGGTCTGGTCGGCCGCCCGCAGTGCCCGCAAGTAGGCAGCCTGCGGCTGGCCGGGCACCAGCAGCTGATCGATCAGCGCGCCGGCGGCCATCACCAGATCGCGGTGAGCGCGCCAGCGGTTCACGGCCCGCGTCGGCAGCGACAGCGTGTACGGCATTTCGAACGGCGGGCCGGCCATCAGGGCGCTGCCGGGTGCGAGCGGCAGCCGCATCAGGATCTCGGACAGTGACCGCAGGTTGTACATCTCGCCAAAGGCCCACGACACCAGCGCGCCGCGCGGCGATCGGGTTTGCGACCCATGGCCCGAGTCGATGCAGAACGAGTGCTCGAGATACAGCAGCAACATCCGGTAGCGCAGGTTGGCCAGTGCCGCCCACGGCGAGGCGATGCCGTCGATGCAGCGTGCCGGGTCGACGACTCCCGGCCGGGTCGAGGGATTGGTCGCCACCGGCCGCGCCGGAGTCCAGTCCGCCGGCTCGGGGAACTCGCGGTAGATGTCGAGGAACCGGCGGAAGTGCGATCCCTCATACTCCTGCTTGGCATTGGCGTCAGTCGTGCTGATGGGCCCTTCACCCTGCGCCGATATTTTCTGGAGCGCGGCCAGCGCGCTCGTCCGGTCACTGGCGGTTTCGACCAGGATGTCCTGGTAGCCGAGCGCCCAGGCACCGGCACTGGCCTGATACGGCAGGCTGTCGGCCTGGATGTCGACCGTGGCCACAAACGGCGCCGGCGTGGCGCCGCCCGGCTGGGGTCCCTGGATCATCGGTCCGGCCGTGAACAGGTTCAGGATCTGCTGGTACAAGGCGCCGACGCGATGGACCGAGAGGCCGTCGTTGACCTGCAGCCGCTGCTTGATCGCGTTGGTCTCGTCGGTCAGTTTCAGCTTGGCCAGCACCTCACTGGAGGGCATCTCCGCCAGCACGTACTTGGCCAGGGAGTCCTTGGTCAGGGCCTCCAGCTGAAAGGGAAAGGGCCACAGGCCAGGGTCCACGATCGGGTAGTCCTCGCGTTCGAAACACAAGGGGCCGCCGATGAGCGTGAGCAGGTTCTGGACGGTGGCCAGGTGGCCCATCTCCTCGCGGGCCACCTCCAGGATGGCCGCCTTCCACTTCTTCACCAGCGCCCGCCGCGTGTCGGTTTCCTGATCGTCGTTCAGCGAGTACGCTGCGTAGAGGTACTGCACCATCAGCGCGTGCTCGATTTCGGAGCCGATAGTCAGGAACGCGATGGCCCGCTCGCGGGGCGCAACGGCATCGGCGAAATCGGGCTCTTCCGGCGTCGGCACGAGCGTGGGCGCCGCCCCACGCCAAATCAACTGTGCGCGTAGTCTGGCGGACACCCTTCCCCCTTTGCCCTACTTGGCGGCGCCCTTGCGGGTCACCAGCTTTTGCACGCGCCAGTTGATGAGCTCGCCGACCCAGATTTCATTCTCCGACGGGCAGGCGATCGCGTGGATCCAGCCAAACTCGCCGAGGTTACGCCCTGGCTGCCCATAGACGCCGAGCACCTTGCCTTCGAGCGATACCTTGTAGATGCGGCTGGGATAGAGATCGCCGACAAACAAGACCGGATTGGGTCCCGGCGTCATGCACAGTGCGTCGGGCGCCCCCGGGGCGAGCGATCCGGTCTTGCCGTTCGGGTTCTCCCCGCCGTAGACAATCTTGCCGCGCTTGGTGTCGACCGGCACGTCGATCGTGAACTCGCGCAGGAACTTGCCGGTGGCATCGAGCACCTGGATGCGGCGGTTGCCGCGATCGGCGACGTAGATCTCATCGGCCGGTGACACCGCGATCCCGTGCGGCGTATCAAACTGGCCCGGGCCGTTGCCAAGCGACCCCCAACTGGCCACCCACTCACCCTTCGCGTTCACCTTCGCCACGCGCGAATTCACGTAGCCGTCGGTGAAATACGAATTGCCCTGGGAATCCCAGGCGACGTCGGTCGGCTGGTTGAACACGTTGTCGCGATGCACGGGCAGCGGGTTGCGCGGGTTGTTGTTCGCCGGACGGGTAATGGCCACGCCGGCGCGCTCGAGCAGGCCGGTCAACTGCGAGGCGTAGTCGGGCGGCACGTCGAGGTGAGACGACTCACCCCGGCGCCCGAACACCCACACCACCCGGCCTTGCGGGTCCATCTTCAGGATCATGTTCGACCCCTTGTCGACGATCCAGATATTGTCCTGCTTGTCGATCCGGACCGCGTGCGCGTAGGCCAGCGCAAAGTTATTCTTGCCGACTTCGCGCACGAACTTGCCCTTGGCGTCGAACTCGAGCAATTGCGCGGCCTGGGTCATGTAGGCCGGGCCGGAGACGTTGCCGCGGGAAAACACGAAGATACTGCCCTTGGAGTTGATCGCCACACCTGCGACTTCGCCGAGGTGAATGTCGGGCGGCAACGCGAGCGGGTTGGCAACCGACTCGAACGGTAGTTCCGGAACCGCCGGCATTTGCGTGGCCACCGGCGCCAGGGCCCAGGTGAGGATCAGGACGGCGACAAGGATGAGCTGCTTCATGGCGCACATTCTGCCCCAAGTTCGCGCCACCGTCATGGGTTAGTTCGCGGTCGCCCTAGAAGGACCCGAAAGTTGAACCGACCACCAGCACGGCCACCAGCGCCAGCAGCGGTCCGGCCACCGACACCATGAACATGTCGAAGTAGGCCTCGCGATGAGTCAGCCGGCAGATGCCGAGCATGGTGATGACCGCGCCGTTGTGCGGCAACGAATCGAGGCCGCCGCAGGCGATGGCCGCCACCCGGTGCAGCAGTTCGGGACTGATGCCCGCCGCGGTGGCCGCCGCCAGGTAGGTCTTGCCCAGCATGCCAAGGGCCAGGCCCATGCCGCCGGCGGCCGAACCGGTAATGCCGGCCATGATGTTCACGGCGATGGCCTCGCTCACCAGCACGTTGGAGGTGAGGCCGGCCAGCGCGGCCTGCACCGTGGCAAAACCCGCCAGCGACGCGATCACCGCGCCATAGGCAATCTCCGACGCGGTATTGAAGATGGGCAGCATCGAACTGAAGGTGCCCTGGTTGAGCGACCCCTGGAGGTCCTGCCACCGCGAGGCATGGAGGACGATGGCGGTAAGGTTGGCCAGGCCGAGCGCGGCCACCAGGGCCCACAGCCCGCGCACGTCGTTCACTCCGGCGCCGCCGAACTTCGGCTCCTTCAGGTAGGCCAGATCCATCGCCGGGATGATCCACCAGGTCATGGCGACGTTCATGGCCAGCACCATCACCAGCGGCAGGAAGGCCACGAGCAGTGATGGCTCGCCAAGCGTCGGCGACGCGTCCTGCGCATCGAGCGGATGGTGCCCGTAGCCCTCGCCCGCCGAGGCGGCGCGCCGCGCCCGATACCTCAGCCACCACGCGCCGAACAGGAACATCACCAGGCCGCCAATGCTGCCCACACCCGGTGCAGCGAACGAATCGGTGCCGAAAAAAGCGATCGGCATCGCGTTCTGGATCGACGGCGTGCCAGGAATGCCGCTGAGCGTGAAGGTGGCGCCGCCAAGCAGAACGGCCGCCGGGATGAACCGCTTCGGCGTGTTCGAGGCGCGGAAAATGGCCACGGCGACCGGATAGGCGGCGAAGATCACGACCAGCACCGAGACGCCGCCGTACGTGAGCACCGCGCAGGCCAGCACAATGGCCAGCACCGACTGCTTCGGGCCGAGGCGGCCGACAATCCACCTGGCAATCGCCGACGCCGATCCCGAATCGGCCATCAACCGGCCGAGGATCGCGCCGAGCGCAAACAGCGCGAAATAGCCGGTGACGAAGCTCCCCAGGCTCTTCATGTAGATCTGGCTGAGCACCGCCAGCAGCCGCGTCTCACCGCCAATCAGTGCCGCCAGCAGCGCCAGGAGCGGCGCGACCAGCAACACGTTGAACCCCCGGTAGGCGAGGTAAATGAGCAAGCCGAGCGAGAGCAGAATGCCGAAGACCCCAATCATGCGCGCCAAGAATGGTCGCGAACGGTGTCCAGCGCAAGCAGGAACTGCGCGCATCCCGTAAGATCAGCACGGTGAAGGTCGGCATTCAGACATGGGGCAGCGAAGGCGACATCCGGCCACTGGTCGCCCTGGGCCATGGCCTGGTGCAGCGCGGCCACCAGGTGGAACTGCTCTACACCGACATTGCGGCCCGGCGATACGACGAGGTCGCGGCCTCACTCGGCATGACCGTGCGCGCCGTCGCCACGCCGGTGATTGCCGACGAGAACGAGCTGTACGAGATTGGCCTCGAGGCCATCAGGACGCCGAATCCACTGCGGCAGGGCAAGATCATCTATGACCGTTTGTTGAAGCCGGTCGAATACGCCATCTTCGATGCAGCGGTCGACCTGTGCCGGCGCTCGGACCTCATCGTCACTCACCTGCTGCTGAACCAGTCGCGCGCCGCCGCGCAACTGGCCGGTAAGCCTGCCGTGAGCGTGACCTTTGCCCACTCGCTGGTACCGTCGCGGCATATTCATCCGGAAGGCCTGCCCCGCTTGGGCGAGGCCGGCAATGCCGTGGGCTGGTGGCTGGCCCGACTCGCACTGAATCTGGTGCTGCGCGGGCCGGTCAACCAGATGCGCCGCCGCGTCGGCGTGCCGCCGGTGAAGGACTTGCTGCTCGATGGCTGGGTCTCGCACCTGCTGAACCTGGTCGCGGTCAGTCCGGCCATCATCCGTGAGCAACCCGACTGGCCCGCGTGGAACCGGGTGTGCGGCTTCCTCGAGCTGCCCTCCACCAATCACGAACCGATCGCGCCGGCGCTGGCGGCGTTCCTCGATGCAGGCGAGCCGCCCATCTTCATGGGCTTCGGCAGCCTGATGCCGGTCAGCTCGTCGTACCTGGCCGAGTCGGTGGCGATCATGAAAGAGGCCGTGCGTCTCGCCGGGTGCCGCGCCATCATCCAGGCCGAGGTCGCGCCCGAGCGGAGCGATCGCATCGTGATGGTCGGACGCACGCCGCATGCGCAGGTGTTTCCCCGATGCGCGGCCGTCGTGCATCACTGCGGGGCCGGCACCACGCACACCACGCTCAAGGCCGGCGTGCCGTCGATCTGTGTCCCCCACGTTTCGGATCAGTCCGGATGGGCGAACGAGTTGCGGCGGCTGGGAGTGGCGCCGCCGGCCGAGGATCGCCGTTCATTGACCGCTGCCGGGCTGGCCCGGCGGATCACCGAGGCGCTGGCGGATGCCGGTATGCGCCGCAGGGCGGCGGCCATCTCCGAGCAGATGAAGGCCGACGACGGCCCGGCGACAGCGGCCCTGATGATCGAGGACGCCCACGCGAGGTTTACCACGCCGAAACGGACTGCCGACCAGGCCCGCGAAGGCGGGCATGAAACTTGATAGTCCCCCGCTGAGGGGAACTTCATGGTCACCACGAGTGGACAGCGCGCAATGCTCGCCGCGGCCCTTGCCGCCTGTTTTGTCGCATTCTCGCCGGCTGCGGCGGGCGCCCAGTCCTTAATCAGCTTCAGCGGCGGGGCCTCGATTGACCCCACCCAGGTCTACGCCGGCGTGGCGTGGGAGTCCCCCGACATTGGCGGCCGCTTTCGCCTGCGTCCGGGAATCGATGGCGGGATTGGCGACGACCTGCGGCTGGGGACGATCAATATCGATCTCATCACCAAGTTCTCGCTCGGCCAGTCCGGATGGTCGCTGGTCCAGGGCGGCGGCCCCACCATCAGCATCGTCAACTACACCGGCATCTACGAAGGGGCGCCCAGGGAAGTCCATGCCGGCGGCAGTTATCTGTTCGGATTCCAGCACGACAGCGGCTTCTTCACCGAGTTTCGCGTCGGTGGCGGCAGTTATGTGCCGCAGCTGAAGATCGGCGTGGGCTGGGCGGTCGAGATCAAATAGAACAGGAGATCAGGAGCTGAGGAGAATAGAAACCATTCGCCTTGACTCGTGATCTCCTGTTGAGGCGCTACTTCTTGACGTATCGCTGTAACTTGCGCGGACCGACTTCGGCGCCGTAGATGTTGCCGGCGGCGTCGACCGCTACGCCCTCGGCCGCGAGCGTGCCCTTGGCCGTCGGATCGGTGTTGCTCGGGTCGGGAATGAAGCCCGTGATCTTGCCGTCACGAGCGCTGCCAATCCGGATGCCGCGCAGCCACGCCTTGTGCGGCGGACTGACCGAACCCGATTCCGAGTCGGCGCCGTACACGATGTCGTCCTTGATGAAGATGCCGCTCAACCGGCTGAACTGGTACCAGGTGTCGAGCGTCTGGTAGGTTTCGGCGTCCACGATCTGGATGCGGTTGTTCGAGCGATCGGCGATGAACAGCCGGCCGCGCGAATCAAACGCCAGGCCGTGCGGCTGGTTGAACTCGCCGGTGAGGCCGTCGCCCAGCTTGCCGAACTCCTTGATGAACTTGCCGGTCTTGTCGAACCGGACCAGACGGGCGTGGGTGTTGCCGTGACCTTCGGCGACCAGGATGTCGCCGTTCGGATAGGTGATGACGTCGTTGGGCTGGTAGAGCGACGCCGGATCGGCGGGCTGGCCGGGCACGTTGCCGCCGGGCTTGCCCAGGGTCAGCAGCACCTTGCCGTCGGGGCTGAACTTGACCACCTGGTGGCCCACGACTTTCGCCGGCATCGCCGGCAGCGGCGCATCGGCGGCCGCACCTGGCGCGCGTGCGGGCAGGTTGCTCTGACCGTCGGTCACCCAGATGTTGCCGTCACGATCGACGTGGATGCCGTGCGGGAAGACGAACATTCCCTGGCCGAAGCTGGCGACCATCTTGCCGGTCGAGTCGAACTTGAATACCGTCTGCAGCGGCGACATCACGCCCTTGGCACGGTCCCAGCACGAGTTGGCGGCGCACCGCTCGGCCACCCAAATGCTCTTGCCGTCCTTGTCGATCTCGACGGCGCTCGTCGAACCCCAGGTGCGGCCCTCTGGCAGCTTGGCCCAGCCCTCGATGGTGTTGTAGGGATTCGGGGCATCGTTGGTCGGCGGCGCCGCCATCCACGCGCCCGATGCCGGTGCCTGCGCCGGCGCCTGCGCGTAGAAACCGCCGCCCAGCGCTCCCACCGCGACCACCCCGGCCGCTACCAATGAACCCACTCGTAGTACACGTCCCATTCGGATGCCTCCCCTTGAGCAGGAGATATTACACGTTCCCGGGATAAGATTGTCGTTCCGAGGATTCCACATGCGCCGATTGACGATCGTCCTGTTCGCCCTCCTGTTTGCCGCCCCGGCCCTGGCCCAGGCGCCCGCGGCTCCGGTCGTGGCGGAAACCACGGCCACGGCCATTCCCGGCGTGATCGCCGCCGGCACCAAGGTCGAAGTCATCAAGAGCGGCTTCACCGGCACCGAGGGTCCCATTGGCATGCCCGACGGCAGCCTGATCTTTACCGAGACGCAGGCCAATCGCATTACCCGGATCGACCAAGCCAACAACCTCACCACGTTTCTGGAAAACACGAACGGCTCGAACGGACTGGCCTTCGACGCCAAGGGGCGCCTGATTTCGGTGCAGACCACACCCGGCAAGGCGCTGATCGGCGTGATCTATCCCAAGGGACAGGAGGCCACGCTGTCGGACAACTACGACGGCAAGCCCTACGGCCGGCCCAACGACCTGGTGGTGGACAAGAAGGGCGGCGTCTATTTTTCCGAGCCCGGCCCCAACGCCACGCCCGGCCAGCCGCCGGTGACCCCGCCCCTCTCGCCGGCCGTCTACTACGTACCGGCCGGCGGCAAGTCGATGCGGATCGCCGAAGGCATCGGCCGCCCGAATGGGATTCAGCTGAGCCGGGATGAGAAGACGCTCTATGTCAACGACACCGCCGGCGAATATCTGCTGGCCTTCGACATCAAGCCGGACGGTTCGGTCGGCAACCGCCGCAACTTCGCCAAGTATCCGACCGTGAATAAGACGCCGGCCGGGGCCTTCAACAGTGGCGCCGATGGCCTTGCGATCGATAATGACGGCCGTGTCTACGTGGTCTCGCTCGGCGGCGTCCACGTGTTCAGCGAACAGGGCAACCTGCTCGGCACTATTCCTCTCTCGCTGCAGGGCCAGAACATCGCCTTTGCCGGCGCCGACAAGAAGACGCTCTACATCGTGGGCCGCGGCGCCGCCTTCAAAGTGCGTCTCCTGGCCGAGGGATTTCGCGGCCGGGCTAAGTAGGCCGCCAGCAAGGCGGCACTTGAGTGCCGCCGGTGGAGAAGCACAAATGCCGATCTTCGAATACGCCTGCAAAAAGTGTGGACAAGAGTTTGAAGCCCTGGTGCGCCCCAACCAGGACGCGCCGTCGTGCCCGGCATGCCAGAGTAGCGAACTGGACAAGTTGATCTCGATTCCCGCGGTCAAGTCCGAGTCCACGCATGCGCTGGCGCTTGGCGCCGCGAAGAAGCGCGACCAGAAGGCGGCCACGCACAACGCGCGAGTACAGCGCGAATACGAGCTGCACCACAACGACTAACCCCAACCCTTGGATAGGATTTTCCCGCGATGGCTCTTCCGACCGCGACCGGCGCCGCCCAGTGTCCCGAATGTTTTGCTGACGTCACCCTCACCAAAGTGATGCAGAACGAGATTACCCAGTGCCCCGGGTGCGGGGCCGAGCTCGAGATTGTCTCGCTCGAGCCACTGACGCTGTCGCTGGCGCCGCAGGAGGAAGAGGACTGGGGTGAGTAGCCACCCCAGCACGCAAAGTCCGCGTGCCGGGGGCCCCGGTCGCGTGAAGGTCGGCGTCCTCTACAGCCGCGTGCGGGTGGAAGAGAAGCTGCTGTTCGAGGCGTTCGAACGCCGCGGCATCTCGCTGGATCTGATCGACGACCAGAAGCTGATTTTCGACATCACCGACGTCGGCAACCACCCCTTCAAGGACTACGACGTCATCGTCGAGCGCTGCATCAACCACAGCCGCGCGCTTTACAGCCTCAAGATCCTGAACGACCAGGGCGTCAAGACGGTGAACACCGCGCTTTGTGCCGACATCTGCGGCAACAAGCTGATGACCACCAGCGCGCTGGCCGCGGCCGGCGTGCCACAGCCCAAGGCGCTCGTGGCCTATACCGCCGAGAGCGCGATTGAGGCGATCGAACGGCTAGGCTACCCGGCGGTGCTGAAGCCAACCGTCGGTTCGTGGGGCCGGCTGCTGAGCAAGGTGAACGACCGCGACGCCGCCGAAACCATTCTCGAGCACAAGGAAACGCTCGGCAGCTATCACCACAGCATTTTCTACATCCAGGAATACATCAAGAAGCCGGGCCGCGATATTCGCGCCTTCCAGGTGGGCGCGGAGACGATTTGCGCGATCTACCGCACCTCGCCCAACTGGATCACCAACACCGCCCGCGGCGGCTCGTCGAGCAACTGCCCGGTGACGCCGGAAATCGCCGACATCTGCACCCGCGCCGCCAAGGCGTGCGGCGGCGGCGTGGTGGCGCTCGACCTGTTCGAGGATCCCGACCGCGGCCTGCTGGTGAATGAAGTGAACTACACGATGGAGTTCCGCAACAGCATTGCCCCGACCAACGTGAACATCCCCGAGCGCATGGTGGACTTCTGCCTTGACGTGGCGAAGAACGGCTGGAACGCCGCTAATGGCTGGACAGACGACGGGCCGCAGATGGCGTCGATTTCACTGGCCGACGGGGCGTCAGCGTAGGCCGCAGATTAGACAGCCGCAGATTAGACAGCCGCAGACTTAGACAGCCGCAGATTAGACACAGATTAAACATAGATTTGCTTGCACCAAATCACCGGCTGATCAAATCAGCGATCACAAATCACCAACTCACGAGATCACCAGATCACCAGATCATCTACTGTGCCCACCCCACTTACCGTCTCGATCATTGGCGCCTCCGGCTACACCGGCGGCGAACTGCTTCGGCTCGCGCTGGCGCATCCGCAGCTCGAGGTGCAGCAGGTCACGAGCGAACGGCTCGACGGCCAGTTCGTGCACTTCACGCACGCTAACCTCAGGAAACGCACGCAGCTGAAGTTTGTACGATCCGAGGCGGTTGAGAAGTGCGACCTGCTGTTCCTGTGCCTGCCGCATGGCGGCGCAATGGGCCGCGTCGACCACTTCGCCACCCTGGCGAATCGCCTTATTGACCTGAGCGCCGACTTTCGACTCCGCGACGCGGCCGGCTACGACCAGTGGTACGGCAAGCCGCACACCAATCCGGAGTGGCTCAAGAAGTTCGTCTACGGTCTGCCTGAGCTGCATCGCGCGGAACTCAAGGCCGCGCGCTACGTGAGCGGCGTCGGCTGTAACGCGACGGCGACGACGCTTGCGATATGGCCGCTGGCGGCCGCAGGGCTGATCGACGCCTCGCGAGGCATCATCTGCGAGGTGAAGGTCGGCAGCAGTGAAGGCGGCGCGGCAGCGGCGGACTCGACGCACCACCCCGAACGGGCCGGCGTGATGCGTAGCTTCGCGCCGACGGGTCATCGCCATACGGCCGAAGTGCTGCAGGCGTTGCAGCTCGCGCAGGTGAGCACCGCCGTGCATCTCAGCGCCACGGCGATTGACAACGTCCGCGGCGTCCTCGCCACCGCGCACGTGTTCGTGACGCCCGGCACCACCGAGAAGGATGTGTGGAAGGCGTATCGCGAGGCCTACAACCACGAGCCGTTTGTGCGCATCGTCAAGGAGCGCACCGGGCTCTATCGTTATCCCGAACCGAAGATTCTGTCCGGCAGCAACTACGCCGACGTCGGCTTCGAAATGGACGCCTCGACCGGTCGCGTGGTCGCGCTGTGCGCGATCGACAACCTGATGAAGGGCGCGGCGGGCACGGCCATGCAATGCGCCAACATCATGATGGGCTGGGACGAGACGCTCGGCCTCGAGTTCCCGGGCCTCCATCCGATTTAACAGGACTCCTGATCTCCTTTTGAGTTTCGTGGTGCTGAAATGATCGTTGTGAAAGTCGGCGGCGGCACATCCCTCAACATCGACGCGGTGGTCGCCGACATCGTCTCTCTGCGCGCCAGGGGCACTGAACTGCTGCTGGTACACGGCGGGGCGCAGACCACCAACGCGGTGGCCGAGGCGCTCGGGCACCCCGCGCAGTTTGTGACCAGCGAGACCGGCCACACCAGCCGCCGCACCGATCGCCGAACGCTGGAGATCTTCGAGATGGTCTACTGCGGCCAACTCAACAAGATGTGGGTCGAGAAGCTGCAGTTGAAGGGCGTCAACGCCGTCGGCCTGTCGGGCCTCGACGGCCGCATTTTCGAGGGCACGCGCAAGGACACGCTGCGGATTCGCGTCGATGGCCGCCGGATGGTGCTGCGCGATGACTGGACCGGCACGGTTGAGAAGGTCAACGCCGACTTGCTGAAGACGCTGATCGCAGCCGGCTACTTCCCCGTCCTGACGCCGCCGGGTTCATCAACCGCCGGCGAAGCCATCAACGTGGATGGCGACCGCGCCGCGGCCATGGTGGCCGGCGCCTTCAACGCCGAGGCGCTCGTCATCCTGACCGACCAGGTCGGCCTGCTGAAGAATTTCCCCGACGAATCGACCTTGATTGCCGAGATTCCCAAGGCCAAGGCGGATCAGTTCATGCAGTTCGCCGAAGGGCGCATGAAGAAGAAGGTCATGGGCGCCGTCGAGGCCATCGCCGAGGGCGTCGGCAAGGTGATCTTCGCCGACGGCCGCGTCGACCAACCCATTTCGCGCGCGCTGGCCGGTTCCGGCACGCAGATTTTCTAACTCAGATAGCTCAGAGCCGCAGATGACGCAGATGACGCAGATGACACGGATGCTGATGACCGGCGACCGCGGCGTAGCCGCGGCACGGGAGCATGGTCCACCATGCTCCCGGCCCGGCCGCTTCGCGGCCGGCCGCCGGTCAGCCGTTCGTTTCCATCTGCGTAATCTGTGTAATCTGTGGCCCTGGATATGAAATCTGTAGCGGAAACCGAAGAGCGCATTCTCGGTGGCACCACCGCCCGGCGCGGAGAGGTCGTCATCACGCGGGGCGAGGGATCGTGGGTGTTCGACGAGGACGGCAAAAAGTACCTCGATCTGGGTGCCGCCCAGGGCGTGGCGATGCTGGGGCACTGCCATCCCGGCGTGGTCGAGGCCATCAGCCGCCAGGCCGAGACGCTGATGCTCTGTCCCAGCTACCTCTATAACGACGTTCGCGCCGAGTTCGCACAGGCGTTGGTGGACGTGCTGCCGAAGCACCTGCCGCACGTGTTCCTCGCCAATAGCGGCGCCGAAGCGGTCGACGGCGCGCTGAAGTTCGCGCGGCTGTTCACTAAGCGGCCGGCCTTTGTCTCGACCACCAAGGGCTTTCACGGCCGCACCATCGGCGCGCTGTCGGTCACCTGGGAGCCGAAGTACCGCGAGGGCTTTCTCCCGCTGCTGGAGACCAGCCACGTCCGGTTCAACGATGCGGCCGCGCTCGACCAGGCGATTACCGATCAGACGGCGGCGGTGATCCTTGAAGTGGTGCAGGGCGAAAGCGGCGTCAATGTCGGCACACCCGACTTCCTGCAGACCGCCCAGCGGCTGTGCCGCGAACGCGGCGCGCTGCTGATCGTCGACGAGATCCAGACCGGCTTCGGCCGCACCGGCAAGTGGTTTGCCGTCGAGCACAGCGGCATCGAGCCCGACATCATGTGCCTGGCAAAGGGCCTCGGCGGCGGCTTCCCGATGGGCGCGTTCGCCTATACGAAAGCGATTCGCGACGTGCTCACCCAGGGGGCACACGGCAGCACCTTCGGTGGCTCGCCGATCGCCTGCGCGGCCGGACTGGCCGCCATCCACGCCTACCGCGACGAAGGCTTGATCAAGCGCAGCGCCGTCCTCGGCGCCCACCTGCGCACCACGCTCAGGAGCGCGCTCGACGGCGTGGCGGCGGTGCGCGACATCCGCGGCCTGGGCCTCATGATCGCGGTCGAACTGCGCACCAAGGTCGCCCCGGTGCTCAAGAGCCTGATGCTGACCCACGGCGTGATCGCCCTGCCGGCCGGCCCCACCGTGCTGCGGCTGCTGCCGCCCCTGGTCATCACCGAGAGCGAGATCGACTTTGGCGTCCAGGCGATTGCCAAAGCCATCACGGACATCGACTGATGGATCGCGCAGCCGCCGTCGAGCTAATCCGCGGGCTGGTGGCCATTCCCTCGCTGTCCCGGCAGGAAGCGCCGGCCTCGGCCTGGCTGGTGGAACAGATGCGCGCCAACGGCTACGATCGCGCGTTCGTCGATGGCGCCGGCAACGCCGTCGGCGAACTGGGCGATCCGTCGGCGCCGCGCACCATCGTTCTGCTCGGCCATATCGATACCGTACCTGGCAATATCCCGGTGCGGATCGAGGCGTCGGCCGGCGGCGATCTGCTGTACGGCCGCGGCAGTGTCGACGCCAAGGGCCCGCTGGCGAGTTTCGTCTGCGGCGCTGCGCGCTTTGGATCGGCCGCCGCCCGCGCCGCGGGCCTGCGCGTGGTCGTCGTCGGCGCGGTCGAAGAGGAAGCGGCCACCAGTAAGGGCGCGCGCTTCATTGCCGCGCGGTTCGACGGGGTGACCGAACCCATTCCGCACGCGTGCATCATTGGCGAGCCCAGCCATTGGAACCGGGTCACGCTGGGCTACAAGGGGCGGTTGCTGCTCGACCTGACCGCCGATCAGCCGATGGCGCACACTGCCGGACCAGACGCCAGCGTCGCTTCTGTGGTGGTCGACCTGTGGAACTGGGTCACCGCCCAGGCCGCTGCCCACAATCGGGGCAAGGACAAGGCTTTCGATCAGCTCAGCCCCAGCCTGCGCCGATTCGTCACCTCGACCAACACCGAGATGCACGACCTGGTCGAGGCGCAGTTTGCCTGGCGCCTGCCTGTGGGCTTTGATGCCGCGGCGCTGATGGCCGGCCTGCGCGCGTGGCCGCTCGCCCACCTGCGGGACGGCCACACCCGTTTTGAGTTTCACTTCAGGGGCGAGGAACGCGCGTGGCGCGGCGACCGCAACAACCCGCTGGTCCGCAGCTTTCTCGCCGGCGTCAGGACCGAAGATCCCGCTGCATCCTTAGGCTTCGTGCTGAAGACCGGCACGAGCGACATGAACGTGGTGGCGCCAGGGTGGAAGTGCCCGATTGTCGCCTACGGGCCTGGCGACAGCGCGCTCGATCACACGCCGAACGAGCACCTGCCGCTCGATGAATATTGGAAAGCGGTCAACGTCATTCGCCATACGCTCGCGGCATTCGGAAATCAACAGGAGTCCAACAGGTCAGACGAGTAATGTCCTCCTGATCTTCTTGCCTCCTGTCACTTCGGGCCTCAGCGCGCCATCGTCACCAGCGCGGCGAAGATGTCGATGGCCTCCCACAAGTGGCCGACCCGCAGGTTCTCGTTGATCGCGTGCTGGTTGTTGTCGAAATTCACCACCGCCAGGCCGATCGTCGGCAGCTTCAGCGCGTCGTTGAACGTCGAGAACGGCAGGCTGCCGCCGATGGTCGGCATTTGCACCAGTCGCTGATCGAGCGCGCGGATGGCGTTGGCGGCCATCGCCGTGCGCGGGTCCTCCATGTTGCCTTTGCCAATCGGGAAGCCCTTTTCGGTCTGCGTAACCCTGGCAATCTTCTGGTGCGTGCGGCGAGTGGCAGCGTCGGGCGGCCCGCCGACCATGAAGTAACCCTGGTCCCGCACATGCGCCACCAGCCGGTCAAACTGCGTCTTCTCATCCAGACCGTTCACCAGCCGCATCTCGACCCGGCCGGTCGCTGAGCCGGACACGGCGTTGCGGGCGTTGGCGCCGACCGTGCCCGACTGCAGGCCGGCGACGGTCAGCGTCGGGCGATTGTGTTGCAACTCGATCCGGCTGTCGGGATGCTCGGCCTTCGCGAGACCAAACTGATCGAGCAGTTTCTGGTCGACGTTGGGAATCTCATCGATGGCTCGGCGCTCGGCGGCCGTGAGCGGCACCACGCCGTCATAGAACCCCTTAATCACGACGTTACCGGCTTCGTCCTTCATTGAGGCGATGAGCTTGGTCAACGCCATGGCCGGATCGGTCACGAAGTTGCCGTAGTTGCCACTGTGCAAGTCGCCGGTCGCGCCGTAGATGGTGATCTCGGCACCGGTGACGCCGCGCGAGCCGTAGAACACGGTGGGTAGGCCGCTCGGGTGACGGGGGCTGTCCACAATCACGGCCAGGTCGGCCCGCACCGCGGCGGAATTGGCGGTCATCGCGGCGGTGAAATTGGGCGACCCGGCCTCCTCTTCACCGTCCAACACGACCCGCAGCGACCACGGCACGGTGGCGCGGGTTTCGGCCAGGCCGTCCATCGCCGCCAGGAAGGCGACGATCGGCCCCTTGTCGTCGGCCACGGCGCGCCCGTAGATCCGCAGGTCCGGACTGAGGGCGGCGGAGGTGGTCTCGAGATCGAAGCGGGTCTGGCCGAGCATAGCCACCGGCGAAAATGGCTGGCCAATGGTCCAGTCTTTCGCCTCGGTCGGCTGGCCGTCGTAGTGCATGTAGAAGGTCAGCGTGCCAACGGGGTTGGCGGCATCCCGCCGTGCAATCAGTACCGGCGACCCCGGCGTCTGGACCCGGGCCACCGTGAAGCCGCGCTTCTCGAACATGCCGGTCAGCGCGTCGGCGTTCTTGATGATGTCGGCCTTGTTGGCCGCGATGTTGGGCAGCGACACCAGCTGCATCAACTCCGCCACGATCTGCCGCTCACGAGTCGCGCGCCACTCGCGGACCTTGATCACCGCCGGCGACGGCGCCGCCGCGAGACCGGCGTTGCCTAGAAACAGGGAGGCCAGCAGCAGGGCGCGAAGACGGTTCGACATGGGCCGCAGTATAGGCCACAGACTGACGACTGTCTCAGGCCGACGACAGCCGCACCTATAAAGGGGCGGCCATCCAATCTGCGCCTGCCCTGATCTTGGAGATACAATCGGCGGCCATGGCTTCAGTCTCGAGCGCCGTTACCATCGCCGATCTTCGTCGCACGGCCATGGCGCGCTTGCCGCGCATGGCTTTTGACTACATCGACGGCGGCGCCGAGCGCGAGTGGACGCTGCGCGAAAACTGCCGCGCGTTCGAGGATGTGATGTTCCGGCCGCGCTCGGCCGTGGCCACCGCTACCGTTGACACCACGGCCACCGTGCTGGGCACCACCATCGGCCTGCCGTTCATCCTGGCGCCGGTCGGCAGCAGCCGCATGTTCTATCCGCGCGGCGAAGAAGTGGCGGCCAAGGCGGCCGGCGAGGCCGGCACCATCTACACGCTGTCCACGCTTTCAGGCTGCCGGCTCGAGGACGTCAAGGCAGCAACCACCGGCACGGCCTGGTATCAGTTGTACCTGGTCGGTGGACGCGAGGTAGCGATGGGGGCGATCGCCAGGGCCAAAGCGGCTGGATACCGTGCGCTCGTCGTCACCATTGACACGCCGGTAGCCGGCATGCGCGAGCGCGACTCACGCAACGGCGTGAAGCAGCTGCTGGCACGAAACCTGTCCACCATCCCGCATCTCGGCCAGATGCTGACCCGGCCTGGCTGGCTGTACAGCTTCTTCGCCGACGGCGGTCTCATGAATTTTCCGAACATCGTCATCAACGGCGAACCCATGGGCTATGCCGATGTCGGCGCCGCGCTCGAGCAGTCCATGACCTCGTGGGACGACTTCAAGTGGATCCGCGAGGCATGGGGCGGACCGATTGTCGCCAAGGGCGTGCATACGGCCGACGATGCGAGGCGGGCGGTGGCGGAAGGAGCGGCGGCCATCGTCGTCTCGAATCATGGGGCGCGCCAGCTCGACGGCGTCTCCCCCACCATTCGTGTCCTGCCTGAAGTGGTCCACGCGGTTGGCGGCCAGACCGAGATTCTTCTTGATGGCGGCATCCGCCGCGGCAGCGACATCGTCAAAGCCCTGTGCCTGGGCGCGCGGGCGGTCCTGATCGGCCGCGCCTACGCCTACGGCCTCGCCGCCGGCGGCCCGGCCGGGGTGGCCCGCGCGATCGAATTGCTGCGCACCGATGTGGTGCGCACGCTGAAACTGCTTGGCTGCGCCAGCATCCAAGAGCTTGACGGGTCATATGTCGATCCGCCAGCCGAGTGGCTCAGCCGGCTGCCTCGATAGGTAGCGATCCCGGCGCCACAGCTTTATCCTGTCACTATCGGAGTGCCGCCATGTCTATTCGCCCGGTTAAGCGCGTCATTGAAGCCAAGCCCACCATGGAAGGCGCGGGCGTGAAGCTGCATCGCGGCTTCGGGTTCGGCGACACCAGTGAATTCGATCCGTTCCTGTTGTTCGACGACTTCCGCAACGAGCGGCCCGACGATTACCTGGCCGGCTTCCCGTGGCATCCCCATCGCGGAATTGAGACCATCACTTACGTCCTCGCGGGCACAGTGGCGCACGGCGACAGCCTCGGCAATCGGGGATCCATGGGCGCGGGCGACGTGCAGTGGATGACGGCCGGCAGCGGCATCATGCACCAGGAGATGCCGCAGGGCGATGCCCAGGGCCGCATGCACGGCTTTCAGCTCTGGGCCAACCTGCCGCGGGCGCTCAAGATGACGGCGCCACGCTACCAGGACATCCTCTCCAAGGACATTCCCGAGGTCACCGACGATGACGGGACGCATGTGCGGGTGGTGTGCGGCGAATTCTGGGGCCAGAAGGGGCCGGTGGAGGGCGTGGCGGCCGATCCGCGCTATCTCGACATCTCGATCGCGCCCAACAAGACCAGGCGGCTGGCGGTGGACAACTCGCGGCATGCGTTTGCCTACGTCTTTGCCGGCAGCGGCGCCTTCCGTGATGCCTCCAAGCCCCTGGCGGTGCAGACCGAGCTGGTGGGAGTCTCGGATGAAGCCACACCGTCCATGCTCGGCAATCGCTCCCTCGTCGTGTTCGACAGTGGCGATGAGATTACCGTCACGGCCGGCGATGAAGGCATCCGCTTCCTGCTGGTCTCGGGCCGGCCGCTCGAGGAGCCGGTGGCCTGGTATGGCCCGATCGTGATGAATGAACGATCGGAGTTGCAGCAGGCCTATGCCGAGCTACAGAATGGGACCTTCATCAAGCATCGCTGACTGACGGGTCGCCGCGAGGGCGGCACTTCAGTGCCGCCTTGAAAGGGACCCGCCATGAACCGCTCGCGTCGAACATTTCTGCAAACCGGCGCCGTCGCCGGCATCGGGGCCGGCATCGGGGCCGGCCTGGCCGGCTGTAACACGGCCCCGGCCCCCGCGCCGGCCCCGGCCGCCGCCGGTCCTCACCCGGCGATTGCCGCGCTCAAGCCGATGACTGCCGATGTCAAGCCGATCACCGCCGACGAGCGGGCCACCCGTCTTGAGAAGGCGCGCCGGCTCATGGCCGACAACAAGATCAGCGCGCTCTACCTCGAGGGTGGATCGAGCATGTTCTACTTCACCGGCGTGCGTTGGGGCCTCAGCGAACGGCCGTTTGTGTGCGTGATCCCCGCCAAGGGCGACCCGGCGTGGGTGTGCCCCGGTTTCGAGGAAGAGCGCGCGCGGGAACTGGTGGCCAAGGACGCCGAAGTGCGGGTGTGGCAGGAAGACGAAAGCCCCTATCGGCAGATCGCCGGCATCCTCAAGGACCGCGGCGCCACCGGCCGGGTGGCGGTCGACGAGCGGCTGCGCCACTTCATCTTCAGCGGCGTCAGGAAGGAACTGCCGGGCACCGACTTCGTCGACGGCGAGACGGTCACGGCCGGTTGCCGCATGTTCAAGTCGGCCACCGAGCTGGCCTTGATGCAGAAGGCCAGCGACATCACCATCGAGGCGTTCCGCGCCGCCTTCGCCACCTTCCGCGAGGGCATGACGCAGGACGAGCTGCGGGCCAACGTGGCCGCCGCTCACCGCGCCCTCGGCGCCACCGGCAGCGCCAGCATCAGCTTTGGCAAGTTCACGGCCTTCCCTCACGGCAGCATCGAGCCGCAGAAGCTGGTCGAGGGCGATGTCATCCAGGTGGATGGCGGCTGCGCCATCGATGGCTACCAGTCCGACATCACACGAACGACAGTGTTCGGCAAGGCCAGTGCGCGCCAGATCGAGATCTGGGAGCTCGAGAAGAGGGCCCAGGCGGCGGCGTTTGCCGTGGTCAAGCCGGGCACCCCATGCGAGGCGGTTGACGCCGCCGCGCGCAAGGTCATCACCGACGCCGGCTTCGGCCCCGACTACAAGGTGCCTGGCCTGCCGCACCGGACCGGCCACGGCATCGGCCTCGACGGCCACGAGTGGACCAACTTCGTGCGCGGCAACACGACCCCACTCGCCCCCGGCATGTGCTTCAGCAACGAGCCGATGGTCGCCATCTATGGCGAGTTCGGTATCCGGCTGGAGGATTGCCTCTACGTCACCGAATCGGGCGCGCAGTACTTCTCGCAGCCGAGCCCGTCGATCGACAAGCCGTTCGCGTAATCAACAAGCGATGAGGTCAGGAGGAATCACTTTCTCCTGATCTCTTCTCCTCTTGTTGATTGCTAAGATGGGGTTATGGCGACACTGTTCACTTCACCGCTTCGAATCCCCTTGAACGTCGACGAACGGTTCGTGCGGGCCTCTGGCCCCGGTGGCCAGAACGTCAACAAGGTCGCGACCGCGGTCGAGCTTCGGTTCGACATCGACAACTCGGGTCTGCCCGAGGGACTCAAGTCGCGACTGAAAGCGCTGGCCGGCCGCAAAGCGTTGACCGATGGCGTCTTGATGATCGACAGCCGCGAGCATCGCACCCAGGCCCGCAACCGCGCGGCCGCGCGGGAGCGGCTGGTTGACTTGATCCAGCGCGCCTCCATTCCACCGAAGAAGCGCACGCCCACGGCCCTGACCAAGGCGGCCAAGGAACGCCGGCTGGCCGGAAAGAAGCACCACGCCGAGATCAAGAAGGCAAGATCCACTCGGCTTGAGCGCGACGAATAAGCCATAATCTCGGCGTGTCCGAATCGCCGAAACCCGCCTCCTTTAGTTTCCTCAAACTCGCCGGTCCCGGATTGGTCGTGGCGGCCACCGGTATCGGCTCCGGCGACGTGGTCTCGGCCACGGTCGGCGGCGCGCGCTACGGCGTCGTCCTGTTGTGGGCGATCGTGGCCGGCGCCTTTTTCAAGTTCGTCCTGAGCGAGGGCATCGCACGGTGGCAACTGGCCACCGGCAAGACCGCGCTTGAGGGCTGGGCCGATCACCTGCCGGGCTGGGTAAAGTGGTATTTCGGCGTCTACCTCATCATCTGGACCGTGGCGGTCAGCGCCGCGCTCACCAACGCCACCGGCCTCGGCATTGCCAACCTGACCGGCGGTGCCATCTCGCAGCCGTGGGGCGCGGTGCTGCACAGCCTGGTCGGTTTCGCATTCGTGTGGCTGGGCGGCTACGGCAACTTCGAGAAGCTGATGAAGGTGCTGGTTGGCGTGATGGGCTTCAGCATCCTGGTGTGCGCGATCCTGACACTGCAAGATCCGTGGCCGGCGGCGCAGGGACTGGTGCTGCCGATCATCCCAACCGGCAGCGGCACCTATGTGCTGTCGCTGATCGGCGGCGTCGGTGGTTCGATCACCATGCTGTCCTACAACTACTGGATGCGCGAGGAGGGCCTGCGCGGCGCCGGCTTCCTCTCCTATGTCCGCGGCGACGTCGCGGTCGCCTACGTATTTACGGCGCTGTTCGGTATTTCGATCATGCTGATTGCCAACGATGCCTTTTTCGTCCCGGGCGTGGCGTTGCGCGACGCCGAAGCGGTGCCGAAGATGGCGGCGGCGCTCGGCACCTTGCTTGGGGCTTTTGGCCGCGTGGCGTTCTCGGTCGGCTTCTGGGCGGCGGTGTTCGCGTCGCTGCTGGGCGTGTGGCAAAGCGTGCCCTACCTGTATGCCGACTTCTACGGCATCCTCAAGAAGATGCCACAGGCCGATCGGCTGGAAATCGTCAAGGTGACGAGCACCCCATACCGGCTGGCCCTGGCCTTCATCACGCTGGTGCCGCTGCCGTTTGCCTTCACCGGCCGGCCGATTCAGATCGTGGTCATCTACACAATTGTCGGCAGCCTGTTCGTGCCGTTCCTGGCCGCGACCCTGCTCTACCTGAACAACAAGGTGAAGTGGACCGAGCCGGTGCCGCATAACGCGTGGTACACCAACCTGCTGCTCGCGGCCATCCTGCTCCTGTTCGCCATCGTCGGCGCGCAGGAAGTGATCGGCGCCCTGCGGTAGGGCGCTCGCCTCTTGGCGTGCGTGGGGCGCGGCGCTCCCGCGCCGCGTGGGGCTCGCGGCTTACGCCGTTCGGGAGGCTCGGCGCAGCGCGCCATCGCAGGGCTCGCGGCTTACGCCGCTCGTAGGGCTCGGCTTCGCCTCGTGGGGAGAGGTCACTTAAAGACGTTCAGCGCTTTCAAGAGCGCGATCAGGACGCAGGCGCCGGCGACGGACACGATGATGCCGGCCACCGTCGACATCGCGGCAAATCCCACCAACCCCGCCAGCACGCCGCCCAGCCAGGCGCCGACGATGCCCACCACGATGTTGGCGACCGCCCCCATCTGGTGGTTGGTCTTCATGAGCATGCTGGCGATCCAGCCCACCACCGCGCCAACGATCAGCGTGACAATCAGACCCATGGGTCCCTCCCGTCAGGACGGTTGCGCACGTGTCCCGGCTGGGAGTATAGCGGAACATGTCGAATGGCCCCGGCACGGCGTCATCTGCGCCATCTGCGTCATCTGTGTCATCTGTGGCCCCGGATGAGCCGACCTCTGCGTCATCTGCGTCATCTGCGGCCCTGGCTGAGCCGACCTCTGCGTCATCTGCGTCATCTGCGGCCCTGGCTGAGCCGACCTCTGCGTCATCTGTGTCATCTGCGGCCCTGGCTGAGCCGACCTCTGCGTCATCTGTGTCATCTGCGGCCCTGGGTGAGCCGACCTCTGCGTCATCTGTGTCATCTGCGGCCCTGGCTGAGCCGACCTCTGCGTCATCTGTGTCATCTGCGGCCCTGGCTGAGCCGACCTCTGCGTCATCTGTGTCATCTGCGGCCCTGGATGAGCCGACCTCTGCGTCATCTGTGTCATCTGCGGCCCTGGCTGAGCCGACCTCTGCGTCATCTGTGTCATCTGCGGCCCTGGGTACAAAAGAAAGGGCGCGATGCCGAAGCACCGCGCCCTCTCGTCTCTGTCCGTGTCTGCGTTAGAAGTTGAGCGAGAAGCCCAGGCGGATGATGCGCGGTGCCAGGATTTCCGTCGGGTTGAGGTAGCTGCCACCCACTGCGGTCGTACGCGAAGTGGCGGTATCCGCGTTGCCGATGTTGAAGATATCAATCGTCGGCTGGAAGCTGCGGCTGCCGAAGCGGAACGCGCGCGACAGGCGAATGTCGAACATCGTCACGTTGCCGAAGCGCTCGTTGCCGCGCTCGCTCAGCTGGATGGTCTGGCTGGCGCGGGTCAGGGCAATCCCCTGGGTGGCGGCAACCGCGCGTGACAGCGAGTAGGTCGACACGTAGGGGTAGCCGTTGTTGGCAATCATCGAACCGGCGAAGTTGATCTTGCCGGGGAGCTCGTAGCTGCCCGACACGCGCAGGGCCGTCTCGGAGTCATTGCCGATGATGCCGGTCGGGTACTGGGTGTTGTTCGGGTCGTTGAGGTCGGTGCCGCCCGAGACGCCGCCCTCGTTCTTGCCGATGGTGAAGCCCGCCTGCATCTGCCACTTCTTCGAGAAGCGCTTGGTGGCGGTGAACTCGATACCCTTGTACTCGGTGTCGAGGTAATCGACGTTATCGCGAAGGCTCGCCGTCACCGCGTTGGCGGCCGCCGAGATGTTGTAGACCGTCGCGGTGGTGGGCTTGGGGCTGGCGACCGTGCCGCCAGGACCGTTCGGGATGGTGATGGTGTGCGCGGTGTAGGCCGAGGCCGGCTTCAGGGTATCGACCTGGCCGATCTGCTTGCGGTTGGTGCGGTAGTAGAACATCGCACCGACGCGGACGGCGCCCGGCAACTGGGTTTCCACGCCGAACGTGGCCTCGTCCGAGAAGGGCCAGTCAACGCCGGAGGCGTACTGCACCTGGGTGCCGCCGCTGAACGCGGCCGGGCAGGTGCCGATCTCGCTGGTCTGCACCTTGCCGTCGCCGTTGGGGTCGGTCCACACGCAGTCACGCGAGCCGACGGTGAGCGGGTTGACGTTGGTCACCCGGTCGATGCCGACCTGCAGACCGTAGCGGCTGTAGCTGGCCTTGAGCGCCGTGCGGCCGGTGCCGGTGAGATCGTACGATGCGCCGGCGCGCCACACGGCGATGCTCTGGTTGATCGCTTCGGTTTCCGCAACGGTGCGGGGACCGGCGAACGTGCCGCCCGGGCTCGACTGGTCGGGCAGGGTGCCGACGTACTTGTCGTAGCGGCCGCCGATGTTGAGCGTCAGGCGGTTCATCGACCACGAGTCCTGGATGAAGAAGCCGGTGACAATCGCCTTGTTCTTCGAGAACGCCGGCGAGTTGTACTGGCGCACCGAGGTCGGGACGCCGTTGTTGTAAATCACCCAGTGGTCGCCCTTGACCGAGTAGTCGGAGCCGTAGAACAGCCGGCCCCACTGCACGCCGGCCTTGATCAGGTGCTCGCCGCCCATGCCGCTCTTGCCGAACGTGAAGACGTTGTCGAACTGGTGGCGCGAGTTGGGCTGGTGCTCTTCACGAGTCGATGCGAAGAACACGTCGGTCGTGCCGGTGTCGATCTTGCGGATCGCATCGGGCGCGGTGTCGGGCTGGTAGGTGTAGTTGGTCTGGCCGTCCATCACGCTGAAGTTCGACTCGAACACCAGGCTGCCCCTGATGCCGGTGTACTTGGCCTGGGTGGTCTGCACCGGGTTGGTCTGCACCACCGACGCGATGTCCGGGATGCGATCGCTGCTGTCGCGGCGGTGGCCGCGGATCTTGTCGTTCCAGAGGTACGACACGCCCAACTTGTTGTTGGTGCTGATCTGGGCGACCACCTTACCCGAGTAGTTCTTCAGGTCGTTGTCGTCGAGCGCCTGGCTGCCATCGACGTTGCGCGCGCTCACCAGCTTGTTGACCACCCACTTGCGGAGGGTGCCGTTGACCCACACCCGGTTCTGGACCAGCGCGCCGCCACCCGACACGTTGAGGTCGTAGGTCTTCTTGGTGGGGTTGCCGAGGAACAGCGGGTTGACCTTCTGGGTTTCCGCCCAGTTCTCGCCCTGCAGGTCGTCGTTGGCGAAATTGTAGCGGGCGTTGCCCTTCCACAGGTTGCCGCCGTCCTTGGTCACCATGTTGATGGAGACACCGCCGGCCAGCGTTTCCGCCGGGATCGCCGAGGTCATGTAGTTGACCTCTTCGAACATGCCCTGGTCGTAGTACATCATGGTCGCGCCGCCGCCGCCGCCCGGCCAGTTCACCGTCGCGCCGTCGATGTTGTAGCTGACATCGGCCGTGTTCGAGCCGTGCGCCGACATGCTGCTCTGCTGCATCGACTGCGTGCCGCCGACGTCATAGGTCGCCACCTGCACGCCGGGGATCAGCTTGGCCAGCGACCACGGGTCGCGGCCGGTCGGGATGCCTTCCAGGATCTCCTGGTTCATCACCGTCTGCTGCACGTTCGACCGCACGTCGACCGTGGGCGATTCACCGGTGACGGTGATGGTCTCGGACAACGCGCCGACTTCCATCTTGCCGTTGATGGTGGCCACGAAGGCCGCGCTGATGCGGACCGCGGGGCGGTCCACCGAGCGGAAGCCCTGCAGTTCGAACTTCACGTCGTAGCTGCCAGGTGCCAACCGGGAGAAGCGGTAAGTGCCGGTCGCATCGCTTACTTGCGTCTGGGGACCGCCAATCAAGCGGTCGCTGGTCAGGGTGATCGTCACACCGGGCAGGACCGCGCCGCTTGCGTCGGTTACCGTGCCGGCGATCGAACCAGTCGTCTGGGCATAGGCCAGCGGCGCACCCGCCACTACAGCCATCCAAACGAGAACGCACATCCGCCTTACAATCGTCATTGCTTCTTCCTCCGTCGAAAACATTTAGAAACGGCTCCTGACCGCGACCCATGCAACCCGACTGTCGCCGCCACTTTACCGACCCGACATTGTCGCCGATTGTCCCCCTCGCTAACAGCGCTTTTCCGTGAACGGTGGGATGAGCCGCGCGCATATACTCCCCAACACCGCCCAAGCTCTAGGCAATCCAAATGTTTGGTGTTTTGGGCAGCTTTGGGCCCTTCCGGATGCAAACCATGACGATTCGACACCGCCTCTCTGCCCTGGTCGCGGTCCTGACCCTGGCCGGCTGTGCGCCGCCGACGCCAGAGCAGCAGTTCCTCAACGACGCCTATGCCGCCCTCGGCGGTCGCAGTCGAATCGAGGCCGCCAGGCACCTGACCATCGAGGCCACGGGCGTGAACTACAACCTCGGCCAGGACCTGATACCGGACGCCGCGACCCAAACCTTCGAGATTACGGATTACCAGCGTGTCATTGATATCGCCAACAGCCGCCAGCGCGTGGAGCAAGTGCGCACGCCGAAGTTCGCCTACTTCCAGGGGCCGCAGCCGCAAAAACAGATCCAGGGTTTCGACGGCGAGGCCGCCTTCAACATCGGCGCCACCGGGTCCGTCACCCGCCTGGCCGGCCGCGCGGCCGCCGACCGCCGCGCCGATCTCTACCACCATCCCCTCCAGTTGCTGCGCGCGACGCTCGATCCCGCCACGACGATCGCGAATGTCCGCGCGACCGGCGCCATTCGCCAGGCCGACATTACCCTCCAGGGTGGCCCCGTGCTCACGCTCGCGGTCGACACGGCCGGCACGCCACTGTCGATCTCGTCACGCACATACCACGCCAATCTGGGCGACGTCGTCGTGACCACGGCATTGTCTGACTACCAGGACGTGAGCGGACTGAAATTGCCGGCGGGATTCGAAGGCAAGGTCGATGCGTTTACGACCTGGGAGCTGCAGGCGTCGCGCCAATCGCTCGACGGCGACGTGGGCGACCTGTCGATACCGGCCGGCGCGCCGGCCGCGGCCGCGCCGGCGGCCCCCACCGTCACCGCCGAGCCGATCGGCCAGGGCGTGTGGTTCCTCGCCGGCCAGTCGCATCACAGCGTGCTCGTCGAGTTCAGCGACCACCTCATGCTGATCGAGGCGCCGCAAAGCGAGGCCCGAACCCAGGCCGTGATCGCCAAGGCGCGGCAGACCGTACCTGCCAAGCCGCTGACTCAACTCGTGATCACCCACCATCACTTCGATCACACCGCCGGCTTGCGCGCGGCGATTGCCGAGGGCCTCACCGTGATTACCCACAGCGGCAACCGCGCGTGGGTCGCCGACATGGCCAGGCGGCCGCACACGCTGCAGCCCGATGCGCTCGCGGTCACGCCCAAGCCCGTCACCGTCGAAGGGGTCGACGGCCAACTCGAGTTCAGGGACGCCACGATGGCCCTCACGCTGTACCACGTCGCCGCCAATCCCCACTCCGACACCATGCTGATGGCCCATTTTCCGCGGCAGGCCATCCTGGTCGAGGTGGACGCCTTCAGCCCGGGCGGGCAATACCACCCGTACGCCGCCAACTTGTTGGAGAATATCCAGTCACGAAAACTGGCCGTTGACCGGATCGTCCCGCTGCACGGGGCGGTCGCGACCATGGCCGACCTGGCGAAAGCCGCCGGTCAATAACCCGTCGGGACCTGAACCATGCGCAAGACAACTCTCAGCCTCGCCCTCCTGTTGACGCTTGGCAGCGTCGCACAGGCCCAGCAACCCCAGGTACCCTTCGAGCCCAAGAGCGGACAGGCCGGCAAGGATGTGGTGTGGGTGCCTTCGCCACCGGCCATGGTCGACCGGATGCTCGACATGGCCAAGGTTACGCCGGACGACTTCGTGATGGACCTGGGCTCGGGCGACGGCCGCAACATCATCGCCGCCGCCAAGCTGGGCGCGCAGGGCCTGGGCGTCGAGTACAACCCTGACATGGTGGCGTTGTCGCGCCGCCTGGCCGCCGAGGCCGGGGTGAGCGACAAGGCGCGGTTTGTCGAAGGCGACATGTACGCGGCGGACATCTCGAAGGCGACGGTGCTGGCGCTGTTCCTGCTGCCGGTCAACCTCAATCGCCTGGCGCCGAAGTTTCTCGACCTGGCCCCGGGCTCGCGGATCGTCGCCAACACGTTCGGCATCGACGACTGGCAGCCGGACGAGCAGATCACCCTTGAGCCAGACAGCGATTGTTCGAGCTGGTGCGACGTCCTGCTGTGGATCGTGCCCGCCAGGGCGGCCGGCACCTGGCGCATGGCGAACGGGACCATGACGCTGGCGCAGAAGTACCAGATGATCGAGGGATCGGTCACGACCGACGATGGCACGCACGCGATTGCGAGGACGGCGCTTGACGGCGCCCGCATCAGCTTTATCGCCGGCGGCCTCAACTACAACGGGACGATCACAGGCAACCAGATCGAGGGGACGGTCACCACGCCGGCCGGGCAGGTCCCGTGGAAGGCGACCCGGAACTAGTCCTGCGCCAGCTTTTCCATCGCCACGGTGAACGCGCGCCGGCCCGCCTGCGGGTCGTAAACAATGACCGGCATCAGCCGGCCGCGAATGCGGTCGGGATTCGAGCGCGCGTAGCCCATCAGCGTCGCCGCCAGCAGTTGCTGCGACCCCTCGTCGATGCCTGCGCGCGGCACGCCGGTCAGCAGGTCGTTCAACGTCAGGTCCCAGGCCTCGCCCCACAACAGCGCGTCGACCACGGTGCCCTTGAGGACGTTGTGCGAAAAGTTAAAGAAGAACGAGAGCGGTGAATACGCGGTGTCGGTGGGCCGGTGACGCTCGAATGCCGCCAGCAACGCCGCCTTGTGCCGGGTGAAGAGCTCCAGGAACTGCGCCAGATCGCTCTGCGACTCCGACAATGACGCCGGCGGAACGCCGACAAACGCGCGGGCGTCCGGCGTCAAGCCGTTGAGCAAGGCTTCCTCCATCACGGCGAGCTGGCGATTCTCGAGACCGGCCGACACCGCCCGGTCATACGCCCGCATCACCGCCGCCAGGGCGAAGCACAGCCACGGATAGTCGGCGACGTTGTCGTCGCGCAGCGCCACGGTGTCGCGTCCGCACTGGGCCTCGAACCCGAACCGCAGGTGGCACCCCATGCTGGCCGCGTGTCCCAACCCGATCGCCGCCTGGTGTTCCTCGTTGAGGGTCCGCGCCTTGGCCAGCAGCTTGGCGTAACCCCACTCTTCCAGTTCGTAATGCGAGGTGCCAATCAACATCAGGGTTTCGGCATCGGCGGCAAACAGCTGGCCGCTGCCGTTGGGGCCCTGCAATTCGTCCAGCAGCTCGTTGAGCCGATCCAGGTTCCGATCGGGATCGCCCTCGTCCCAGATCCGCATGGTGAGCAACGCCAGGACGTGGGCGAAGTAGTAGTCGAGCAGGATCGCCAGTTCGACCGGGCTGGCAGGCTCCTGTCCTCGCTGTTCGATCAGGAAGTGCAGGACATCGACCGGGATGATGTCGGGATTGACCTGCTGCGAGACCCCGTCCCAGTCGTGCAGGATGTGGAAGCCCTCGGCGCGGGTGCGGCCGTCGTAGCCGCGAATCATCCGGTCGAGAAAGATCTGGTGGGCCCCGGCCTTGAACTCGTTGGCGCGCATGCTGTCGCGCAGGCGCAAGAGGGCGGCGCCGAGGTTTCGCGCCCGTGCCGCCTCGGCGACGATTTCCTGCCGGGCCGAGCCGCGCAAGGCGGCGGCGACGAGATTACAGGCATGTTCGAAAGTGATATCCACAGTGAACCGATTCTAAATGACAGGAGATCAAGAGATTAGAGGAAGTTTAGGTTGATTGCGCTCGTGGACTGCCTGACTCCTGGATCAAGGGCTAAGATACGCGCATGAAATGGGCTGCCACAGTTCTCGCATTGGTTGTCTGCGTGTTCGTGCTTCTGCCCCACGGCCAGGGCCGTTTCGACGTCGTCGAGGCCACCATTCCGGCCATGCAGGCGGCCATGGCCGCGGGACAGATCACGTCGCGGCAACTGGTGGAGCAATACCTGATGCGCATCGGGCTGTACGAGGATCGCCTGAACGCGGCACTGGCGGTGAATCCCGCCGCGCTGCGGGAGGCCGATGCCCTCGACCGCGAGCGCGCGCAAGGCAAGCTGCGCGGCCCGCTGCATGGCATCCCGGTGGCACTCAAGGACAACATCCACACGACCAGCATGCCGACCACCGGCGGCGCCCTCGCCTTTGCCGGATACGTGCCGCCGTATGAGGCCACGCTCACCCGCAATCTGACCGCGGCCGGCGCCATCATCATTGCCAAGACCGGCCTGACCGAGTTGGCCAACTGGGTGGCCGGCAATCCCAACCCGATGCCCGGCAACTACAACGCCGTCGGCGGCTTCGGCTTCAATCCCTACGATCCCCGGCCCGATCCGCGCCCCGCTCCCGGCGATGGCCGGCCGGTGCTCCAGACCGGCGGGTCCAGTTCCGGCATTGGCACCGCCGCCAATCTCTGGGCTGCCAGTGTCGGCACCGACACCGGCGGTTCGGTGATCAGCCCGTCGAACGCGAACATGCTGGCCGGCATCCGTCCGACCATTGGCCGCATCAGCCGCCACGGCGTGATTCCGATCACCGCCGACCACGACACGGCGGGACCGATGGCGCGGACCGTGACCGACGCGGCCATCATGCTCGGCGCGATGGAAGGCGCGATGCCCGACCCCAACGACGCGGCGACCCGCACGTGCACACCGCCGCCAGGGCGCGACTACACGGCGTTCCTGAATGCCGGCAGCTTGAAGGGCGCGCGCATTGGCGTGCCCCGCGCGTTCTACATCGACCGCGTCACCCTGCCGGGCGAGAGCACGCCGCGAGGCGGCATCAATCCCGAACAAGCCCGCGTGATGGCCGATGCCATCGCCGTCATGAAACAACACGGCGCGGTGATCGTCGATCCCGCCGAGATCCCGAGTGTCGTCGCCAAGGAAGCCGATGACAGCTTTCCGCTGTTCGATTTTTGCGCCGGCGCCGAACACGGCAAAGGCAAGGACGCCAATTGCTCGATCAACTTCAAGTACGGCATGAAGCGCGACTTCAACGCGTGGCTGGCCAGCCTGGGTTCCACTGCGCCGGTCAAGACGCTGACTGAACTGCGTCAGTGGAACCTGGCGCATGCCCAGGCCAACGCCATCCGGTATCAGCAGTCGCGGCTCGATATCTCGGATGAGATGAACCTGGTCGCCGACAAGGCGCGGCTCGAGGCCGATGATGCCAAGGATCGCCGGCTGAGCCGCGACCAGGGTATCGACGGCGTCTTGAAGGCCTACAACCTGGATGCGTTCATCACACCCGGGTCGTCGGGTGCGCGGATCGCCGCGACGGCCGGGTATCCGATCATCGCCGTACCGTTCGGCACAGTTGCCAACGCGCCGGCCCAGCCGTTTCCGGACGGCTTCAACGCCCGTCCGGCGCCCTTTGGTGTGGGCTTCGTCGGTGCGCAATGCAGTGAACCGAAGCTGATCGCACTGGCCTACGCGTTCGAACAGGCGACCAGGAAGCGCGTGCCACCGCCCTCGGCGCCGTAACCGCCCGGCGGCCCCTGGAGCGACGACCGACGGTGCTGGATTTCACACGATTCAGGTGCGGTTTTTTCCGCACCAGCCGCCACTTGCGGCGGGCAGCCCGTGGGGACACACCCGCCAATTGTTGGCACTAGTCGTGCACTCTGCCTGACCGAGGTAGATGATGCGCCTGACTTTCTTCGGACTCGGATGTGTTCTCGCCGTTGCGGTGGCGCTCGCCAGCGCCCCCACGGTCACGGCGCAGCAACCGGCGGCGCCCTCGTCGCTCGCCATTGCCGGCGCCAATAACTTCTCGCAATACTGCGTGGCCTGCCATGGCACCGACGCCAAGGGCACCGGCCCGCTGGCGAAGAACCTGAATCCCAAGCCTGCCGATCTCACCGGCCTGACCGCGCGTAACGGCGGCACCTATCCGCGCGACATGGTGTTTCAGGTGATCGACGGCCGCAAGAAGGTCAAGGGTCACGGCGGCGGCGACATGCCGCAGTGGGGCGAGACCTTCCTGGCCTCCTCGGGCGCCAGCGATGATGAAGCGGTGAAACGCCGGATCGACTCGCTCGTCGACTACCTGGCGACGGTGCAAGGCAAGTAGGCTACTGCGGCAGCGCCGCGCCGGGCGGATCGTTCGCCCCGCGCGGCCGGCCGGTCCGATCGAGCAGGATGCGGTTGGAGTCCGCCCCGGCCGGGGCCTGCGGACGAGCCGGCAGGTCACTCCACGTGAAATCCGGCACGGCCACACCGCGCGCGTTGGCCAACGCGCCGGTCGGCCGCACGTCTCCGGCAGACAGATCGGCGAAACCGGGCGCCTGACTGTTCACCGCGTTGTTGGCGAGAATGTACGGCTCGCCACACGTGACATGACTGGCCGGGCAACCGGAGTCACCGCCCACCCCGAGCGGGTGCCCCATCGGGCCATTCCAGATCACATTGCCGGCGATGCGCAGGTCATCGTCGCCCCGATTCGATGTTGGCGCGCCGGTGCCGGTGGAGCCACCCCGATATTCGCCGGCGATCTGAAAATGCTGCCACTGGCTGCCGGCTCCTTCCGGATTGAACACGACGTTATTCAGCAGGAAGACGTGCCGGTTGGGAATGCGCACGAAGTTGTCGCCGTCGTCCACCACGGTCGTGCCCCAGGCGCCGGCCGCCAGCCGGGTCTCACACGCCGTGCGTTGCGAGGCCACGTCGGCGGCATCGCAGCTCCGTCCGCCAAATCCGGCCTCGAGTACGTGGCTGCGGGTGCCCACGCGATAGAGAGTGTTCCAGGCCACCAGCACGTTGTAGCCGCCGTTCACGCCCAGGCCCGCCCCCTCGGTATCGTGCACGATGTTGTTGACGACGCGGATGTCGTAGGCCTCGTAGTGCAGCCACGGCGAGGACATGAACTGGAGGCCGGTGCCCTGGCCCACCGTGAACCCGCCGGTGCCGCAGTCGTGAAATTCGTTGCTGTCGATCAGGATCGACGCCGATCCGCCCTTGACGTATCCACACCAATCGTTGGCGCCGTAGACACGGTTGCGGACGATATGCCCCTGCTGCACGGCGACAAAATCGATGGCGTTGTCGCCGGCGCCGCCGATGCGCGAGTCTTCGATATAAATATGGGTGGACTGGTTCACCTTCACCGTTTCGTGTGCCACCGCGGCCTCCACGCCTTCAACCGGGCGCGCACCGCCGGTGAAGGTCACGTTGCGCAACAGGATGTGATCGCACCCCTCGCAGTGGAAGACGTCGGCCGCCGGGGCCGGGACGATGTCGAGGTCGACGAAATACAGGTACGCCACATTCGCGATGTTGAGTCCCGTCCGCAGAGTGGCCGTGCCGGCGCCATTGACGGCTCGGAAGACGATCGGCGCGGTCGCCGACCCGTAACGCAGCTCCATGTAGTGCGGGATGGTGTCGGCGGCGTAGTCGCCCGGCTGCAGCCGAATCTCGTAACCGCCGGCCGTGAGGCTGGTGGCCGCGGTGTTGGCGGGCACGCGGTTCCAGGCTTCGATCAGGGTGCGAACCGCCTCACCCGCCGAGCGGCCGCTCGATCGATCGTTACCGCCGATCGGATCGACCCAGATCTGTTGAAGTGTGGGGTTGCCGGCATCGTAACGGGGCTCGGACTGCCCCAGGCTGGGCCGCGGGAACGCCGTAACTACCAAGGCAATCAGAACGAGGCGCCGGACGAAGAAACTCACGTCACCGATTATCGGCCAATTGCTGCAACTCCTCCACCGCCCGCTGCAGGTCGCGGGTCAGGGCCGAATGGGAGCGCCGAATCAGTACGTCGGTGACGGCATCGTAGTACCACAGCGTCCCGTCGCGCCGGCCCTGGAACCGCGCCCACACCTCGTCGCCGTGCATGCGCAGGTCGCGGGTGATTGCCCGGACGTTGTGCAGCTTGTCCGCGGCTGACACCAGGCACACAGACGCGCTGGCGCGCTCGAGGTGTGCCAGGTAGCTTTCCTTGCGCTGGCGCCACGGCAGCTTGTCCTCGGGATGTTCGACCAGGCTGTCGCTGCAGCCGAACACGATATCCCCGACGGCATCGCCGAACCGGGCGCGAATCTCGGCCAGCCGCGCCTCGCCGCCACCATCTTCGGCGGCATCGTGCAGCAGCGCGCCGATGGCTTCGTCGCCGGTCGCGCCGTATTCCAAAGCGATGGCGGCCACACCCAGGATGTGCGCCATGTACGGAATGCCCGTGCCCTTGCGAACCTGGCCCTGGTGCACCTGGTTCGCATAGACGAGTGCGGATTCGAAGCGGGTCACGGCACCAGACTACATTAGGGGGCTGGGGGG
>JAKFYH010000021.1 GCA_021730945.1 Acidobacteriota bacterium | reverse complement strand
GAGCGAAGTAGATGGCGCCTGCCATCCATCAGGTGCTCGCCACGCTGGGCTACGGCGATGCCATCGGCCACGAGGTGCTGGGCATCCAGCGCGTATTGCAGGGGGCCGGCTACCAGTCGGAGATTTTCGTCCAGACGGCGGATCACCGGCTCAAGGACCTGACGGTCGACTATCGCGACCTGCTCGAAGCCAGCCACCCCGACAACATCCTGATTCACCATTTCTCGATCGGGTCGCGGGCCTCGCGGGTGGCGTACGCGCTGCCCGAGCGAATGGCGCTGGTGTACCACAACATCACGCCGCCCGAGTATTTCGTGGATGTTCACAAGACGCTGGTGAAGCAGTGCTTCCTTGGACGCCGTGAACTGGCCTTCTACAAGGACCGCTGCGACCTGGCGCTGGGCGATTCCGAGTACAACCGGCAGGAGCTCGAAGCCGCCGGCTTCCCGGTCACCGGCGTCCTGCCCGTGGTCCCCGACTTCTCTCACCTGTCCGGGCCCGCCAACCACATGCAGGCGCGCCAGTACGACGACGGCTGGGTCAACATCCTGTTTGTCGGCCGGGTGATTCCGAACAAGCGGATTGAAGATGTCATCCGCAGCTTTCACGCCTACAAGCAGTTCTTCAATCCCCGCTCCCGGTTACTCCTGGTCGGCTCTTACGGCGGATTCGAGAAGTACCTGTCGATGCTGCAGCAGTTCATCGCCGACATTGGCGCCGACGATGTCCACTTCCTCGGCCACGTCGCCAACGAGGAGCTGACCGCCTACTACGAGCTGGCAGACGTGTTCCTGTGCGCCAGCGAGCACGAAGGCTTCTGCGTTCCCTTGATCGAGTCGTTCCACATGGGCGTGCCGGTGCTGGCCTACGCCGCCACCGCCGTGCCGGCGACCATGGACGGCGCCGGTGTGCTTTACACAGACAAGGACCCGATGCACGTCGCCGCGCTGATCGAGGCGGTGGTCAGCGATAGCGACTTACAGGACCAGATCATCGATGGCCAGTTCGCGGCGCTCGGCCGCCTCGAGGGCCGCGACTTTGGCGGCACGCTGCTCACCTACGTCGACCAGATGCTGGCCGCGCCGCGGCGTCCGCATCCGCCGGTGGCGTTCGACTTCTGGGACCAGATGAACCTGCGCGAGGAACTCGAGGAACTCTGGCTCTATCGTCCTTCGGCGTATCACGCGTTGCCGTTTGAGACCGACGACTCCCGTCCATGATCGTGAATCAATGGGTTCCGGCGGCCCATCGGGGCGACGCGATCGGCGATTCGGCGCGCCGGGTGCGGGGCCTGCTGCGTGAGCTCGGCCACCAATCCGAGCTCTACGCCATGACGATGGACGACGACCTTCGTGATGATGTGCTGCCGTGGACGGACGCCTCGGCCCGGCAGGGCGATCTCACGATTTTCCATTTCGCGATGGTGTCGCCGATGACCGCCGAGTTCGCCCGCCTGCCTCGCGGTCGCGTGCTGCAGTACCACAACGTGACGCCGGCGCACTTCTTCGCGCCCTACGATCCCAACGTCTTCCGGCTCGCGGCGCTCAGCCGCGAGGACCTGCGAACGCTGGTCGGCCACACCGACGTCGCCCTGGGCGACTCCGAGTACAACCGGCAAGAGCTCGAGGAGATGGGCTTCACCAACACCGGTGTCTTCCCGATTGCCATTGATACCGAACGGATCACCGCGGCCCCGCGCGTGCCGTCGCTCGAGTTCCTGCTCACCGACGGCCCGCTCCTGAACTTCCTGTTCGTCGGCCGCATCGCCCCCAACAAGAAGATCGAGGACCACATCCGGATGGCGGAGCACTACAAGCGCTACGTCGATACCGCGTATCGCTTCATCTTCGTCGGCAAGACCGACGCCTTTCCGCGCTACTACAACATGGTTCGCAAGCTGATGACCGAGTACGAGCTGCTCGAAGACCGGTTCATCTTTACCGGCCCGGTGCCCGACGCCGACCTGGCCACCTACTACCGCACGGCCCACGTCTACGTCTCCCTGTCTGAGCACGAGGGTTTCTGCGTGCCGCTGCTGGAGGCGATGGCCGCCGACGTTCCCGTGCTCGCCTATGCGTCGACCGCCGTGCCCGACACGCTCGGCGGCGCCGGCGTGCAGTTTGCGCCGAAAGATCTTGAATACGCCGCCGAGCTCCTCGGGGAGCTTGCTTATAACGACACGCTGAGGGCCCAGGTGATCGCCGGACAACGCGCCCGCCTCAGCGATTTTGGCGACGCCCGGATTCGCCGTGAGCTCGAAAGGCTGACATCGTGAAGATTGCATTCATCGTTCAACGCTACGGCGCCGAGATTCTCGGCGGTTCCGAGTACCACTGCCGGCTGATTGCCGAACGTCTCGCGGCCAAGCACGACGTCGAGGTCCTCACCACCTGCGCGCGCGACTACATCACCTGGGAGAACGAGTACCCCGAGGGCCACGACCGCATTCGCGGCGTGACGGTCCGGCGCTTCAAGAACGCCCACACCCGCGACATCAACGCCTTCAACCAGTACTCCGACTGGATCTTCAATCACCCGCACACGCGGGACGACGAGATGTCGTGGCTCGAGCAGCAAGGCCCATGGTGCCCGGCGCTGATCGAATACCTGAACAAGCATCACCGCCAGTTCGATGCCCTGATCTTCTTCACGTATCTCTACGCGCCGACGGTGCTCGGACTCGAGATCGACCCGGCCCGCAGCATCCTGGTGCCGACCGCTCACGACGAGCCGGCGATTCATCTCGGCATCTACCGCGAAATGTTCGCCAAACCGTCGGCGGTGGCGTTCAACACCGAGGTGGAGAAGAACTTCCTCAAGGCGACCTTCGAGTTCCGCGCCGCCGCCGAGGAGACCGTCGGCTGCGGCGTCGACCTGTTGCAGGATGCCGCCCAGCCGGACGACCCGGAGCCGGAAGACGACGAGGAAATGCATAAGCGGCTGCCGCAGCACCTGCGGGCCCGCGGCGCACAGTTCCGCCGCCGCCATCGCCTGCAGGGCCAGTTCCTGCTCTACGGCGGCCGGATCGACGCCGGCAAGGGCTGCGAGGAATTAATCGAGTACTTCACCAGCTACAAGGAACAGGGCGGCGAAGCGGCCCTCACGCTGATGGGCGTCAAGCTGATGCAGTTGCCCGAGGTCCCGTGGGTCCGCTTTGCCGGCCTGCTGTCCGAACGGGAGCGTCTCCAGGCGCTCGAAGCCGCCACCATCGTCGTGGTGCCGTCGCCGTTCGAGAGCCTGTCGTTGCTGGCGCTCGAAGCGATGGCGGTCGGCACGCCGCTGTTGTGTAATGCCCGTTCCGAGGTGCTGGTGGATCACTGCGTGAAGAGCAACGCCGGGCTGTTCTACGCGAACCGGGAGGAGTTCCTCGAGAGCGCCAAACTGCTGCTGGCTGACGAGCGCATGCGCGAGCGCATGGGACGAAACGGCAAGGAATACGTCAAGCGAAACTACCGCTGGGACGTCATCCTCTCCAAGTACGATCGCCTGATCGGGTCACTGCGTCGATGATCGCCCTGCTGCTTGCGGTCGCGCTGGCCCTGCAGTTCGGCCCGCGGACGCCATTGACCCCGGCAGAGACCCTGCTGGCGCCGGCCCTGCTGCGCGCGATCGACGAGCAGGTGCTGACCGCGGAGTCGTCCGCGCAGACCGCCGGCAGCGACCCCGGTGGCGGCTGGATCCTGCTGAGCTGCCGCGAGGGCGAGTGCGGCACCGCCTCCCGCGCGGCGCGCAAGCTGAACGCCCTGGTGGCCGCCAAGCGGATACCGCAGCCGTCGCGATCGATTCGGGTGGTGTCGGCGATCAATGATCTGGTGGCCGCCGAGACCAGGGCAGTGATTCACGTGGCCGAATCGACCGACCGGCCGTTCCAGATTGTTCGCGGCCCCTGGTCCACCGCGTCCATCGGTGACGAGGTTGCCGAGGTGTTCGGCCGTCGTGGCGGGGTCGCCGTGGAAGTACGGCCGTTCGAGAATCTCGGCCAGTTGCCGCTCGATCCACACGGCATCCCCACGACCACGATTATCACCAACGCCTGGACCTCGCGCGACCATGCGGCCGCCACGGCGGCTGCGTCCGCCTACTTCCTGGCCACGCTGCCCAATGACGGCGCCGAAGCGCTGTTGTCGCACCTGATGGTTGGCGCGCACGCGCGGCTGGCGGAAGACGGACGCCGGGCGGTGGCGCAAATGGGGCCGTCGCAGCGCGCCAGCGCGGACGTGCTGATCCTGATGGGACAGGCGATCGATCGCGAGCAGCGGCGCATCCGCTCGCTTGCGCGCTTCATGCCCGCGCCCCTGGACGCCACCCTGGCCAGCCGGATGGCCGACATGGAACGGGGTGTTGCATCGGTATGGACCAGCCTGGGCATCACCAGCTCGCCATTTGTGCCTCCCGCCGAGCGCATTCGCGGCCGCGGAGGTGACGACCGGCGCGTACCCGCCCGCGTCGCAGGGGCGACCGGCTCGGCCGATTCGGCCGTGCTCAACGTCGCCAACCACGCCGAGGTGGCCTACGAGATCGTCAACTTCGTCGACGGCAAGCGGACGGTCAGTGATATCCGCGACGCCGTGATGGCCGAGTTCGGCCAGGTGGGGCTCCCGGCGGTCGGGCTGTATCTCGAAGCACTCACCAAGGCGGGAGCGATCACGCTCAAGTAGGGTTTCGAAACCGGCCGGCCACCCGCGATCGGGGTCGGCCGGCGCTACTCTGGTTCGCCGACGGGTTCGAGTTCGTCGCCGTTCGCGGCCGGGCTGGACTCGGGCTCGGGGCCGGCGGCTGACGCCTTCTTGCGCCTTGGACGGATGTCGTAGCGCTTGATCATCTCGTTGAGCGTCGTTGGCTTGATCCGCAGCAGTTCGGCCGCGCGTTTCTGCACGCCGCCGGCGGCCTCGAGGGCCGACTCGATCCACTGGCGTTCGTAAGCGACCGTCACTTCCTTCAGCGATACCCCTTCGACCGGCATCACCACGTGCGGCACCTGGAACGACGGGCTCTTGCGGACCTGATCGGGAATCAGTTCCGTACCGATGCGCTGGCCGGTGGCCAGCACGACGGCGCGCTCGATCACGTTTTCCAACTCGCGAACGTTGCCCGGCCAGTCGTATTCCATCAGCAGGTCGAGCGCCTCCGGCGCGACCTCGATGTTCTTGCGGCCGTTCTCCTCGCCGTATTTCTCGAGGAAGTGTTGCACCAGCAGCGGGATGTCGTCGCGGCGCTCGCGCAACGACGGCAGGTGGATGCTGATGACGTGCAGGCGATAGAACAGGTCCTCGCGAAAGCGGCCCTCCTCCATCTCGTGCTTGAGATCGACATTGGTCGCGGCAACGATGCGGACATCGACCTTGATGGTTTCCATGCCGCCCAGCCGCATGAACTCGCGCTCCTGCATCACGCGCAGCAGCTTGGCCTGGGTCTCGATCGGCACGTTGCCGATCTCGTCGAAGAAGATGGTGCCCTTGTCGGCGAGATCGAACAGGCCCTTCTTCGGGTAGACCGCGCCGGTGAACGCCCCCTTGACGTGGCCGAACAGCGTCGACTCCAGCAAGTCAGGCGGCAGGTTGCCGGAATTGACGGTGACGAACGCGCGCTCGCTGCGCGCCGAATTCTGGTGGATGGCACGCGCCACCAGCTCCTTGCCGGTACCGCTCTCGCCCGTGATCAGGATGGTCGAGCGGCTCGGGGCGGCCTGGATGATCAGGTCGAAGACCTGCTTCATCCGGCTGCTGCGGCCGATGATGCCGGAGAACTTGTTGTAGCGCGCCTGCAGGTTCTGCTTCAGCGCGACGTTCTCGGCCACCAGTTGCCGGCGCTCGACGGCGTTACGCAGGACCACCAGCACTTCGTCGTTCTTGAACGGCTTGGTGATGTAGTCGAACGCGCCCTTCTTCATCGCGGAGATCGCGCTCTCCATCGAGGCGTAGGCGGTCACCATCAACACCGGCAGGTCATCGTCTTGCTTCTTGAGCTCGTCGAGCACCTGCAGGCCGTCAATGCCCGGCATCATCACGTCGACGATCACCGCATCGAACGGCAGCGTCCTGGCCAGCTCGAGGCCTTCCTGGCCGCCAGAGGCGAGCCGCACCGTGTAGCCCTCGCGCTCGAGGAGGGTGCCCAGGATGTCGCGCATCACCTCTTCGTCGTCGATGACGAGTACGGCTGCATTCCGTCGCATGTTCACAGTCCTGCTCGCTGCCGGGCGGGCGTCACGGCGCCGGTTCCTGGCGCGGCCGCGAACCGGATCTCAAAGCGAGTGCCGGTTCCTGGCGCGCTGTCACACTGAATGGTGGCCTCGTGCTCGCGCACAATGCCGTAGGTAATCGATAGCCCGAGCCCGGTTCCCTGGCCGATCGCCTTGGTCGTGAAGAACGGGTCGTAAATCCTCGCCAGGTGCTCCGCGGCGATGCCGCTGCCGGTATCGGCCACCTCGGCCACCACCTCGCGGCCATCGGCGCGGGTCGAAATGGTCAACCAGCCGCCACTGGCCATGGCGTCGCGGGCGTTGAGGAAGAGGTTCAGGAACACCTGCTGCAGCTTGAACTCAAAGCCGACCACGCGGATCGGCTCGGCGTGCAATTCGCGGCGCACCTTGACGCTGCCCTTGTCGAACTGGTGCTCGAGCAGTGACAAGACGTCGGCAATGACCACATTGAGATCGACGACGCTCCGCTCGGATTGTTCCGCGGCGTTGGGCCGCGACAGGTTGAGCAGTCCGTTGACAATGCGGGCGGCGCGGAAGGTCTGCTTCTCGATCTTCTCGAGCACCGGTGTCCGCGGGTCCGCCGGGTCGGCGTTCGCAAGCAGCATCTGGGTGTAGCTCGAAATGCCGGTGAGCGGCGTGTTCACTTCGTGGGCCACGCCGGCCGCCAACAGGCCGAGCGACGCCATCTTCTCGGAGATCCTCAACTGCTCTTCCAGTTGCGACCGCTCGGTGATGTCCTCGAAGATCACGATGGTGCCGGCCTGTGAACCACCAGCCAGGGTCTGCAGCGGCACGGTCGTGACGTTTACCAACAGGCGGGCCTCATGGACGCCGGTTCGCGCCACCAGGGGCACCCGGAACAGTGTCGTGCCGTCCGGATGATCGCGGCGGGCGGCCGACAACAGCTCAACCACGTGCGAATCAAACAGCTGGTCGGCGGCCTGGCCAAGCGCGGCCGCGCGGGATGGGCCATACAAGCGCTCCAGCGCCGCATTCCAGCGCACCACCTGGTCGCCAGGCCCCAGCACCAGCAAGCCGTCGTCCAGTGATTCGAGAATGTTTTCGTTGAAGGCGTGGAGTCGATCCAGCTCCGACGCCTTGAGGTGCAACTGGCGATAGAGCCGGCCGTTCTCGATCGCCGTCGCCGCCTGGGCGGCCACCGCGGTCACGAGCGCAGTGTCTTCACTGCTGAGCGGCTCGCCGGTCGAGCGGCGGCCCAGCGCGAGCACGGCGATGGCTGCGTCCTGGGTCACGCACGGCACAAAGTAATAGACGCCGGCATCGCGCCAGAACTCGACCTCTTCCGCCGTGAACCGGGTCGCGGCGAGTGGATCGTCCAGGCGCACCGTGTGCGCATTGTTGATCCGCGCGGCAACCCCAGAGGCCGACAACAGCCGAGGCGGCGCGGACTCGAAACCTTCGTGGCTGAGGACGTCGAAATCGCCGGCCTCGTTGGCCAACAGGAACGCCATCCGGTCGAGCTCGATGGTCTCGCGTACCCGGGTGACCAGGCGGTCGGCCAGGCGATTGAGGTCGAGGTCGCTGTTCAACTCGCGGGCGAAGCCAACCAGGGCACGCCGATAGTCGTAGCGATCGCGATAGAAGGCGCGATCGATCGCCTTCTGCAGGCCGTCCTTCACCGGCTTGGCGAGCAAGATCACGACCACCGTTGCCAGGAACGCGATGATCCAGCGGTGCTGCGCCTCGCCTTCGAGCAGTTCATTGCCCGAGGTGCGCAGGATCAGCACGTAGATGGTGACGATGGCGGCCACGGCGGAGGTGTAGACCAGCAGGCGCTTGAGGATGATCTCCACGTCCATCAGGCGATAGCGAATGATGGCGGAGGCGAACGCGAGCGGAATGAAACCCAGCGGGATGGCCGACAACTCCATCGGCACCGAGGCGTCGACCCCGAGGGCAAAGGGAATGGCGTAGCCCAGCGCGAACGGCACCGCACCGAGCGCCGTGCCCCACACAATCCAGCGCAACTGGCGCTTGACGGTCACCGATCGGGCCCGCGACAAGGCGCGCAGCAGCACGGCGAGTCCGGCGGCGCCGAACGCGACCAGGTAGACGTACTCGAGGCGATCGAGAAGGGTAACCACGCGCACGAAATATTCGGGATCGACACTCGAACGCAGCACCGCCAGGGTGCGCGTCGAGCCCAGCACCGCACCGGGCAGGTAGATGGTGGGGAGCCACCGCGCCAGGGTCGCGGAATAGCCGGGCATGTGTGGCCGCTCGGGAAAAACCAGCGTGAAGTGCAGGAAGAGCGGCGGCAGCACACTGAGCGCGATTACGTCGCCCCAGTAAAACACCCAGTCGACGCGGTCGAGGCGGCCGCTGAACGAAAAAGTAAACACACCGAAGAACGCGACCGAGAGCCAGAAGAAGTGCAGGGTCGCCTGATCGGTCGGCCGGCGAGCGCGTACCGCCGCGCCTACCAGGAGCGTGAAGATGCCGACCGCCGCCAGCAGGTAGTAAAACAGCCCGGTGCCGCTTGGCATCGGCGACAACGACACGGTGGCCAGTTGCTGGGAGCCAAGCCGCAACAGCGTGTACGAATGCCGCTCACCGGCGTTGGACTGCCGCTGCAGGTTGAGAACGTCCTGCCGTCCGTCGACCGGTTGATTGTTGATGGCGATGAGAATGTCGCCCGGGCGCACGCCGGCGCGGCTGGCGGCCGACGGCGAAGCGACCTCGGCGGCGACGACGCCCACGGCTCGCTCGACCCAGAGCACGCCGTCTTCAACTTCGTTGGAGGTGGCGCGCGAAACGACGTTGATCAGCCCGAGAGTCAGCAGGCCGAGCGTCACCGCCACGGGCAACGCGGTTTGCCGCCACTCTTTCCACCACGATCCCGGCTCGGACGCGGACATGACTGTCGTCGGTTCAGTACTTCCTAACAAGGCAGATCTATCCGAGTTATTGCCAGCAAACCCTATACCACCGGCCCGACAGCTAACCTACCGCTAAACCGTTGACGCATAAGGGATTCAAGGCCAGAGCCTGACATGAAACCCCGGTTTATCCAACAAGCTGGTGGATCGATCCAAAACTCAGTATGTGCATATTTCCACAGAAAACGTGGAACCTTTGTTCAAATTTTGCCCAGACAGGCGGCGAGACAACGGCAGGGTGGCCCCAGGGCCGATCGCCTAGAACTTGACGGTGAGGCCGCCGACGATCCGCTTGGGCGGACGCACGACGAGGAGTTCGTCGTAGAAGGAGGCGTTGGCGAGCGACTCGTGGAACAGGCTGCGGACGCCGACCAGCATTTCCCACTGCGAGGCTCGGAAGTTCATGAACGGCAGCGCCTGGTTGACCTGCAGGTCGAATCGAGCGTCGAAACCAGGACCATCGGATCGGCGGCCGGAGGCAAAGCCCGTATTCAACTTGTAAAGGACGACTACACGCGTAGCGGTCAGCGGGACTTCGGTTTGCAGTGACGTCGTGATGTCGTGAATGCGCTCGTTGCTGCGGACGGCCGAAGGAATCCAGCGTGTGAGGACGGCGTACTCGACCGGCGTCGTGTGGGCGCGCCAATTGGCGTTGGCGAGCGAATAGTCAATCGACCCGCGGACGTTGTCGAAGAGCGCATGCGTGAAGGTGACGCCGACGCCGCGGACGTCGGCATCGCCGGTGGCGCCCACGAAGTAGTGGCCGAGCGTCTCGGCCGCGCTGTCGTTCTGGCGCAGGCCGAACACGGTAACGGTCTGGTCGTTGATGCGCTGCTCGAAGGCGCGCACGCCGATGGAGGCGCCGCTAAAGACGCGGTCGACGCCGACTTCGTAGTGCTGCAGCGCCTGGGTCCGCAGGCCGGCCGGAGAGATCGCCGAAAACGTGCGCTGCGGCGGTAGGTAGGCGGCGCTCGTCGGCGGCAGGAACTCTTCGGCACCGGGGGCGCTGACGTCACGCGCGGCCGAGAAGCGCACGCGCAGCTTCCGGGTCGGCGACAGCGTTGCCGTCAGGCGCGGGCTGAACAGCGACTGGCCCTCCGGCAGGTAATCGTAGTGGGCGTAGTTGGCGCCGTAGCTGAGTGACAGGTAGCGCGAGACTTCCCACTCGTCGTAGGCAAACACCGAGCCGACATTGCGCGCGCCGTCGGCAACGGCGAGGATCGCCGCGGCATTGCCGCCTTCGTAACGCTGCAGACTGTACGACATGCCGACCTGGTAGCGGTGGGGTGCCGGGGCGGTGACCACATAGCTGCCGGCCAGCATCCACGAACTCAAGTCGTTCTGGTTCATCGCGGCGCGCACGGTCCAGTCGCCGTGCGAACCGACCGGTGCGCCGAGCGAGAAGAACGCGACACTGCTCGTCCGCTCCAGCTGCAGGAGCTGTAATGGGTTGTCAAATGCGCCGGTGGTCAGCAGGTTGACCTGGCCGCCGAGCGACAGATCCGAGAACAGCGCCGTGGCGGCCCTGGCCGAGTTGCCGAAGGCGCGGCCCAGAAACTGGAACGAGTCGGTAATAAACCAGTCGTCGTCGGGAACCTGGGGAATGCCGGCGCGGGTTTCCGTTTCGCGCAACACACCCCGCTTCAAGTGACGCAGACGCCAGGCAAACTCGCTTTCGTCGCGGCCGCCTTTCGCGGCGGCCGAATCGGCCGGCGCATCGAGAGCGGTAGCACCGACCGAGGCTTCGGCGACGTGGGGCGCACCCGCGGCACCTTCACGCCGCAAGGTGAAGGTCGAGGCGCTGCGCGTGGCCGGCCGCACGTTGACCATCGTGCTGCGCGGGGCGTGAAAGCCCTGCAAGTGCGCGCGGAGCATGTAGGCGCCTGGAGGCAACTGGCGCAGCGTGAATTGACCGAGCCGATCTGAGACCGCAAAGGCCGTGGTGCTGCCCAGCGCCGAAATGACGGCGCCGTCGAGGGGCTTACCGGCCTCGTCCATCACCGAACCTTCAATGTGGCCGGTGGTGGCGGCGGCGAGGCTGGTAACTCGTTCGAACTGAGGGGTTTGGGCCGAGGCGAGGGTCGAGTGCAATGCCAGCAGGCACAGCATCGAAACCGGGGTGAGCAGTCGACGGGGGGTGCCCATCAGAAAAATTGCCGCCCGCCCCATCTTGCAGGGGCGGGCAGTCTGCCTAGTCTACGCCTTTCGTCCACCAGCGCCAAGGCCATGTGGACGGACCGGCGAGGTTCGTCCCTACTATCCCTTGACCGTGAATTTCACGTCGCGGGTAAAGACCTTGTTGGCGGCCTTGTCGGTAATCTTGATGGCCAGGCGGTACTGGCCCTCGCCAAACGACGCCAGCGGGACGGTAATGCCGCCGGGGACCGGGAACTTGGCCGGGTCGAACGTGGGCGGCAGCATCGAGGCATTGACCACTTGCGGGTTGGTCTTGTTGAAGAACTTTTCGGCACCCGCCTCGGTCTTGTGGAACTCGTATTCGAGCGTCAGGTCGGGCTTGCCAGCGGCGTCGAGGCCGGCATTGTAGACCTGGAAGAAGATCGACAGCTCGTCGGCCTTTTTGAAGTCCATGTCGGGCGCCGGCAGTAGTTCCTGCGCACCGAACACGAAGGGGCGCTCGCGGGCCTCGTCTGGTGAAATCGGGGCCGTCAGCATGTTGACCTTGTCGGCCACGAGGATGGTGCTGGTGTTGAGCTCGGCGTTGTAGAAGTCCGGCACAGTGATCTGGGTCTTCAGCACGCCCATCTTGGCGACGGTGCCCTTGGGCGCCTTCTCGGGGATGCGCTCCTTGTAGGCGACGTAGACATCGTATGTCCCAGCCGTGGCCATGAACACGCGGTTCAGCTTGGGGGAATCACCGGCCACCTGGGCAGCGGGCACGAAGTGGATGTCGTCCCACGGGTAGGTGACCTTCTTGGCCTTCGGGTCCGGCACGGCCGCCGGATCAACCACGCGGATGTACAGCGCGGCATCGGTCTTGGGCGCGTTGTTCAGGTTCAGCACGAAGGGCACGAACGTGCGCGCTTCCTGCGATTTCATGAAGAAGGGCTCGACCGACATCGTGATGTCGGTGGGCGCAGGCTGGCCGGCCATCACGCCGTCCACGAGCTTGACGATCTGCTCGATTTCAGCCTGTTCCTGCTTGCTGCGCTTCTTGTCGTCCTTCTTCGGAGCCTGCTGCGCCACGGCAAAAGTTGCCGACACGACCAGCGCGACCGCCACGGCTGTTGCACGCCGAAATACCATCATCAGTTCCCCCTCAAAACGAAAGGCGCGCTGAAGCACGCCCCAGACTTTCCGATCACCAGATCATAGGGGGCCGTGGCTACCAAGTCAACCACGCTAAAGCCCTGTTACAGCAGAGGTTTAGCGCCGAACTTTCAATATCCAGTGATAAGGTGCTGGTAGTGCAACCATGCTGCGTGATGACGTCCTCGTAATTGTGCTGGCAGGCGGGGCGGGCGAACGCCTGGCGCCACTCACACGCGACCGGGCCAAACCGGCCGTGTACTTCGGCGGACCTTACCGGATCATCGACTTTGTCCTCAGCAACTGCATCAATTCCGGGCTGCGCCATGTCTTCATCGCCACGCAGTACAAGTCGCTCTCGCTGAACCGGCACATCCGCCAGGGCTGGACGATTGTCTCGGAAGAACTGGGCGAGTTCATCGAGATCCTGCCGCCGCAGAAGCGGGTCGGCGAGCAGTGGTACCAAGGCACCGCCGACGCCGTCTACCAGAATCTCTACTCCATCATTCGTGAGACGCCGAAGTATGTCGTCGTCCTGGCCGGCGATCACGTCTACAAGATGGACTACCAGAAGATGCTGCGGTTTCACCAGGACATGGCGGCCGACGTCACGCTGGCCGCGATTGAAGTGCCGATCGAAGACGGCAAGCGCTTCGGCATCGTCGCCGTGGATGAAGGCGAGAAAGTGACCGGGTTCCTCGAGAAGCCGCAAGATCCGCCCTCGATGCCCGGGCAGCCGGGAATGGCGCTGGCTTCGATGGGAATCTATGTCTTCACGAGCGACGTGCTGATCCGTGCGCTCGAGGAAGACGCCGCCAAGCCGGACAGCAAGCACGACTTCGGCAAGGACATCATCCCCGCGCTGATCGGCCACGGCCGCACCTTCGCGTATCCCTTCTACGACGAGAACAAGAAGGCGGCGAAGTACTGGCGCGACATCGGCACGCTCGATGCCTACTACGAGGCGCAGATGGACCTGTGCCATGTGAACCCCGAGTTCAACATGTACGATCCCGAGTGGCCGCTGCGCACCTACATGCCGCAGGCGCCGCCGGCCAAGTTCGTGTTCGCCGAGGACTGGCGGCGGGGCGAAGCGCAAGACTCGCTGATCTCGCAGGGCTGCATCGTCTCGGGCAGCACCATTCACGGCAGCATCCTGTGCCCGAACGTGCGGGTCCACAGCTTCTGCAGCATCGAGCAGGCGATCCTGATGCCCGGCGTGCGGGTCGGCCGCCACGCCCGCATCCGCAAGGCGATCATCGACCGCGATGTCGACATCCCGCGCGGCGCGATGATTGGGTTTAACGCCGAGGAAGACCGCCGGCGCCACACGGTCTCGGAGGGCGGCGTCGTCGTGGTCGCGCCAGGCGAGGAACCGTACGTGGCGCCGATTTCGGAAGAAGCACTGACGCTCGAAGCAGAAGCCGACCGGCGCGGATAGGGATCAGGGATCAGGGATCAGGGATCAGGGATGAAGATTGCTGACGTGCGTGGCCGCGAGATTCTCGACTCGCGTGGGAATCCGACCGTGGAAGTCGACGTCACCCTCGATAACGGCGCGCGGGGCCGTGCCGATGTGCCGTCGGGCGCTTCCACCGGCGAGCGCGAGGCGCTCGAACTGCGCGACGGCGACCAGGCGCGATACCTGGGCAAGGGCGTGCGCACCGCCGTGGGGCACATCAACGGCGAGATTCGCGCCGCCGTCATCGGCAAGGACCTGACGCAGCGCGCGCTGGACGAGGCGATGATCGCCCTCGACGGCACGCCGGCCAAGAGCCGCCTGGGCGCCAACGCCGTGCTCGGCGTCTCGATGGCGGCCCTCAAGGCCGAGGCCGCCGCGACCGGCCGGCCACTGTACGCCTACATCGCTCAGCTGTCGGGCACGGCAAGCTACACGCTTCCCGTGCCGATGATGAACATTCTCAACGGCGGCGCGCATGCCGACTCGAACGTGGACTTCCAGGAGTTCATGGTCATGCCGGTCGGTTTCCCGTCGTTTAGCGAGGGCCTGCGCATGGGCGCGGAGATCTTTCATGCGTTGCGATCGATCCTCAAGGGCCGCGGCCTTGCGACTGGCGTGGGCGACGAGGGCGGATTTGCGCCCAGCCTCAAGTCGAATCGCGAGGCGTTGGAGCTGGTGCTCGAGGCTGTCGGCAAGGCCGGCGCCAAGGCGGGCGGCGATGTCTACCTCGCCCTCGACGTCGCCGCCAGCGAGTTCTGGAACCCGTCGACGTCACTGCTGACGAGCGGCGGGCATTACGAGTTCAAGAAGTCCGGCGAGGCCGCGCGCGATTCACAAGGCATGGTCGACCTCTACGTCGACTGGTGCCGGCAATATCCCATCCTCTCGATCGAAGACGGCTGCGCCGAGCAGGACTGGCACGGCTGGAAGCTGCTGACCCAGGCGCTCGGCGACAGGGTGCAACTGGTGGGCGACGATGTGTTCGTGACCAATCCGGCGATTCTGAAAAAGGGCATCGCCGAAGGCGTCGGCAACGCCCTGCTGGTCAAGGTCAACCAGATTGGCACGGTCACCGAAACGCTCGACGCGATGGCGGTTGCCATGGCGGCCGGCTACCGCTGTGTCGCCTCGCACCGATCGGGCGAGACCGAGGATTCGACCATCGCCGACCTGGCCGTGGGCACCTCCGCGGGACAGATCAAGACCGGGTCGGCGTCACGCAGCGACCGGGTGGCCAAATACAATCAACTGCTCAGAATTGAAGAGGAGCTCGGCAGCGCCGCGAAGTACGCCGGGCGATCGGCAATCAAGCAGCTTTCGTAACCGTCGTTGACATCCGAGACCCTGGATGACACCGCCCGCGATGGCCGCTCCCCTTGGACACCATGCATAAGCTCGTTCTGATCCGTCACGGCGAATCCACCTGGAACAGGGAGAACCGCTTTACCGGCTGGACCGATGTCGACCTGAGCGACAAGGGCCGCGAGGAAGCGCGGGCAGCCGGCCAGCTCTTGAAGCACGAGGGTTACCTCTTCGACCTGGTGTTCACCTCACTGTTGAAGCGGGCCATTCGCACCAGCAACATCGTCCTCGACGAACTCGATCAATTGTGGCTGCCGGTGCAGCGCAGTTGGCGGCTCAACGAACGCCATTACGGGGCGTTGCAGGGACTGAACAAGGCCGAGACGGCCGCCCAGCACGGCGACGCCCAGGTGAAGATTTGGCGGCGCGCCTACGACATCGCCCCACCGCCGCTCGGCGCCGACGATCCGCGCCACCCCTCGCGCGACCCACGCTACCGTCACCTGGCCGCGTCGGATTTGCCGCTCAGCGAATCGCTCAAGGACACCGTGGCGCGATTCCTCCCCTACTGGCACGACGCGATTGCTCCGGCGATTCGCGATGGGCAACGCGTGATCGTCGCCGCCCATGGCAACTCGCTGCGGGCGCTGGTGAAATACCTGGACGGGATCTCGGACCAGGCGATCGTGGAACTGAATATCCCGACCGGTATTCCGCTGGTCTACGAGTTGGATGCAGCCCTGAAGCCGCTGAAGAGTTACTACCTGGGTGATGCCGACGCGATCAAGAAGGCGGCGGCCGCGGTGGCAAGTCAAGGATCGGCGAACAGGAAACCCTGATCCCCGATCCCTGATCCCTGATCAGTTCGTCTCTTCCACCTTCGCCTCTTCCGCGGCGATCCGCAGGGAGCGGAGGAAGCGGCGGTCATTCACCGTCATGTCGAACGGCTTGCGCGGCACCAGCGCTTTCGCGATGGTCGTGACATTGGCCGGCACGGCGGCGCCGACGCTCTGTGGCTGGCCGCGATTGACGAACCCGACAACGGCCTCGAGATTCACTTTCATCTCGTAACCGGCCGCGCGCGCGCGTTCGCGACACGCTTCGACTTCAGCACTTTCGGAAACGGCGGCGGCAATGGAGTCGGCCAGCTCACGCGCGAACCGGTTTACCACGTCATCCATAGGACGGCTCCCTCCCGTGGGGCAAACCTCCAGGTTCACCCGCAGTTCGCCAATCGGCTGGGACCGTCGGCATTGGCCGATGCGTGACCCACCGGGCGGCGGGCGGGCAGCGGCGAAAAGTCGTCATTCGGTGGGACGATTCAGTTGGGAAATTCCACGACATTCTATGAAGCGGCTGGGGTGGTGTCAAGCGAAGAACACCATAAGTTGTGTTATTGCTGTGACTTGGGCGGATGACAGAGAGGGTCGGCGCCTTGTGGCGCCGCTTGGGCTCGGCGCTGCGCGCCTCGTCGGGCTCGACCTTCGGTCTTCGTAGGGCGCGCCGCTTCGCCGCCTGTGGGGGAATCCCCCTTCCCCGCCACCTCACGAGGCGGCAAGGCCGCCAAGCCCCACGATGGGCGCGGAGCGCCCGAGCCCCACGCGGCGCGGGAGCGCCGTGCCCATTACAATTCAGACATGCGCAACTTCGCGGCCCCAGAGGACCTGGCCGCCTTTGACCCGGAGACCGAACTCGGTTTCCCCGGTGAATTCCCCTTCACTCGCGGCATTCAGCCAACCATGTACCGCGGCCGGCTGTGGACCATGCGGCAGTACGCCGGTTTTGGCACGGCGGCCGAGTCCAACGAGCGCTATCGCTACCTGCTGTCGCAGGGCGTGAATGGTTTGAGCGTGGCGTTCGACCTGCCGACACAGATCGGCTACGACTCCGACCATCCCCTGGCCAGCGGCGAAGTGGGCCGCGTCGGCGTGGCCATCGACTCCATCGACGACATGGCCACCCTGTTCGACGGCATCCCCCTCGACCGGGTGTCGACCTCGATGACCATCAACGCCACGTCCATCATCCTGCTGGCCTTGTACGTGGCCGTCGGCAAGCGCCAGGGAGTGGCGGCGAAGCATCTGTCGGGTACCATCCAGAACGACATCCTCAAGGAGTACATCGCGCGCGGCACCTACATCTATCCGCCGCAGCAGTCGTTGCGGATCGTCACCGACATCTTCGCGTTTTGCGAGCGCGAGGTGCCGCAGTGGAACACCATCTCGATCAGCGGCTACCACATTCGAGAAGCCGGCTCGACGGCGGTGCAGGAGGTCGCCTTCACCTTTGCCAACGCCATCGCCTACGTGCAGGCGGCAATCGACGCCGGCCTCGACGTCAACGCGTTCGGCCAGCGCTTGTCGTTCTTCTTCAACGCACACAACGACTTTCTCGAGGAAGTAGCCAAGTTCCGGGCCGCCCGCCGGCTGTGGGCGCGGATCATGAGTGAACGCTTCGGGGCCACCAACCCGCGCGCCCAGCAACTGCGCTTCCACACCCAGACCGCGGGCAGCACGCTCACCGCCCAGCAGCCCGACAACAACATCGTCCGGGTGGCCGTGCAGGCGCTGTCGGCGGTGATGGGCGGCACGCAGTCGTTGCACACCAATGGCCGCGACGAGGCGCTGGCGCTGCCCACTGAGAACGCCGCGCGGATTGCGCTGCGCACGCAGCAGATCATCGGTTTCGAGTCGGGCGTCGCCAATACCGTGGACCCGTTCGCGGGGTCCTATTACATCGAGCAGCTCACCAACGAGATCGAGGCGGGAGCGCGCGACCTGATCGCGCGGATTGAAGGAGTGGGTGGCACGCTGGCAGCCATCGAAGCCGGCTACATCCAGCGCCAGGTGCAGGAGTCGGCCTACAAGGCGCAGCTGGCGGTCGATGCCGGAGAGTCGGTGGTGGTCGGCGTCAATCGCTACCAGACGGACGAGCCCTCGACTATTGAGGTCTTCCGGGTGGACCCCGATCTCGAGGCCCAGCAGGTGCAGCGGGTGCGCGGCGTGCGCCAGAGCCGCGACCAGGCCCGGTGGACAGCGGCCATCGCCGAGGTCGGCCGCGCGGCCAGCACCACTGATAACCTGGTGCCCGCCGTGGTCGCCGCGGTCGAGGCTAATGCCACGGTTGGTGAGATTGCCGATACACTGCGGGGCGTGTTCGGCGAGTATCGCGAAGTGAGCCTGGATTGAGAAGGTGTCAGACACCGTGCCAGAATCTGCGTACCTGGCATGAGTTCCCTTCGCAGGTACGCAGATTCTGGCACGGTGTCTGACACCCTCCTTTCCGTTGACGGTCTCACGACGGTGTTTGATGTCGCACCGCGGCCGGTGGTGGCCGTGAACGATGTGTCGTTCGAGATCCGCAAGGGCGAGACGCTCGGCCTGGTTGGCGAATCGGGCAGCGGCAAGTCGGTGACCGCCTTCTCGATCATTGGCCTGCTGCAGTCACCGGGCCGCATCGCCGGTGGGCGGGTGCTGTTCCAAGGGCGCGACCTGACCCAGTTGCCGGAACCAGAAATGCGCAAGGTCCGCGGCGCCGGCATTGGTTTCGTGTTCCAGGAACCGATGGCGGCCCTCAACCCGGTGATGCGCGTGGGCGCCCATATTGCCGAGGCCCTGATCGTTCACGGACTGGCGTCACGGGCCGAAGCTCGCGAGCGGGCCATCGACTTGCTGCGCGCCGTCAAGATTACCGACCCCGGGAAGCGCGTCGACGACTATCCGCATCAGCTCTCAGGCGGCATGCGCCAACGCGTCATGATGGCGGTGGCGCTCGCCTGCAAACCGCAGTTGCTGATCGCCGACGAACCGACCACCGCGCTCGACGTGACCGTGCAGGCCCAGGTCCTCGACCTGCTGCGGGACATGAAAGCGCAGTTCGAACTCTCACTGCTGCTGATTACCCACGACCTGGGCGTGATCGCCGAGACCGCTGACCGCGTGGCTGTGATGTACGCCGGCCGCATTGTCGAGCAGGGCACGGTGCGCCAGGTGTTTCGCGAGCCCGCCCATCCGTATACGCGCGGGCTGCTGGCCTCAATTCCCGGCGACACCGCGGGGTCGCGCTTGCGCGCGATCGATGGCACCGTTCCCAACATGGCGTCGCTGCCCGCTGGATGCTCGTTTGCGCCCCGCTGCGCCCATCGCATGGCGGTTTGCGAGACCTCGTTTCCGTCGCAGACCGTGGTCGCCCATGATCACTCCGTTCGCTGTTATCTCAACGGAGGACAGCCGTGACGCCACTGGTCGAGGTCAGGCACCTCGTCAAGCATTTCGAGCGTGGCGGCGGACTCTTCCGCGCCAGGACCGTCGTCAAGGCGGTGGACGATGTGAGCTTTGTGGTGAACGAGGGAGAAACCTTCGCCCTGGTCGGGGAATCAGGGAGCGGCAAGAGCACCACTGGCCGCTGCATGCTGCGGCTGGTCGCGCCGACCTCGGGAGAGGTCTTGTTCCGCGGCCGCGACGTGTTGGCCTATTCGAGCGCCGAGATGCGGGCGGCGCGGCGGGACATGCAGATGGTGTTCCAGGACCCGTACTCGTCGCTCAATCCGCGCATGCGCGCGTTCACGATCGTGGAGGAGCCGCTGGTTATTCACGCAATCGGCTCGAAGGCCGACCGGCGCGCCCGCGTGGCGGATCTCTTCACGCTGGTCGGTCTCGATCCCGGGCATCTCGATCGCTATCCCCACGAGTTCAGCGGCGGACAACGTCAGCGCATCGGCCTGGCCAGGGCGCTGGCGCTCAACCCGTCGTTCATCATTGCCGACGAGCCGGTCTCGGCCCTGGACGTTTCCATCCAGGCGCAGGTCATCAACCTGCTGATGGACCTGCAGGAACAACTCAAGCTCACCTACTTGTTCATTGCCCACGACCTGCGGCTGGTGCGCCACATCTCGACGCGGGTGGCGGTGATGTATCTCGGCAGAATCGTGGAAATGGGCAACACCGCTGAGATTTTCGCCAATGCCCAGCACCCTTACACCAAGGCGCTGCTCTCGGCCGTGCCTGCTACCGATCCCGATGCGCCGCGCGCGCGCATCGAACTCGATCCGGCCCTGGTGGCGCCCGGCGCCCCGCTCAGGCAAGTGTCAGAGGGACATTTCGCCGCGGTTTAGGGTAACCACCGGCTGAGGGGCGGAACCGTGCGGCGGTCCGCGCGCTACGCCGGTGCCGCGACATGAGCGTGCGGCTCCTGCCTGACGTCCTTCGCCACTTCACCGTCACGAATCGCGATAACGCGATGGGCGTAGGCGGCGATGTCGGCCTCGTGGGTCACGACGATGATCGTGTTGCCGGCCTCGTGCAACCGCGCGAACAGCGCCATGATCTCGACGCCGGTTTTCGAGTCGAGGTTTCCGGTCGGCTCGTCGGCCAGCAGGATTGACGGGTTGTTGACCAGCGCGCGGGCAATGGCGACGCGCTGACGCTGGCCGCCCGACAGCTCGTTGGGGCGGTGGTTCATGCGGTAGGTCAGTTCCACCCGTTCGATGGCAGTCTTGGCTTGCTCGAGCCGGGCCGCCTTCGACATGCCGGCATAGACCAGCGGCAACTCGACGTTGTGCAGGGCCGAGGCGCGCGGCAGCAGGTTGAAGGTCTGGAAGACGAACCCGATCTCTTCATTGCGGATGCGGGCCAGCTCGTTGTCGTTCATCTCGCTGACCATCTTGCCGTTCAGCAGGTAGGTGCCCTTGCTCGGCGTGTCGAGGCAGCCGATCAGGTTCATCAAGGTCGACTTGCCGGAGCCAGACGGCCCCATGATCGCGACATATTCGCCGCGTTCGATCGAGATTGATACGCCGCGGAGGGCGTGAATCTCTTCATCGCCCATCACGTAGGTCTTCCACAGGTCCCGGGTTTCGATTAGCGGCATAAATTTGAGTGTATCAATGGATACGGCTGGGCGGGCGTCCGGGTTCAACACCGGCCGTGGTCAGACGCAAATCTTCCCCACCAGGTTGCGGACCGGCGCCGAGGCGCCGTCCAGCATCAGGTAGCTCCAGTCGGCGGTGGCCACCGCCACGATTACCGTTTCGGCCGGACCGTCGGCCACCGGGCGCTGGCGGCCGGCGGCCTCCATGGCCTTGAGCAGTTCGCCGCGCGCGGCCAGGCGGCGGCCGAACAACAGGACCACGACGGGCGACTTGCCGGCATGGACCCGGGCCCGGGCCGCGGCGTTCCAACCCTCGGTCACCGCGGCGCCGTCGACCGTCTCGGTCACCTTGATCAGGACACGTGGCGGGTGGCTGCCGAGAAAGCGCGGCTTGGCTGTGGGCACGATGGCGGTATCGAAGCCGCGCACGGTGGGCAGCTGGACCGTGCCGAACAGCGACTCGACCACGCCTCGCACCCTGGCAGTGATGGCCCGCGTCACGATCACATCGCGGCCGGCGCGCTCGGTCTCGAACATCCGGCGCCCGGCGGGCGCGGCGGGCGCTGGCTCATCTGGCGTTTCGCGGATCGGCTCCGCGGCTTCGCGAGCCACTGCTTCGGCGGGCGGCGGCTGGTAGACGGGCGGCGAGCCGGGATCGGCGAGGTGGCCGTCGTACTCCGCGCGCAACGCCGAATCGCTCAGCGTCTTGTATGCCACCGTCAGTTCGGCGGCGCGGGTGGCGGCCATCTCCTGGAACTCGGCGCCCAGGTGGATCACCTTGTCGGGGTGGTAGCGGGCGATCTCCCGGCGGAATGCCTTCTTGATGGTGTCAGCGTCGGCGGTGGGCTCGACGCTCAGCAGTTCGTAGTGCGTTCTCACGTGAGGGTCAGGACATGCCCTTCTTGAACTCGGTGACATTGGTCACGTTGGTCACCGACGCGGGGGGGAGTTCACGCGCCTCGCGGCGCTCGCGCAGGCGCCGATCGCTGCGGGCTTCGGTGCCGCGGGCACAGTAGGGACAGAACGTCCAACCGGGCTGCAGGCTGCGGGCGCAACCCGGGCATGCGCCGCTCAGGCGGCGGCCGCAGTGCGGGCACGCAACGAAGTCGAGCGCGACCGGCCCGGCACAGCCGGGACAGACGCTGCGCATCTCGCGCACTTCGGTGACCACGCGCAGCAGTTCCTCGGCCGTGGTGACGCCGGCCTTGACCTTGGCCAGCGCATCGTCGCCCAGCGCCAGCATGCCGGTGGACTGCGCCACTTCGCGGACGGCGTCTTCCGACGCCCGCTGCGCGATCATGCGGCGGATGCGGTCGCTGACCTTCATCACCTCATAAATGCCGATGCGGCCCTTGTAGCCGGTGTGATGGCAGGCGTCGCAACCAACCGGGCGGTAGAACGGGATGTGAGCGGCGTCGGCCTCGGTAATGTTGAGGGCGCGCAGGGTGTCGGGCGGCGGCGTGTACTGGCGGCGGCAGGCGGAGCACAGCCGGCGCACCAGGCGCTGAGCGACGACACCGATGGTGGCCGAGGCAATCACGTACGGCTCGACGCCAATGTCGGTCAGACGGGTCACGGCCGACGGGGCGTCGTCGGTGTGGAGCGTCGTGAGCACGAGGTGGCCGGTCTGGGCGGCCTGCATGGCGATGCGGGCGGTTTCGTTGTCGCGGATCTCGCCGACCAGGATCACATCGGGGTCCTGGCGGAGAATCGAACGCAGCGCGCTGGCAAAGGTCAGCTTGATCTTCTCGTTGACCTGCGTCTGGTTGATGCCCGGCAGCTGGTACTCGATTGGGTCTTCGATGGTGATGACGTTGGTGCGTTCCGACTGCACCGACATCAGTGCCGAGCACAGGGTGGTGGTCTTGCCGCTGCCGGTCGGGCCGACCACGAGGATCATGCCGTGCTGAAACTTGAGGAAGCCGCGGAGATCGTTCAGGGCGGTGGCTGAAAAGCCAAGTTCTTCGAGGGGCGGGACGCCGCGGTTCTGGTCGAGGACGCGCAGCACCATCTTCTCGCCGTGCAGCGTCCGCAGCGTCGAGGCGCGGAAGTCGACATCCTTGCCTTCTTCGGTGGCGACGCGGACGCGGCCGTCCTGCGGCAGGCGCTTCTCGGCGATGTCCATGCCGGCCATGATCTTCAAGCGCGCAATCAAGCCCTCGTGGACCCACTTGGGCAGGTCCATCACTTCCTTGAGCAGGCCGTCGAGGCGGTGGCGGATCAGGACACCCTTCTCCATCGGCTCGACGTGGACGTCGCTCGCCCCGGCCTTGATTGCGCTCTTCACCACCAGGTCGACCAAATCGATGATCGGCGCCGCCTCGCTGCGCTCCTTCAGGCCGGCGATCGGCTCGTAGCCGTCCTCGTCTGGGCGGCGCATCAATGAGGACTCGGCGCTGGCTTGCGGCTCGCGACCTGCCGGGCGGGATGCGGGCACACCGGCCTGCGCGCCGGCGGTGCGCATCAGTGCCTTGTCGGGGTAGCCGGCGGCGATCGCCTCCAGGATGTCGGCGCGGGTCGCGACGATCTGCTTGATGCGATAGCCGGTCTGGAACTCGAGGTCCTGCACGAGGCTGAACAGCAGCGGGTCGGCCATGGCGACCGTCAGCAGGTTCTTGTCGAGGCGGACGGCCACGCACGACCGCTTGAGCGCGACGTCCTTGGCGATCAGGATGACGGCGGCCGCATCGGGCGGATTCTCGGCGAGGTTCAGGTACGGGAAGCCAAGTTGATAGGCGAGAGCTTTGGCGATCTGGCGTTCGGTGGCCAGGTTCAGGCGCACCAGTACCGCGCCGAGCCGCTCGCCCGTGCGTTTGTGCTCGACCAGCGCGGCCTGCAGATCGTCATCAGTGATGAGGCCTGCCTGAATCAGGCACTCACCGAGCTTCTTGCGCATCGTTCCCTTCGTGCCCGCCGGATACAGATCCGTAAGGGCAAGTGGCCATCATAGGAAGGGCGTACGCCCAACGCAACCCCGGCGACAGTGCCACCGATGGCCGCCGCGTGCAATTTTGCGCAAGCCGATGCCTTCCTTGGAACATCCCCTAAGTCTTTCGGCCAAGACAGGTTGCAGCCATAGGCCTGTCTGGGGTTACCCTGTGCATCAAGCACGTGAATATCAACAGCGACCACTCCGGCGGCAACCCGGCGATCGACGTCGATCTGCGGCGGCACGTGGCCAACCACCTGGCAGATCGCCGCGACGTGATCGTCGCCGACACCGTCGCCACCTTCCCGTTGTCGGGTGGATCGCGCCGGCTGGATGCCGATTACTGCGTGCGCCTGGGCAACCTGATCACGCGCCTGCTGTGCGATGCCGTGGTCGAAGGCCGGCTCGATGCGCGCGGCGCCGGCCTGAGCGAACTGGCGACCATCGTCGCCGAGCGCGAGATGTCGCCCGAGCAACTCTTTACCTTCGTCCACATCGCGATGGGGACCGCGATTGACGAGCTCTCGCTCGATCAGCGGGCCGGCGCGACCACGGAGCCGTGGCCGCAGGTGGCGCAGATTGTCCGCCGCGGGTCGTTCGACCTGCTGGCCGCCTGGACCACCCGATCGATGCACATGCCGCTGCGCTCGGCGATCGAAGACAGCCTGACTACGCTGCACACGCGGCCGGTGCTGGACGCGGTGCTGCCCAAGGAGTGCTGCCGCGCCGAACGCTTCGAGCACTGGCTGTCGATGATGCTGATCGACATCGACGACTTGTCGGGCATCAACCGCGCGCACGGCTACGGCGTCGGCGACCGCATCCTCGAGCGCATGGGCATTCTGCTGCGCGCCTACTTCCGCCAGCACGACTGGGTCGTCCGCTACGCCGAGGACACCATCGCGGTGTTGTTGCCGGAAACCACGCCGGCCGATGCCTTGACCCTGGCCGATCGCACCCGGGTCATGGTCGAGGACCGGTTGACGTTCCGCGACTATCGCACCGACCAGCGCGCGGCGGTCACGGTCAGCGTGGCGGTGACCAGCGCGCGCGCCCTGGAGGGCGAGCCAATCGATCACGAACGCTTCGTGCTGGAGGCGGAAGCCGCCCTCGTGCGGGCCAAGGGCGGCGGCCGCAACCGCGTCGAGCAGGTGGAACTGCTGCCCCGCCTCATCGCGATCGAGGAGGCCACCGAGCGCCTCGGCACCACCCGCGAGGGCATCGAACAACTGGTCGCCGACGGCTCACTCGATCCGATCAAGGCCGGCCGCCACGTCCGGCTCGAGCGGGCCGCGGTCGAAGCCCTGGCCCGCGCCGCGGGATCGGGCGCCTCCGAATAGGGCCGGCGGCCCGTCTGGACATTCCGGCCGACGGTGGGTAGACTCCTATCGATTTAGATAGGAGTGGCACCGGCCATGGACAAGATCGACCTGCTCATCCTGCGAACGCTGGCGCTGGCGCCGCTGCACGGCTACGGCATTGGCCAACGAATCGAACAAACCTCGGGGGGCGTGTTGCGTATCACCCTGGGCGCCCTCTACCCCGCGCTCAATCGGCTGGAGCGCACCGGGCTGGTCAAGGGGTCGTGGGCACTGTCCGACAGCAATCGCCGCGCCCGCTACTACGCGCTGACGCCGACCGGACGCCGGCGCCTTTCGTCGGGCCAGAAGGCCTGGGAGCGCAGTGTCGCGGCGATGATTCGCGTGCTGCGCGCGGAGGCGAAGTAAGGCCATGACCGGGCTGTGGCGGCGCCTCCTGGAAGTGTTCCGCGGCCGGCAACTCGATCGCGAGGCGGTCGAGGAGCTGGCGCATCACGTCGACCTGCTGGTGGCGCGAAAGGTCGCGGCCGGCCTGGACGAGACCGAGGCGAGGCGGCAGGCGCTGATCGAAGTCGGCAGCATTCAATCGGCGCGGGAGCAGATCGCCGAGCGCCGCACCGGATTTGCCCTCGATCAGGTCGGGCGTGAGGCGGTCTACGCCGCCCGCGTACTGCGCCGGTCCCCCGGCATCACGCTGCTCTCGATCATCACGATGGGCGCTGGCATCGGCGCCAGCGTCATCCTGTTCGCGCTGGTGAACGCGGTGGTCCTGCGCCCGTTGCCGTACCCGGATTCCGATCGCCTCGTTCGCATCTTCGACACCAACGCCCAGGCCGGCATCGACCGCGCCGGTGTGGCCACCGGCAACCTCGACGACTGGCGCGCCAGGACGACGCTGTTCGACGGCATCGCCGGCTATTTCGCGATGGGGCGCACACTGACAGTGGGTCCCAACTCGGAGGTCCTGATCACCGCCCAGGTCACCCAGGACTTCTTTTCGCTGATGCGGGTAACGCCAATCCTGGGCGAGGCTTTCAGCATCGACGAGGTGAGGCGGGCCCAGTACAGCAGCGCCGCCGCTCCCACCGGCGCCGACCCGGTCGTGATCGTGGCGCGCAGCGTGTGGCAGCAGCAGTTCGGCGGTGATCCTGGCATCATCGGCCGCACCGTGATGCTTGAACGGCGGCCATTCCGGGTGGTGGGCGTCATGCCCGACGGGTTCGCGGTGCCGGATCGCGGAGTCCAACTCTGGATTCCGTGGGATGTCTCCGGCGTCAGGCCGCGGGACCAACACTACCTGGGGGGAATCGCGCGGCTGAAACCCGGCGCCTCGCTGACGCAGGCGCAGGACCAGCTGAACGGGGTCGCCGCCACCCTGGGCCTCGAGCACGGACCGACCAACCGCGGCTGGGGCGTGCACCTGTCGCCTCTCGCGGTCGAAACGGTCGGCGATACGGGAACGGTGCTGTGGGTGCTGCTGGCATCGGTCGGCCTGGTGCTGCTGGTGGCGTGCGCCAACGTGGCGTTGTTGTCGTTGATGCGGGGGCTCGACCGATCGGAGGAGACCGCCGTGCGCCTGGCACTCGGCGCTTCGGCGGGACGGTTGGTGCGGGAGTTCTTTCTCGAGTCGGTGCTGTTGTCAGGACTGGGCGGCCTGCTCGGCGTGGCGATCGCTGCCGCCGGCCTTCGCATCCTGCCGCGGCTGACCAGCGACCTGCCGCGCATCGACGAAGTCGTTTTCGACTACCGCGCGGCGGCCTTCGTTGCGGCCGTGACCGCGCTCTCAGCCTTGCTCTCGGGCCTGCCGCAGGCCTGGCGGCGCACGCGGGTGGCGCCGATCGCCGGGCTGGCCGGTGGCTCTCAGCGGATGACCGGCGGTGCCGGCCGCCACTTCCTGCGCGACTCCATTGTCGTTGCCCAGGTCGCCCTGGCCGTGGTGCTGCTTGCCGCGTCGGGACTCCTGGTCCGCAGTTTCCTGCACTTGCGCGGCACCGACCCGGGATTCGATCCCCGCGGCGTGTTGGTGGCGCCGATCTTCCTCGACAGCCAGGCCTACTCTTCCGGAGACCGCACGCGCGCGTACTACCGGATGCTGTTCGAGCGGCTGTCGGCGATCCCCGGCGTCTCTGCGGTCGGGGGAGCAACGACGGTGCCGACCAGTCCGTTGGGGCCTGACTTCGAGCGGCCGGTGTGGCCCGAAGGGGCGGCGCCCGACAGCGCGCAGCGTTTGCCGGCATCGGTGCGCATGGTCACTCCCGGATACTTTCCGGCGCTTGGGCTTCGCGTGGTCGACGGGCGCGCCATTGACGATCGCGACCTGCCGGCGTCGCCACGCGTGGTGATGGTGAACGAGACACTGGCGCGACGCTTGTGGCCCGGCCAGCGGGTGGTCGGCCAGCAGCTCGTGGTGGACTACAGCACGGCCGGCACCTATCCCTACGAAGTCATTGGCATCGTCGGCGACGTGCGCTTTCGCGGACCGCGCAGCGCGCCGCCGCCGGAGATCTATCTTCCGCATGCCCAACGGTCGTACCTGATCCTGAACGTGGTGTTAAGAACAACCGGCGACCCGCGGGCGTTGATCCCGGCTGTGCGGGGTGTGTTGAAGGACGTGGATCCGCAAAAGCCGGCCCATGGCATGTATGCGCTCGAAGACCTGGTGGGTGCGACCTACGCACGCGATCGCCAGGCGATGGTCACGCTGCTGGTCTTCGCCGGCACGGCGATCTTCCTGGCCGTCCTGAGCGTCTACGGCGTGCTGTCGCAGCGGGTCCGTGAGCGGTCGCGCGAGATCGGGATTCGCATGGCGATGGGTGCCGGCACGCCGAAGGTGATTGCCTGGGTGGTGCGTGCCGGGCTGCGGCTGGTCGTCGCCGGCATGCTCATAGGGCTGCTGGCCGCGTGGATGCTGTCCGGCACGCTTGAAGGATTGCTGTTCGGGGTCGCGCCTCGCGACGCCCTGACCGCCGTGGTGGTGGTGGCAGTGCTGGCGGTGGTGGGCGTCCTGGCGACGCTGGTCCCGTCGTGGCGAGCCACGCGCATCGATCCGGTGGTGATCTTGCGGCGCGGTTGAGCCGGCGCGCCGGGTAGCGAGTCCGGCGCGGGGGCCTCGTCACACCTGCCGGCTTGAATCGATTGCGGACTCCACCTGCACGCCGAGGCCGTCGGCGATCCGGTTGACAAAGGCAAAGTAGCCGATGATCGCGCAGGCATCGTGAATGGCGCGATCGTCGTAGCCGGCCGTGCGCAGGGCGTCGATGTGCGCCCGTGTCACGGCTTGCGGCGTCAGCGTCAGGACATCGGCGTAGGCCAGCAGGGCGCGCTCAGCTCCGCTCAGGTGCGGCGCCGAGATCGGCGTGGTCTGCAGGCCGCGGACGATCGACTCGCGATCGTCGGCGCCAACGTCCTGCTTGATCAGAATGACACGGAGTCCCGCCCCGTGATGGTGCAGTCAATAGTGGCAGTGATTGAGCGCTGAAACCCGCACCCCCAACAGCTCACGCTCGCGCCGCGTCAACGGGCCATCGCGATGCATCAGTTGTTTGTAGAGTTCGTAGTGCTGGCGCATCACCGCCGGATGCACCGCGTGGACCTGAATGATGTTGTCGGGATCGGCCACGCGATCTTGCGGCGCCAGCTCTTCCGGACGGACGTAGGTGATGAATGCCACGGCGCTCCTCGGCGCCATGGTAGTTCACCTATGGCGCCGTGTGCCCCGTCGATGAGGCGGTGGTACCCACGTTGGGCAACGCGACCGTCCAGATGTTGGCGTGCATCTCGCCGCGTTCGAACACCACTGAATCGCCGCGCGGCGACCAGTCCGGATAGCGAACAAAGACCCGGGGTGAGACGGGCGACAACATTTCGCGCTCTTGGCCCGACGCGGCGTCAATGGCACGCAGGCTCCACAGGCCGTCTCGCAGTGCCGCCACCGCCAGGTATCGCCCATCCGGCGACCAGCTTCGCACCCAGGTTTGCCCGCGCACGCCGGTCAGGACGCGCAAGGCGCCAGACGCCACCTCGATGACACCCGCCTGAACCGAGCCGCTGCCGGGCGCGCCAGACTCCTTCACCTCGACCGCCAGGTAGCGCTCGTCGGGCGACCACGCCGGGTATCCAGCCGACGCGCTGGCTGGCCCTACCGCCGACGGCACCAGGCGATCGGTGCCGCTGACATAGATGCGGCGCCGGCCCGTCGACGGAGTCGTGAGCGAGAACGCCAGCCGACTCATCGATGGCGACAGTTGAAGTTCGCCAAGCCATCCGGGCGGCCGAGTCTGGCCGTCAGGAGGGCCGAGCGGCATCAACTGCTGCTCGCGCCTGGTCGCCAGATCGATGGTCCAAAGCCCTCCGACGCCGGCGCGACTCGACAGGTAGGCCACCCGTGCGCCATCGCGCGACCACGCCGGCTGACTCTCGGGCGTCTTGCTCGCCGTGATCTGAATCGGCGAACCCCCGTCGATGTTCATCACCCAGATGTTCGACATCTCGCCGCGCCTGGTGGACACGTAGGCGACCCGGCGGCCGTCGGGCGATACCGAGGGCGCGGAGTTTCGGCGGCTGGTGTCGCCGGTCAGTGGCGAAGCCGGCGCGGCCGGCGAACCATCCGGGTGAATCGGCTGCCGCCAGATCTGGCTGTCGAGGGTGAGACCGGCAAATGCCAGCCGCAACCCATCCGGCGACACGCTCAGCCCACGCACGCCGGGCACGCCCGGAATGGGCAGGACCTCGGGCCGACCGTTGAGCCGGCCCGTCGCGGCGTCAAGTGGTAACCGCGTGATCAACGAATCGCCGCCGGCGACGAATATTGCCGACCCGTCGCGAGCGAAAACCGATTCATACGCGCGCCTGCCGGCGCGTAACGCCCACGCCTCCCCACTCTTCACATCCACGACCCAGACGCCGTTGCTCGGGCCGCCGTCATAGACCGTGAACGCGACGAATCGGCCATTGGGACTCCAAGCCGGCGAAGAGTGCCCTCCGGGTGGGAGATCGGCACGCGTGAGCGGCCGAGGGTGGTCACCATCGATGCCGGTGATCCACAAAGTCGATCCAAGCTGAGCGCCGAATCCGTTCGGCGAAGCGTCTGTGTGTTCGTCTGACTGAAACACGATTTGGCGGCCGTCAGGAGACCACGCGGGCCGCGAGCCGGCGGCGGCCAGTTGGCGCGCGACGCCGCCCCGGGCCGGCACGGTCCAGACGCCACCCCGACGATAGGAATGAAACGCGATAGTGTGTCCGTCGGGCGACCACGCCGGCTGGACGTTCTGGCCACCGTCGGTGGTCAGCGGCGTATCGGTGGCGTTTCCGCCGAGACTTCGCACGTACACCTCGAGCGCGCCGCTTCGATCGGACACAAACGCGACGGCATCGCCAGAGGGCGAAAAGGCCGGCTGAAAATCGAGCCCGCGATGCGTCGTGAGCTGAACGGGCCAGGCAATCTCTGCGGCCGGCGTCCCGGCCTCCGCAACGGCGTTGCGAATCACCCAGCCCAGCATCAACGCCGCAGCGAGTCCGATGACCGCCATGCTCAGGCGCGATATCCAGTTGGGTTGCTCCGCCGGCACTGGTACAAGCCCGGCCGGCGCCACGCTGTCCTCAGTCTCAATCGCATGAATCCACCGGTAGCCGCGCGTGGGAACGGTCTCGAGATACACGGCCTGCCGGACGTCATCACCGAGCACGCGGCGCAGTTGAGCAACCACGCGGGTGAGCGCGTGGTCGGTGACGGCGGTGTCGGCCCAGAGGGCCTCGAAGATCTCCTGCTTCGTGAACAGGTGGCCGGGCCGGCTAATCAGCAGTGCCAGCAGGTTGAATGCCTTGGGCTCAAGGGTCAGCGCAACGCCCCCCCGTTCGAGCCGGTAGGTGTCCAAGTCGAGCACGAAGTCGCGCCAGTGATATCGGGTTGCCACTCACGGAAAGATACGCTCAGCCACGCCATTTGGTTGACCAGGGCAGCGACCGTCACGAAAACATCATGCGGTTCGACCCTCCACTCATCCCAGAATCAGCCGGCCGGAGGGGCCATCGAACGTAACGCGGCTAAACATCCGCAGCGGTAAGAGCCCGTCGCCGCTGTACCCCGGTGCTGGGGGCCGTGGCAGCAGCACCGCCGGCACGTCGCGGAAGATCGCCCCCCCGACCCGAAACTGGCCGATGCGCGCGCTACTGGCGACCGTGCCGCCGTGAAGCACATCAACGCGGACCCGGCCGCCGTCGGTCGTTACACCCGGCAGCGGGCCGCCGCCAGCAAACAGCACCAGGCCGCCGGCGCCGCTGTCGGCCACCAGCGTCAAGGTGACCTCGCGCTGCGGCAACTCGACCATGGGCAGGCCGTCATGGAAAGCAAGCGGAAGTATCGCGATCGAGCCGCGGCCGTCGCGGTCGCGCGGGTCGTTCCAGCGGATCTGTTGACGACGATAGTCGATCGTGTAACTCAGGCCGGCCAGCACGTCCTGGCCCAGGACACCCACCGCCCCCGCGGCCCGCTTGAGTTCGCCGGCGGGCACGGCGGTGGCGGCGATCGCCATGGTAATCGGCCCGACTTTAAGCCGATCAACCTGCACGACGAAGCGATCGTGGCTGCCGACTGGAGTGACTACTGTCGTCCGAGCGATGGAGCGGACACCGAGCACGAGCGCGAGCTGGTCCGAGATCGACGAGTGGCTCGCGCCGGTATCGACCAGAAACTGGTGGGGCCCAGTTCCGTTAATCATCACCTCCGCCAGCACGCCGCCTTGAGGTCCGAAAGCAAAAGGGGTGGCGGCCACCTCCTTGGCCACCAGACATGGGCACGACCACAACAGTCCGATGACTACGATCGACGCGATTCGCATGGACACCTCCGCCACTTAGCGGCGAGTGTCGGTGTGGAGGCCGGGCGCTGTCGTGAGGCGGGCGTGACGAATTGGTGATGAAACGACCGGGGGGCACCTTCCCAGGTCCCATCGCAGGCGTGACCAACGGTGGGATGAATCGACGCAGATGGGCATGCGTCTTGCGAGCACGATGGGTATGGCCTTGAGTCTTCGCCACACTGTCTCAAGAAGTGTTCGCTCTGCGAAAGCGTGGACGCACTCCAGGACAGTTCACACCCGATGGTCACCCCCGTCCGATGGGTGGGGCGTCGCCAGCCCTCCAACCGTTGAGATGCAAAATACCGGACGGAGCGAATTGAGCTGACGCATGACGACGATCGGACCACGCCTCCTTGCGGCCGCCCTCTCTCTCTGGATCTCTGGCTGCGACGCACCGCCAACGCCGACCGCGCCGACGTCGTCTCAGCCACCGGTCGCCGCCGGACGCCACGAGGTCAGCCTGACTGGCGCCGGAGTCGTCCTCGGCGGCATCCTGTTTCGTCCAGAGGGACCGGAGCCGCGGCCGGCCGTAGTCGTGTTGCACGGGTGGTTGGCGGCCGGCACCAACGGCGCGGCCACGGTCGAGGCGCGAGCGCGCCGATATGCTGACGCTGGATATGTCGCGCTGGCCCTCGCCCTGCGCGGCTGGCCGCCGAGCGGCGGCGCCGATGACTGCGGATTGCGGCAGCCAGACGATGTCGGGGCGGCGATCGGGTGGCTGCGCAGGCAACCCGGAGTGATCGCCGACCGGATTGGCATGATTGGCTTCTCGCAAGGGGGGCAGGTCGCGCTGCTGACGGCGGCCGCCAATGCCGGTGTGCGAGCAGTGGTGGCTTACTACCCGGTCACCGATGTCGCGCGTTGGAAGACGACAACGACCAATGCCGACATCCCGGGCTACATCACTGCCGTTTGCGAGCCCGGCGGCGTCGATGCGCGATCGCCATTGTTGCGGGCACGTGAGATTGCGGCGCCGGTGCTGCTGGTTCACGGCGACATGGACACCCGGGTGCCGACCGAGCAAAGCACGCTCGTTCATCAGGCGCGCATGGCAGCCGGCCGGCCGACCGAGCTCTTCCTGGTGCCGGGCGCGCAACACGGATTCTCGGCCGCGGAAGAAGCAGTGGCGCGGCCGGTGGTAGATCGGTTCTTAGCCACGGAGTTACAACCATGAGATCGGTTCACGTCCTTCGCATCCTCCTTGTTCTGAGCATACTGACGCTGGCCGCCGTGCCGGCCCGAGGACAGTCTGGCAACAAGACCTTCAGCCGTCTCTACGTTGGTGTTGAGGCAGGCCGGCAACATGTGATTGGCGGCTCGTTGGTCGACGGCGTCGACACGCTCCAGGATGATTCCCGCACTGTCGTCACCGTCTTTGGCGGCCTTCGCGGCCAGATTGGCGGCCTCGTCCTGGGTGCGGAACTGGGTCTTGGCCGCACCGACGGTGACCTGGTGCTCCAGGAGCCTGGCCGGCTGTTGACGGTGGACTACAAGAACAACTCACAGTGGAACTGGACGTTGAACGCCGGGCACACGCTCGACGCGAAGACTCTGGTGTTCGGATATGTGTCCGAAGTCACGCGCAAGTTTGACGTCACGATTCTGCGTGCCGGCCAGCGCACCATGCAAGGCGACGAGCAAGGACTGCTCCGGTTCGGCGCCGGGGTGGAGCGGGTGCTGGCCGGGCCTCTGCGCCTGCGGGCCACGGCGGGCACGTCGCGCGCTGATTTCGGCGGTCGGCAGACCAACGTCGAGATTGGCAAGCGGCTCGACGCCGCGGTTGGCGTGGTGTTCCAGTTCTAGGCGGGCGCCAGAGCCTCGCAAAACCGCCGTACGCCAATCGCGTGCGTTCCGGCAACTGGCGGGGTATGGTTTCCCTGGTCACCATGAACCCCCTGTTTCGATGCGGACTTGCACTGGTCGTGGCGGCGTTCGCCACAACCGCGCGCGCGTCGCTGGCGCAATCGCCGCCGATGCCGGAGGTGCCAGAGACAGTCGCGGTGGACCTGCGGGTTGCGATCGACGAATGGGCGGTTTCGCCAGTCCATCGCGGCGTCAGCGCATCAGTGGTGTTCGCCGATGGCGCTCAGTGGCGCGGCACCGCCGGGCTGGCCGGGCCGGGCGAGCCGTTGCGCAGCGAGCACATGTTGCTGATCGCCAGCATCACCAAGACGATGACCGGCGCACTCGTGCCACGGAGCTGCTAGGCTTCGTCGGACCCCGCCGGTTCGCCGGTGGCCACGGCGCTAAGCAGCATCGGGCTGGTAGCGCCGCTGACCCGCATGGCCGACTTGACCATTGGCAACAGTGCCTTTGGGTTGCTGTCGAATGCACCAACCATCGCCAGGTGGGGACGCGCGTTGTTCACTGGCGACCTCCTTTCCGGCGAGACCCAGCAAGCCCTTCGCGAACTTGTCCCCGCCGCCGGCAACATTCCCGGCGAGACCGGCGCCGGACTCGGCATCAGGAGTTATCAGTATCTTGAGCGGACACAGTTCGGGCACAGCGGTGGTTCGGCCATGGGCAGCAGCTTGATGCTGCACGACCCGGACACCGGCGTGACGGTGGCCGTCGTGATGAATCAGGGGAGTAACGCCGATCACTTCGTGCTGGCGCCACTGCTGTTGGACATCGCGACCCGACCGCAGTGATCGCCGCGTCGTTCAGCCGTCGGGGCTATTGACGGGCGGGTGGACGCCGCATCAGGGCCTCGAGACCATCGGGCGTGCGCGCCACATGGCCGGTGAGGTTTTCGCGGCCGCCGGCCGTGATCAGGATGACATCTTCAGTGAACACCGAGATCGCGCGGTCATGGTTGTAGTACCACGGCTCGACCGTGATCACCATGCCCGGCGCCAGCGGTGCGTCATCGAGCGAGGGATCGCCAGACGACAGGCCGAGATGATGGCCGAAAAACAAACCCGCCTGCATGTAAGGCCGGGCCGACGCCGGCATCGCTGCAAGGCCAGCCTGTTGCACGTCCCGCAAAGTTACCCCCGGACGCATGGCGGCAATCAGCGCATCGGCCACGCTCACTTCCATCTCGAGAAATGAGCGCTGCTCGGCGGAGAACTTGCCTGAGACCGGGAAGGTCCGCCCGGTATCGCTGACATAGCCGTCGAGCTCGCAGCCAACGTCGAAGATCACCAGCTCGCCGTCACGCATCTGCCGGTTGCGCCGGTCGTAGTGCGTCGCCAGGATGCGCCATGGCCACAGCGAGTTGGGCCCGGACTTGATGATCGAGGCAAATGGCAGGCGCTGTGATCCACCCCGCTTGCAATGGGCTTCGAACTCGGCCTCGAGGCCACGCTCGCCGACACCAGCCTTAACCAGGCCGGCGGCATGGGCGATGCCGTCGACACCGAGCTTCGCCGACCGTCGCATCAGCCCAATCTCGGCCGCCGACTTGACCATCCGGGTGCGCGCGACGGCGGAGTAAGCCGACACCAGGCGCGCGCCGGGGAAGTCGTCCGCGACCCAATCAACGAAGTGCTGCAGCGGCGACGCGCGCTGAAACGGCGCCGGCGTCGCGTGCGCCACGCGGCCGGGCCCACCGGGATCCACGCGCAGCGTCCGCGCGGCGGCGACCCAGGCCGAGAGGTCGGTGCGCAGTTGTTCGATCGGCTTGATGTCGCTGACGCCGGACCGCACACCGAGTGAAGGATCATCAAGGAGCGGCCGACCGGGGAAGTCGTTGGGTCGTGATGTGCTCTCGAAGCGGGTGTCGCGGGCCGGCACGTAAAGGGTGGTGCGGCCTCGATCGGCGTCGACCGCGAGCACCGCGTCCGGCACCTCGAGTCCGGTGAGGTACCAGAAAGTGTCCAACTGCCGGAAGGTAAACCCTTCGGATACGCCGCTGGCCGCTGGCGTCAGGAACACCCCTCCCCCATCCGCCTGCATATGCTTCGTCAGCACCTGCCGCCGGCTGGCGTACTCGCCGTCGGCGAACCCGGGCGACGCCCACTCGGCGTAACGCTGTTCCGCCGTTCGCTGTGCCGATGGTGAGGCCATCGCCAGCAGCAACAGGACCGCAACTCCGGCCGGGGCAATCGCTCCGCGACTCACCGCGTCATTCCTGCGACTCGTATTGTTCCTTCAACTTTGCCACTACCGCCGGGTCCGCCAGCGTCGTCGTATCACCGAGGGCCTTGCCGTCGGCGATGTCACGCAGCAGGCGCCGCATGATCTTGCCGGACCTTGTCTTGGGCAGGTCGGCGGAGAAGATGATGTCGTCGGGTTTGGCGATGGCGCCGATCTTCTGAGCGACGTGACGCTTCAGGTCGTCGGCCAGTGATTCCGACGCATGCACGCCTTCCTTCACGGTGACAAATGCCGCCAGCGCCTGGCCCTTGATCTCGTGGGTGCGGCCCACCACCGCGGCCTCGGCCACCTTGGGATGATCGACCAGGGCGCTCTCGACTTCCATGGTGCCGATCCGATGGCCGGCGACGTTCAACACGTCGTCGACGCGGCCGAGCAGCCAGTAGTAACCCTCGTCGTCTTTCTTGGCGCCATCGCCGGTGAAGTAGATGTCAGTGCCCCAGCGGCTCCAGTACTGGGTCTTGTAGCGCTCGTGATCGCCGTAGATGGTTCGCAGCATCGACGGCCACGGCTTGGTGATGGCCAGCAGGCCGCCGCCAACCGGGACCGTGTCGCCTTTGTCGGTGAGAATCTCGGCGCTGATGCCCGGGAAGGCGTGGGTGGCCGAGCCGGGCTTGGTACGGGTGATGCCCGGCAGCGGCGTGATCATGATCGCGCCGGTCTCGGTCTGCCACCAGGTGTCGACGATCGGGCAGCGGCTGCCGCCGATGTGAAGGTGATACCAGATCCACGCTTCGGGATTGATCGGCTCGCCGACCGATCCCATCAAGCGGAGCGACGACAGATTGTGCCGCGCCGGCCAGTCGGTGCCCCACTTCATGAACGCGCGAATTGCGGTGGGGGCGGTGTAGAACACCGAGACGCCGTAGCGCTCGACAATTTCCCACAGGCGATCCTTCTTCGGCCAGTCGGGCGCGCCTTCGTACATCACGACGGTGGCGCCGTTGGCGAGCGGCCCGTAGACCACGTAGCTGTGACCGGTGACCCAGCCGATATCGGCGGTGCACCAATACACGTCGTCTTCCTTGATGTCGAACACCCACTTGGTGGTCGCATAGGCGCCCACCAGGTAGCCGCCGGTGGTGTGGACGATGCCTTTCGGCTTGCCGGTCGTGCCGGAGGTATAGAGGATGTAGAGCATGTCCTCCGCATCCATGGGCTCCGGCGGGCAGTCGTAGGAGGCGTCCTGCATCAGGCGGTGATACCAGTGGTCGCGGCCCTCCTTGATGTGGATCTGCACCGGCGAGCCCTGCAGCCGCTGCACCACAACCACGTGTTTGATCGAAGGCGTGCCTTCGAGCGCTTCGTCGGCCACCTGCTTGAGCGGCACGACCTGGCCGCGGCGCCAGCCGCCGTCGGCGGTGACCAGCACGCTGCAGGCCGAGTCGTTGATGCGGTCGCGCAGCGACTCGGCGCTGAAGCCGCCAAACACCACCGAGTGCGCCGCGCCAATGCGCGCGCAGGCGAGCATGGCGATGGCCAGTTCCGGAATGAGAGGCATGTAGAGCGCGACGCGGTCGCCCTTGGTGACGCCAAGCGACTTCAGGACGTTGGCGAACTGGCTGACCTGACGATAGAGATCGAAATAGGTCAGCGTGCGGCGATCGCCAGGCTCGCCCTCCCAGATCAGCGCAGCCTTGTTGCGGCGCCACGATCGCGCGTGGCGATCCACGCAGTTGGTGCTGACGTTGAGCTTGCCGTCAACAAACCACTTGGCGTCAGGCGGGTTCCAGTCGAGCACCTTCGACCAGGGCTCGATCCACTCGAGTTCCTTCGCGAATCCTTCCCAGAACGCCTCCGGATCAGCAGCCGCCCGCGCGTAGACGCCGGGATCGTTGATGACGGCTTGCGCGGCAAAGGTATCGGCCGGCGGAAAGCTGCGCTCTTCGCTCAGCAGCGCTTCGATTTCAGGAGAGACCGGGTCGGGCATGGGGGGAAGTATATGCAAGCACGGGGGTTCAAACACGGGGGTTCAAACAGAGGGGTTCAAATACAGGGGTTCCAAGACGAAGGAGAACCGTCGTGTTTGAACCTTCGTGTTTGAACCTTCGTGTTTGAACTACCGAGTATTGGTCCCGAACCAGCGAAAGCGTTTGGGTCGCAACCGCAGCATCTGTAGTGCTGAGGCCGCCGCGTCGATCATGCCGGGCTCGATGCGGCGGACGCCCTGGGCGGCGCCCTCTTGCAGGGCGCGTTCGGCCAGCAGGTTGACCAGCCGGGCCACGCCGCCGGACAGGCCATAGATCACGTCGGCGGCCCGGGGCGCGAACGTGACCCCGGCGCCGCCGGCAATGGTCAGCCGGTGGTGGAGGTAGCGCTCACACTCATCGCGTTCGAGCGGCAGCAACTTCGCGCGGGTGGCGAGCCGGGAGTCGATCGCTGCCGGCAGCGCCGGTCCGCCGACCGCCGGCGGCTGGCCGGAGAGCAGCACTTGCAACACCTTCTCGCGATTGGATTCGAGCGACGCCAGTTGCACGACTTGATCGACCGTGGCCGGCGGCAGGCTGTGCGCCTCGTCGATGATCAGCACGGCGCCGTCCTTGCTCGATCGCAGGCGCAACAGGAACTCGTCGAGCATCTGTTGCAGTTCCACCCGCGTCGCCCCCACCAGCCGGCCGTGTCGCACTTCGTCCTTGGCGATGGCGCCGAGGTCCTGCAGCAGCAGGCGCAGCAGATCCTCCGGCGACAGCATCGAGTTGCCGACCAGCGCCGCCCGGCCCTTGCGTTCGAGCATCGCCAGGATCGTCCGGCACAGCGTCGTCTTGCCGAGCCCGAGGTCGCCCGTCACCAGCAGCAGGCTTTCGCGGCGGCCAAGGCCGGCCGCGATCGCGTCAAACGCGCGGCTGTGCGATCGGCTGCGAAAGTAGTACTTCGGATCGGGCGTCAGGCTGAACGGCCGCTCGACAAATCCAAAGAAGGACTCGTAGGGTGGCTTCGGCTGGGTCATGGCACCACGGGTTATCGGCCCGGCACCGTCAAAACCTTACTGCGGGGGCAGCGGCTCCGCCGAAGCTCCCTCCGACTAGAAGGTCGAGGGCGGAATCGGGGGAGGGAGCGTAGGCGGGGGCGGTGAGTTCTTGCGGAACATCAACGCGCCGAACAGTCCGCCGAACATGCCGAACAGGGCGCTGACGCACAACATGACGAAGAAAGAGAACACCAGCCCCAGGCCGACGGCAGGGCCGGTGGGCAGACCCTCGAGAAACGCGCGCGCTTCGGGCGCCATGTCGGACGCGTTCTGGAGGGCCCGCTGCAGCATCTGGCCCTGGAAGGGGGCAAGCGCCGTGCTGATCGGAATGGACACCACCAGCCAGACAAACGCGCCCACCAGGCCCGCATACAACCCGGCCACCGCGCCGTCACCAATCGTGATCGGCTCGCGGTGGTTTTGTTGCATCAGGAATGACGCGAGCGCCCCACCAAAGAGAATCCACGCGCAGCAGCAATTGGCGATGTTGATGACCGGCAGTGCCGAAAGCACGCCAATCGCCAGACCGCCCAGAAGCGCCGGCTGGGTCTTGGATGGGGCCATGGGGAACTAGTCGTAATCCTCGACCAGGTGCGTAACCATCTCCTCGCCCATCAGGTAGCGCAGCGTGTTCTTCAGCTTCATCAACTGGATGAACAGGTCGTGCTCGGGGTAGAGGTCCTTCGCGTGCATCGGCGCCTTGTAATAGAACGACAGCCATTCCTGGATGCCGCCGCGCCCGGCGCGCTTGGCCAGGTCAAGGAACAACGCCGAGTCGAGCACGATCGGCGCCGCCAGAATCGAGTCGCGGCACAGGAAGTTGATCTTCAACTGCATCGGGTAGCCGAGCCAGCCGACGATGTCGATGTTGTCCCAGCCCTCTTTGTTGTCGCCGCGGGGCGGATAGTAGTTGATGCGGACGACGTGCGAGATGTCCTTGTAGAGATCGGGATAGAGGTGCGGCTGGAAGATGTAGTCGAGCGCCGACTTCTTGCTCTCTTCCTTGGTCTTGAACGACTCCGGATCGTCCAGCACCTCGCCGTCGCGGTTGCCCAGGATGTTGGTGGAGTACCAACCCTTGACGCCGATCAGCCGGGCCTTGAGGCCGGGCGCGATGATCGTCTTGATCAGCGTCTGGCCGGTCTTCATGTCGTTGCCGCAAATCGGCGCCTTGGTCTGCGCCGCCAGCTCCAGCATCGCCGGAATGTCGGCGGTCAGGTTGGGCGCGGCGTTGGCGAAGGGAATGCCTTCCCTGAGCGCGGCATAGGCGTAGACCATGCTCGACGGAATCGAGTCGTCGCTCAACTCGAGGCCCTTCTCGAACGCCGCCAGCGACTGGTGGACCGGGCCTTCCTTCATGAACACTTCGGTGCTGCCCGCCCATACCATCACCAGGCGCGCGCACTTGTTCTTGTCCTTGAAGGCGCGGATGTCGGCAATCAACTGGTCGGCGAGATCCTTCTTGTTCTTGCCCTTCTTGACGTTGGGACCCGACAGGCGCTTGACGTAGCGCTGATCGAACACCGCCGACATGGGCTTGATCGCCTCGAGTTCGGGGCGGATCGAATCAAGCAGGTTGCGATCGAGGACGCCGGCCGTGCAGGCGGCGGCGTAGCAGTCTTCCTCGAAGATGTCCCAGCCGCCAAACACGATGTCGTCAAGGCTGGCCAGCGGCACGAAGTCGTTGATCTTGGGGGAGCGGCCATCGGCGCGCTTGCCGAGGCGGATGGTGCCCATTTGCGTGAGCGATCCAATGGGCTTCGCCAGGCCTTTGCGAATGGCGATGACGCCGGCGATGGTGGTGGTGCTGACCGCGCCGAGCCCGACGAGCAGAACGCCCAGCTTGCCTTGGGCAGGTGCGATTTCGAGGGGTTGTTTCACCTTGGAAATATATCACGCGCCCTTCGTTGGACTTTCGCCTTAAAGGCGAATGGCTCAGTTCGCCGCACCACTGACCTCCCACCACCGGAAGCCGGCGCGGCGGCAGCTATCATGGGTCGAATGATTGGAATTTTGCTGCGCCTGCTCAGGGGCGGCCGGGCGCGCACGATGGATCCCCTGCAGGTCTCGATGACCGGTGTCCGCATGGGCGAACGCTTCCTGCAGATTGGCTGTCACGATCGCGCGTTGCTGTCGGGGCTGGCGGCCAAGGTGGGACTGAGCGGCGGCGCGGCGGTGGCCTCGACCGACGCTCTGTCGGACAAGCGCGCGGCTGCGGTCGGGGCCAAGGTGGGGGCGCTGATCGACGTGCGGCAAATCGAGGGCAGCGCCCTGCCGTTCGATTCCGACCAGTTCGACATGATCGTGGTGGACGACACCAACGGCAGCTTTGCCGCCCTCGCCGAGAGCGCGCGAGTCGCGTACCTGCGCGAGGCCATACGCATCGTGCGCCGAGGTGGACGGATCGAAGTGGTCGAGGGTCTCGGCGGCGGCGGGATGTTTCGCGGCGCAGTAGCGCGGCCGCAGGGCTACGACATGCTGCGCGACCTCTCGGCAGCCGGGTTCAAGCCGTCGCGGCTGCTCGCCGAGAAAGATGGCTTCCGGTTTCTCGAGGGTCTTCGGCCGAACTCATAGATGAGTCGTGGTCGGGGGGTCATCGGCCGCTTCGATGATGAACCAGCCTTTGACGTTGCCGAACTCGAGTTCGTCGCCGTCGGCGAGCAGGGTGGGTCCCTCGAGAAGCTGGTTCTGCACCGACGTGCCGTTTTTGCTGTTCAGGTCTTCGACCGTGGCCTGGCCGGCCGCGATGGTGATGCGGGCGTGCGCGCGCGACACGCTGGAATCATTGAGATAGACCGTGGAGGCCGGATCGCGACCGATCGAGTTGGCCCCGGTGGTCAGCACGTATCGACGATGGCCGACGCGCAGGCTCATCACCATAGCCCGGTTATTTTAGCGCTGCCCAACGGTGGGCCGCGCGAGCATTGCACCCCCGACCCGTTATCGACACCAGGCCCCCTGCAGGGCGAGGTGGCTGCCTTGAATCGTAGACACCCGTCCCCAATGCACCACATTCGGCTGGGACCAACACCCAAAGACTTGGCGGAAACTGGCCGAAAAGCCTGATCATGATGCCGGGGGCCCGCGACGCCCCGACGGCAAGGCTTTTGCCTCTACCAGTTGCAGCCATGCTCGGCCACCCCTCTCCCGACGTCTACACGGCCCGCGACATCGCGGAGGCGGCAGGGGTGTCGGTCGGGCGCGTGCTCGAGCTGTTGGCGCGAGGCGAGATTCGCTCGATTGCTGCCCAACTGCCGGTCGACGGCCAGGCGGAATGGGCCGGGTTTGTCGCACACGAAGAGGCGGTTCGCGCCGTACGCGCCCTGAGGGGCGGCACGTGCGTGGGTGTGGCCGGCGCACTCGGCCTTGGGCGCGAGCTGTTCGCGCAGGGTATCGGAACGCGGCGACCGACGACCGTGCCACTGGTCGTATCGACCAGCCTGCACGGCCTGGCCGTAGCGGCGATCCTGTTTATTGCCAGCCTTGGGTTGGCGGTTGCCGACGAGCGGACCGAGCCGTTGAAGAACCCGGAACCGATCCGCATGGTGTTCCTGGTCTCGCCGGGCCCGGGCGGAGGCGGGGGCGGAGGCGGCTTGATGATGAAGCGGCCGCCGCCAAAGGCCGCGCGCAAGGGCGTCGAGAAGATCAGCAGTCCACTGCCGGCACGCACGCTGCCGCCGCCCATGCGGCCGACCCCCAAGCCGCCTGAACCACCACCGCCGCTCGAAGCGAAGGTGTTGCCGCCGGTGATGGCGCCGATTGCGACCAAACCTGCTGATGCCGAAAACCGCGACGGTGTGCTGGCCAAGGCGCCCGAGACGCCGCCCAGCCAGGGCCCCGGCGCCGGCGGTGGCGCGGGCACCGGGCGAGGCACGGGCCTGGGTGAAGGCGACGGCAGCGGCGTCGGCGATGGCTCGGGCGGCGGCACTGGTGGCGGGCCGTTCCGCCCCGGCAGCGGCGTCGAGCCGCCTCGCCTGCTGCGAGAAGTGAAGGCCGATTACTCGGACGAAGCCCGCCGGGCGAACATCGAGGGCGAAGTCGAACTGGAGATCGTGGTGCGGCGTGACGGCACGGTGGGCGAGATCAAGGTTCTGCGCGGATTGCGCGGGGGATTGAACGAGCGCGCGACACAGGCCGTCCGGCAGTGGCGATTTGCGCCGGGCCGTATGAGGGGCGTGGCAGTCGATGTCGTCGTGCAGGTGGGCGTGGAGTTCAGGCTTCGCTGAAGTGCTGAAGTGCTTAGGTGCTGAGGTGCTGAGGTGCCAGGTGATTTATGGAAGTAGTGCTGCTTGGAACTACTGTCGTCTCGCTGGTGGTGGCGCTCGTAATGAGCGTGGCGGCGTGGCGCTTAATGCGTGATGAAAAGCGGCGGTCTGCAGCCAGGGTTGCGGCATTGTCGATGGCGGCCGATGCACCGGAGAAGCCGGCGGCGCGGGCGCCGTGGGGACCGGCGCCACTGCCGCTCAACCCCGACCCGCTGCCTCGCGAGGTTTCGCATGCCTCGGGTTTTCTGGGCGCCGGCGCCGCACCGCAGCAGGACGGCGGCGGACGCCAGCGGTCGCTGGCGATCGCCGCCGCGGTCTTGTGCGTGGGCTTACTGGGCGGGTTGGCGTGGATGATGTCCGGTCCGCGCGGCACCAGCGCCGCGGCGATGGGCCCGAACAACCCGCTCGAATTGGTCTCACTGCGGCACGAGCGGCAGAACGAGAAGCTGGCCGTCTCGGGCCTGGTCCGCAACCCCTCATCGGCGCTACCGGTCGAGCGGCTGTCGGCGGTAGTGTTCCTGTTCGACCGTCAAGGCGCCTTCGTGACCAGCGCCAGGGCCAACGTCGACTTCCTGAAGCTCGGCGCCGGAGACGAGTCGCCGTTCGTGGTGTCGCTCGATGCGCCGGCCACGGTGACGCGCTATCGCGTAAGCTTCCGGACGGATGACGGCGTGGTGCCGCATATCGATCGGCGCGGCGCCACCCCGCTGGCCGCCGAACACGAGCAGCCCGTCAGCGTGACGCTGAAGTGAGGGGGCGATTCTTGTCGGGAGGGCGATTCTTGTCGGGAGGGCACTCCTTGTCGGGATGTCGGTGGAGAACGCGATGAAGAACAACTTGCGTCGGGGACCGAGGGCGGCAGCGATTGCGGCGGTGCTGCTTGCCATTGCCAGCGTGAGTCCGCTCGCGCAGGGACAGGATGGCTTCCGGTTCAGGAGCGGCGTCGAGCTGATCAACGTCACGGCGACGGTGACCGATCGCGCCGGGCGCTTTGCCGGGCGGCTCACCAAGGACGACTTCATCATTTACGAAGACGACAAGCTGGTGGAGGTCACCCACTTCAATGCCGACCGCACACCGGCCAGCCTGGGTATTGTCGTCGACACCAGCGGCAGCATGGTCGGCGAGAAATGGTCGGCGGCAGTGAGCTCGATCGATCGCTTCTTCCGGATGATGAACGACGAGCTCGACGAGTTCTTCCTCTACCGGTTCAGCGCCAACGCCGACCTGGTGCTCGACTGGACCAACGACCGGGATCGGCTGGCCACCATGGTCGGGCGCATTCGCCCGAACGGCGGCACCGCGATGTACGACGCAGTGGTGGAAGCGGTGCCGATGGCCCAGAGCGGCCAGAACCGAAAGAAGGCCGTCGTGATCATCTCCGACGGCAACGACACCAGCAGCCGCACCTCGGTGGCCGAGGTCAAGCGGGCGATTCGCGAGACCGAGGTCCTGGTCTACGCGGTCGGCATCGACGGGCAGGGGCAACCGACCTTCCAGCGGCCGACGCCGCCGATTCAGCAGCCGCAGCCCCGCCTGCCGATTCCATTTCCGTTCCCCGGCGGCCGAGGCGGTGGCGGCCGTGTTCCCCCGCCGCAGCCGCAGTATCCGCCGCCCGGTGGCGGCGGACGCGGCGGCTACTCAATTGGCGGGGGCGCCGACGATCGCCTGAACGTGCTCGCGCTGCGCGAGATGACCGACGACAGCGGCGGCCGCACGGAGATCGTGCGCGATGCCCGCGATCTCGATCCGGCCGTGGCCAGCATCGCCGACGAGCTGAGTCAGCAGTACTACCTGGGCTACCCGAGCCCCGGTTTCAGGGACGGCCGCTGGCACACCATTCGGGTGGAAGTGCGCGACCCGTCACTGAAGGTCCGCGCCCGCAAGGGCTACGTCGCGACCCCCTGATTTCGCACGGAGTGGACACAATCCGCTGGCATGACCTTCGCAGTAAGCACCCCTAAAGGGGTGCCCTGCAAGAAGCATCAAGGGCATGTGGGAGGGTTCGCCAATGAAGAGGTTCATCGCATCCGCATTTGTCTCGCTGTTGGTCCTGGCTGCCGTGCCCGCATTCGCGGCCACGCAGGAACCGGAACGCAAGGACCTCCAAGTGTTCAACGACATCGTCACTCAGGTCGATCGCTACACGCAGATCACCATCTTCGACAGCATCTCGGCCGAAGTCGTCAACGGCAAGGTCCAGCTCACCGGCTGGGTGACCATGCCCTACAAGCGCGACGACATCGAGAAGCGCGTGCGCAAGGTGGAAGGGATCGTCTCGATCGACAACAAGATCGGCGTGCTGCCGGTGTCGCAGTTCGACGATGACCTGCGGTTCCGCATCGCGCGGGCCATCTACAGCCACTCGTCGTTCTGGAACTACGCGATGATGGCCAACCCGCCGATTCGCGTGGTGGTGAACCGCGGCCGCGTCAGCCTCGAGGGCGTGGTGCAAAGCAACGTTGAGCGCATGCTCGCGAGATCGCTGGCGTCCGGCTTTGGGGCATTCGAGGTGAAGAACCTGCTGAAGACCGATGCCGAGGTGCGCGACGCGCTGGAATCGCGTAAGACAAACTGACAGGAGACCAGGAGGTCAGGAGAAAAGGACCTAACTCTTTATCTCCTGATCTCCTGTCTTTCTTGTTTTCACAAACCAGATGGCCGCCGCGAACGTCACCGCCACGGCGGCCATCATCAGGCCGAACAACAGCAGGGTCCGGAACAGGATCGACTCGGGCTGCATGCGCACGACGATCTCGACTGGCGCGCCCTGCCGCCGCTCGGACAGCGACTGCTCCCAGATGATGATGTTGCCGCGTTCGATGGTGCGCGACGGCGAGTTGTGGAACTCGACCTTGCTGGGCAGGTGCACCCGGAAGGCCACCATTTCGGCACCGGTCCAGCCGACATTGCCCACCTCCTTGCCCGCCGAGGCCTGAACGACTTGGCTGTACTCGAACAACCCGTCCTTCTCCTGGTAGCGGTACTGCGACCAGGCCAACGGGGCGGCGGTGCCCAGGTTTCGGATATCAGCGACGCTCAGCCGCACGTGCACATAGCGCCTGCCGTCACGCCGTGAGGTGGTGACGCTGGCCACCTCGGTCACGGGCGAGCGGTAGAACTCCCGCACGACCTGGCGGTCGAGCCGCGCGCTCGGGTCCACCGGCAGGGCGGCGCCGCGCAGCGACACCAGCGCCGGCACCGAGGCGTTGATGAAGACGTCGGCCGAGCCATCCAGGCCGAGGAACACCTCTTCCTCGTACTCGTACTTGCGGGAAATGACATTGCCGCACGCCGACGACACCAGCACCGCAGCGAGTACGAGACCGAAAGCAAGGCGCACTAAGGAATAATATACGGACGGTGCCTCAACCCACGCTGTTCTTGATCGACGGCAGCAACCAGATGTATCGCGCCTACCACGCGATCCGCGGGTTGACCGGCCCCGACGGCAAGTCCACCAACGCGGTGTACGGCTTCATCACCATGCTCCGCAAGCTGATTGCCGATCACCAGCCGGAGTACATCGCCGCGTCGTTTGATGTGCGCGGCCAGACCTTCCGCTCGAAGATGTCGGCCGACTACAAGGCCAACCGCGCGGCCATGCCCGCTGACCTGGTCGAGCAGGTCCCGTGGGTGTTCGAGGCGTGCGAGGCGCTCGGCGTGCCGATCTTCACCTCCGAAGGCTTCGAGGCCGACGATGTGATCGGGACGCTGGCGAGCAAGGCGGCCGGCCACGGCTTCCAGGCGGCGATCGTCACCGGCGACAAGGACTTCTTTCAACTCGTCAACGACGGCGTCAAGGTTTACAACCCCAAGGACGAGGGCACGTGGTTCGACCCGGCCGGGGTGGTCCAGAAGTTTGGTGTGCCACCGGCGCAAGTGGTCGACGTGCTCGCGCTGATGGGCGACTCCAGCGACAACGTCAAGGGTGTGCCCGGCATTGGCGACAAGGGCGCGCGCGAGCTGATCGCGCAGTACGGCACACTCGATGCGCTGCTGGAACATGCCGGCGAGATCAAGCAGAAGAAGTATCGCGAAGGGCTGCTGGCACATGCAGACGAGGCCAGGCAGAGCCGCGAGCTGGTCACGATCCGAACCGACGTGGACGTGCCGTTCGACGCCGACACGTTCCGGTATCGCGGCGCTTCGCGCGAGCGTTGCTACGCACTGTTCTCGCAGTTGGGGTTCCGCACCCTGGTGCCGGAGTTTGCCCCGACGGCAACGTCGGTCGTCAAGGACTACGCGCTCGTCGGCACCACCGAGGAGTTGACCGCCCTGGTTGAACAGCTCCGCGCCGCCGGGCGCTTCAGCCTGAAGGTGATCACCGACGGCACGGCGCCGGTGCGCGCGACGCTGGTGGGCATTGCCGTGTCGACCGGGCCGGCCATGGCCCGCTACATTCCGCTGGGACACGAGGGTTTCGGTGGCGGCTTCTCGCTGGCCAAGGCCGACGCGCTGGCGCTGCTGGCGCCGCTCCTGACCGACCCGGCGATCGAGAAGATCGGCCACGACATCAAAGCCGACCTGATCGTGCTCGGCCGTCACGGCGTTGACCTGAAGAACCCCCAGGCCTTCGACACCATGCTGGCCAGCTACCTGGTGGATGCCAACCGGTCGAGCCAGGCGCTGGAGCCGATCGCGCTCGAGCAACTTGGTTACAAGGCTCTCACTGAAGACGAGGTTCGCGGCAAAGGGGCCAAGGCACTGCCGTTCGCGCAGGTGCCGGTCGATGCGGTGCTCGACTACGCCGGCGAGCGCGCCGACCTGGCATGGCAGCTGGCCGAACACTTCCGGCCGATCCTTGAACGCGACGGGCTGATGCGGGTCTACCTCGAACTCGAGCTGCCGCTGGTGCCAATCCTGGCCGAGATCGAACGCACCGGTGTGCGCGTCGATGTGCGCTCGCTGGCCGCGCAGTCGACCCTGCTCGAAACCGAGATGACCGGCCTCGGCCGGCAGATCTTCGCGCTGGCCGGTGGCGAGTTCAACATCAACTCGCCCAAGCAGCTCGCCGAGATCCTGTTTGAGAAGCTCCAGCTGCCGGTCGTGAAGCGCACCGGCGCCACCCGCACGCCGTCAACCGCGGTCGACGTGCTCGAAGAGCTCGCGGCGCAGCACGACATCTGCCGCCTGATACTTGACTGGCGCGGACTGGCCAAGCTCAAGGGCACCTACATCGATGCGTTGCCGACGCTGGTCAACCCCGACACCGGCCGCGTGCATACCCAGATCAGCCAGGCAGTGGCCGCGACGGGACGGCTGAGCAGCAGCGATCCCAACCTGCAGAACATCCCGATCCGCACCGAGATCGGCCGCCAGATTCGCGGCGCCTTCATTGCCGAACCGGGCCACGTGCTGATTTCCGCCGATTACTCGCAGATCGAACTGCGGGTGCTCGCCCACCTGTCTGGCGACGAGACGCTGATTGCCGCCTTTGAGCGCGGCGACGACATTCATGACCAGACCGCCGCCAAGGTCTTCGGTGCCGACAGCACGCTCGATCCGCACGAACTGCGGCGGCGCGCCAAGATCGTCAACTACGCCCTGCTGTACGGCAAGACCGCGTTCACGCTGGCCAAGGACATCGGCGTCACGCAGCAGGCGGCGCAGACCTTCATCGATGCCTACTTCGCGGGCTTCCCACGAGTGCGGACCTTCATCGATCAGACGCTCGAGGATGCGCGCGTCAGCGGCTTCGTCCAGACCATGTTCGGCCGGCGCCGGCCGGTGCCGGAGTTGACCAGCCGCAATGGGATGATTCGCGCGGCATCCGAGCGGGTGGCGGTCAACATGCCGATCCAGGGCACCGCCGCCGACATCCTGAAGAAGGCGATGATCGATGTGCACGCCGCGCTGGCCGCGAGTCACCCGCTCGCGAAGATGATTCTCACCGTGCACGACGAGTTGCTGTTCGAGTGTGCGAAAGACGAGGCCGAAGCGGTGGCCGGGGTCGTCAAGGCGAAGATGGCCGCAGCCGTGCCGTTGCGCGTGCCGCTCGATGTCGACGTGGGCATCGGAGAGAACTGGAAACTCGCGAAGTCCTGACCGCCTTATTTCCACCGCTCCTTGACCACGGCCCAGTCGGCGCGCAGATCGGCTTCGGCCTGCGCGCGCTTGTCGGGCGACAGCAGTTGTACCCGGTCGGGAATGATGCCTTCGAGCACCAACTTATCGAGGTCGGCGCGTAACTTGGCGGCCAGTCCGCCGGCCATGCGCGCGCGCACCCAGCCGGCGATGGCGGCGTCCCAGGCACCGGCCGCGTTGCCGGCGCCCCGGGTCGCCACCGCGACCCAGTAGCCGGCCGCCGCCGACCCAGGGCTTCTCGACAATTCACGAGCCATGCGTTCGCGCATGCGGCGGAACGATGCTTCGCGGTCTTCGCGGCCCAGGCCGTCGGCGTGTCGCTCCATGGCGCTACCCCACCAATCGAGCATGGCCTCGGCGGTCGCAGGGCCTTGTGTGATGGCGGCGTCGAGGCCGCTTTCAAACAGTTGGGCCGCAGCGCCGTAGTCGTCTTCGAAAAACAGCGCTTCTCCAAGCGCCATCAGGTAATCGACGTGATCGCGGGCATCCAGGCTGCTGACACGGATGGTGCCCAACGCAGTGCGGGCCGCCGACAAGTCACCGGGGTCGGCGCGTTCGCGGTAACGCTCGAGGTGCGCGCGGGCGAGGACGACGGCGGCGGCGTCGAGGGTGGCGGGGTCCTGCTGCGCCACGAGAGCGGCCGCGATGGCGGCATCGAATTGCCGCTGATTGTAGAGAGTGCGGGCTCGGCCGAGTTCGGATTGCCTCGCCAACACGGATGTAGAGGCCAACAGGCACACCAGAGCCGCAGATGACACCAGCTTCATCAGAGCCACAGATTACACAGATAACACAGAATGGATGGACTTGCTCCAGATCCAAAATGGAGCCGACGCGCTACGCGTCTCGTGCCACCATGTCGCCGTGGCGCGCGGCTGCCTTTGGGCGCGTCAGTCGGCGATTTAGGCTCGTTGATGCAGTCACCTTGATTAAGAGCTCACATGAAACAAGTTACCGGAATCGACGATTACATCGCGGCCTCGCCGGCCGAGGTCCGGCCGATCCTCAGGAAGATCCGCCGGACCATCCGCTCCGCCGCACCGAAGGCCACCGAAGTCATCAGCTACCGCATGCCGGCGTTCAAGCTGAACGGCATCCTGCTTTACTTCGCGGCGTTCAAGGCGCACATCGGCATCTTTCCGCCGGTAGCCGGGGACGCCAGCCTCGAAAAAGCACTGGCACCGTTCCGGGGGCCGAAGGGGAACCTCAAGTTTCCGCTCGATCGGCCCATCCCATATGGCTTGATCAGCCGGATCGCGCGCCTCAGGGCGAAGCAGGACCGCCTGCGGGCAGCGACGCGACGAAAGCCATCATGACCGCGCCCGTTTATCCAGCATCGTGGCTTACAATCTAAGGTTGGATGACTGAACCGGTAATTGTCCCTCGGGCTGAGCACCCGATTTCACGGCGGGACATCGATGCCGATGCTCTTAAAGTGTTGTACCGCTTGCACGAAGCGGGCTATACGGCCTACCTGGTTGGCGGCAGCGTTCGCGACCTGTTGCTCAGTCGCCGGCCGAAAGACTTCGACCTCGGCACCTCGGCGCATCCCTACCAGGTCAAGAAACTCTTCCGTAACTGCTGGATCATCGGCCGCCGCTTCCGCCTGGCCCACGTCCGATTCGGGCTCAAGGCCATCGAAGTGGCCACCTTCCGCAAGAACATCCCGGCCGGCAGCGAGGCAGAGCCCGCCGAGCCTCTATCCGCCGACCACGGGGCCGACGCCTCCGACCTGCAGATCAAGCACGACAACACGTTCGGCACGCCGGAAGAGGACGCCTTCCGCCGCGACTTCACCATCAACGCGCTGTTCTACGACATCGCCAACTTCTCGATCATCGATTACGTCGGCGGCTTGCAGGACCTGAAGGACGGCCTGATCCGCTGCATCGGCGACCCCAACGAGCGCTTCCAGGAAGATCCCGTCCGCATGCTGCGCGCGGTCGTGATGGCCTCGCGCCTGGGCTTCCGGATCGACGAGCCCGTAGTGAAGGCGATCGCCAAACACCGGCAACTGATGGCGACGGCATCGCCGGCCCGGATGATCGAGGAGTACTACAAGATCCTGCGCTCGGGCGCGGCCGAGGCCACCTTTCGCGCACTGGCCGAGCACAGACTGCTCGATCCGGTGACTCCGGAAATCCAGCGTGGCGCCAAGAACGTGGCGCTGTGGGAGGGCCTGGCCGCTGTCGACGCCTATCGCCGCAAGTTTGAGTCGGCGCCGGCGACCCTGCGCAACCCGATCCTGCTTGGCACCATGCTGATCCCCCTGGGGCTGATGCCGCGAAAGCAGCACAGCCGGTTTGACGAGGATGGGGAATCAATCGACGCCGACGACCTGCCGGCGCCGGATGATGGTGGCGAGGGCGACGAGCCTGGCAACCGCAGGGCCCTGCCGACGCCGGTCGGGCACAAGTCGCGATTCAAGCGGCCACCGAAGGAGCCGATCCTGAAGATTGGGTCGCTGCCGATTGCGCGGGGCGACACCGAGCGCCTGCGCCAGATCCTGTCACTGCAGGGCCGTATCGCCGACCTCGAGATGTCGCCGCGGGCCAAGCGCGCGCTGATGCATCGCGGGCCGTTCGAGGATGCGTTGACCTGGTTCGAGATTCACGGCAATGCGCCGGCCGTGCTGGAACACTGGAAGGGATTCATCGAGGCGCTTGGCCCCGAAGCCCTGCATCCGCCGGCGCCGGAACCCGGCTCCGCGCCACCGGCTGACGGCCGCGCCCCGGGCGCAGGCCGGCGACGCCGGGGAAGGCGCCGCCGTGGCCGTCGCAGCTTCAACAAGCCGCCGGAATCGTGACGAGGGGCGGCACTACCCGTTCTTCTTCTCGAACGCCTGCATGAAGGCGACGAGCGCATCCACACCGTCTTCGGGGAACGCGTTGTAGATCGACGCACGCATGCCGCCGACCGACCGGTGGCCCTTCAGGCCGTCGAGTCCAGCCGCGGTGGACTCCTTCACGAAAGCCTTCTCCAGATCTTCGTTCGGCAGGCGGAACGTGATGTTCATGCGCGACCGGCTCGCCTGGTCAGCGGTGCCGCGGTAGAACCCCGAGCGGTCGATCTCGGCATACAGCTTGGCCGCCTTGCGCGCGTTGTTGGCGCCGACCGCATCAAGCCCGCCCTGCGACAGGCCCCACTTCATCACCAGGCCCATCAGGTAGATGCCGAAGCACGGCGGCGTGTTGTACATCGAGCCGTTCTCGGCGTGCACGGCGTAGTTCATCATGGTGTGCAGCGACTTCTGCGACCGCGCCAGCAGGTCTTCGCGAATGATCACCAGGGTGACGCCTGACGGTCCCAGATTCTTCTGCGCGCCCGCATAGATCAGGCCGTATTTCGAGACATCGATCGGTCGGCTGAACATGTCAGACGAGGTGTCGGCCACAAGCGGCGCATCGCCAACGGCCGGCTCGGCCGCCCACTCGGTGCCGAACAAGGTGTTATTGGTGGTCATGTGCACGTAGGCCGCGCCGGCGGTGAGCTTCAGCTCGTCCTGGCGGGGAATGCGGGCGAAATTCTCGCTCTCGGTCGAACCGGCAATATTCACGGTGCCGACGCGCTGGGCTTCCTTCACGGCCTTCTGCGACCAGCCGCCGGTGACGATGTAGTCGGCGGTGCCACCGGCCGGCAGCAGGTTGAGCGGCACCATCGAGAACTGCATGGACGCGCCGCCCTGCAGGAACAACACCTTGTAATCGGCCGGCACCTTGCCCAGGGCGCGGACGTCGGCTTCGGTGCGGGCCAGGATCTCCTCGAAGGTCTTCGATCGATGGCTGATCTCAAGCACCGACATGCCGACACCGGGCAGTTCGACCAGGTTGCGTTGCGCTTCTTCGAGAACCGGCACCGGCAGCACTGCCGGGCCCGCGGAAAAATTGTAGATGCGATTCATGAGGACCTGCTTATCCGAGTTTGACGAGTTGAAGATCGAGGATGTCGGCGTTGCCCGACTGCATGGCGCTTAATGCGCGCGGCGATGGGGCGCCATCCAGGTTGATGCGCGCCACGGCCGCTTCGGCGCCTTCGAAAATGATGTTCTCGGTTTCCTGCACGTTCAAGTGGGCCACGCGCAGGTACTCGAAGACGTGCGCCAGCACTCCCGGCTTGTCGCGGTGGCGCACCACCAGCATGTGCGTGGCCGGCGTCAGCCGGGCCAGGTTCACCACGTTGGGCACCCGGCCAGTATCCTGGTAGGTGGAGATGATGCGCACGGTCTCCGCGGCAATTGCCTCCTGGGCCTGGTCGGTCGACGCGCCGATGTGATGCGTGCCGTAGACATCAGGCAGCGCCACCAGCGTGTCGGCAAAGTCGGCGGTCGCCTCGGCCGGCTCACTGGCAAACACGTCCAGGCCAACGCGAAGTCCCTTCTCCTTCACCGCGGCTTCGAGCGCCGCGTAGTCGACCACTTCCCCGCGCGCGGTGTTGATGAAGGACGCGCCGGTCCGAATATGCGCCAGCAACTCGGCATTGACGAAGTTGCGCGTCTCCCTGGTGAGCGCCAGGTGCACGCTGAGCACGTCGGCTTTCGACACCAGCTCGGCGGCGGTCGCCACCACTTGTATGCCAAACGCCTGTTCGGCTTCATCCCGGGCGGAGGCGTCTTCAGCGAACCGCCGGCTCCACACGAGCACCGGCATGCCGAAGGCGCGGGCGCGAGCTGCCACTTCCTGGCCAATGTGACCGAACCCCAACAGGCCCAACGTCTGGCCACGCAGGCCGCGCGCCTTCGAGTATTTCTTCTTGTTCCACTTGCCTGCCCGCAGTTCGGCGACGTTGTCGGGAATCCGGCGATCGACGGCAAGGATTAGGCCCATCGCCAACTCGGCCACGGCGACCGAGTTCTTGCCCGGGCAGTTCGACACGTAAATGCCGCGCTTCGACGCGCCGGCCACATCAATGGTGTTGACCCCGGCGCCGGCGCGGACGATCAGCGACAGGGCGCCGGCATCCAGCATGGCTTCGGTCACCTTGGTCGAGCGGACGACGAGCACGGCGGCCTTGGTGTCCCTGAGCGCGGCCACCAGGGTGTCGCCGTTGGCGTCGGGCTGGAAGATCACGTCGCAGCCGGCCGCCCTCAGGCCGTCCAACCCCGACTTCTCGAACTTGTCAGCGATTAGGACTTTCATGACGGGAGGGCAATCCTTGTCGGGAGGGCGATCCTTGTCGGGAGGGCAATCCTTGTCGGGAGGGTGAACATGGTCGGGATCACAGCAGGTGCGACAGCAGGCCGTCGCGGAGCTTCGGTTCGAACCAGGTGGACTTGGGGGGCATGATGCCGCCGGCGTCCGACACCCGCATCAAGTCAGCGACCGAGACGGGAAACAGCGAGAACGCCACGGCAAACGCGCCGGAGCTGACCAGTTGCTCCAGCGCCGAGGTGCCGCGGATGCCGCCGACAAAATCAATCCGCTTGTTCGTCCGCACATCGTCGATGCCCAGGACCGGCGCGAGGATGGTGTCTTCCAGCAGATCCACATCAAGCGCGTGAGCCACGGTGGGGAGCGTGATGGTGTGCCAGGCACCGGCCAGATACATTGCCAACTCGCCCTTGCGGACCGGCGTGGCCGGACCGCCGGCAGTGACCGTCAGCCGTCGTTTGAGCGCGGCCAGAAACTCGGTGGGGGTCAGGCCGTACAGGTCGCGCACCACGCGGTTGTAGGGCAAGACCTGCATCTGGCTGTCGGGAAAAGCCACCGCCAACACAGATTCGTACTCTGCCAGGGCCACAGATGACGCAGATGACGCAGACTTGCCCAGGGCCGCAGATGACGCAGATGACGCAGACTTGCCCAGGGCCGCAGATGACGCAGATGACGCAGACTTGCCCAGGGCCACAGATGACGCAGATGACGCAGACTTGACCGGGGCCGCGGTTGACGCAGATTTCAAGACGGTTCTCGCGCGGGCGGCGCTGGCGGCACGGTGGTGGCCGTCGGCGATGTACAGGCTGTCGAGGGCCGCGAACGCATCGATGATTTGCGGATTGATGGTGGCCGGCACCCGCCACACCTGGTGGCGCACGCCGTCGGGAGCGACGAGGTCATAGATCGGATCGCCCGTGGTCGCGGCGGCCACGGCCGCATCGATCGCAGCCGAGGCGCGATAGGTCAGGAACACCGGACCGGTCTGCGCACCAATCGCCAGCAGGTGGCGGGTGCGATCGTCCTCCTTGTCGGGGCGGGTCTTCTCGTGTTTCTTGATCAGGTCGCGGTCGTACTCATCAATCGAGAAGCACGCCGCCACACCCGACTGGACATGGGCGCCCATGTGAAGACGGTAGACGTAGAAACTGGCCGCGTCCTCCACTTCGAACGGAGCCAGTGCCTTCAGGCGCGCGAAGTTCTTCGCGGCCAGGTCGTAGGCGGCGTCGCCATGGGGGTCGGTCCCAGGCGGCAGCTCGATCTCCGGTCTCGACACTCGCAAGAAACTGAGAGGGTTGCCGTCGGCGAGGGCTCGAGCCTCCTCGGAGTTCACCACATCGTAGGGCACCGAGGCGACGGCCGCGGCGGCTTTGGGTGCCGGACGCAGAGCCTTGAACGGATAGATGGCAGACATGGCTAATGAATTATATGTTCCCCAGCCGCAACCATGGCCACCGAGGACACCGAGAACAGCGAGGTTAGTTGTTGTTGGCGGCGCGAGACGCAGAGGGGGCGAAAAGCAGCGACATGAAACCGTCGCGTTCGGTGGTGAACGCGTTAATCAACGCGGCCGGCACCGGTTCGCCCGGCGGCATGTTGCGATGTTCGAGGATCGGGTTCACGTAGCGGCCGTTCTTCTTCAGCCCGTAGTGCAGGTGAGGACCGGTGGCCAGGCCGGTCTGGCCGACCCGGCCGACCAGGTCGCCCTGACCGATCCGTGCGCCCTGCCTGACGGTGATGGCCGACAGGTGCAGGTACTCGGTTTCGTAGCCGTTCGGGTGGCGCACTTTCACGGTGCGGCCGCCGCCGCCGGTCCAGCCGGCGACAGTGACAACGCCGGGGGCTACCGAGACGACCGGGGCACCAGCGCCGGCGTGGTAGTCGACGCCGTTATGCGCGCGGGCGTAGCCGAGAATGGGGTGCTTGCGCGAGGTCGAGAAACGCGAGGTGACACGCGGCTCGAACTTGAGCGGCGACTTCAGGAAGAAGCGCTTCAGCGAGCGGCCCTGGTCGTCGTAGTAGGCGGCCGAACCGCCTTCGGGCGTAAAGCGGATGGCACGCAGCTCGCGACCGTTATTCACGAAGGCCGCGGCCAGAATCGGCCCGTATCCCGCCAGCTTGCCTTCGCGCGTCTGGCGTTCCACCAGCACGCGGAAATGATCGCCCGGCTGCAGGTCTGAATTGAAATCGATCTCGCCAGAGAACACATCGGCCAGTCCGAGCGCCAGGTCAATCCGCTCGCCGGCCTTGTCGAGCGCCGCCGACAGCGAGTTGGTGTCGCGGTCGATATCACCTTCCACCATCACGACCGACGTCTGCTTGGGAATGCGTTCGATTGCCGTGTGGAACCGGGGAGCGCCCTCGAGTGATCCGCGGGTCGCGATCAAGCGGCGATCAGCGTCGATTTCGTACTCGAACCGGCGGACCCGGCCGTCGAACATGCGATCGATCACGTAGGGCTGTCCGGCACGGATGCGCCGCAGATCGAACTCGGTGCCGATGGCCGCCACCAACACGGCCTTCTCGGGTCCTTCGATCATGTGCCGATCGAACACGGCGCTGATGGTGGTGCGCGTGGGGACCAACCCGCTCAGGTAGTCGGCGTCGCTCGCGAGCGAGACATCCGCCGTGCGGCGGGCGACTGATTCCGAATCGGCAGCCGACACCAGCCAGAACGCCGAGGATGCGGCGCCGACAAGCAGGGCGATAGCCGGAAAGAGGAACCGTTTGCGCATGGAAAAGTCGGTTGATCCTAGCAAACCTGGCCGTGCAAAGGGGTGTAAAAATCCCCTCAGCGGCGAGGCAAGGGCACGACAAGCTGTGCAGTAATGCCGGCATCGACTCTCACGGCCTGAGTGACCTTGCGGCCGCCGGCCTCGAGCACGACCTGGTGGTCGCCGGGCGCGAGGTCCCGCACCGTGACCGGCGTGGTACCGCGCGGCTGGCCATCGATGGTGACGCGCGCGCCGGGCGGATCGCTACGAACATCGAGACCACCGGTCATGGCCACGTTCTGCAGTTCGATGTACTGCGCCGTCTGGACGCCGGCGGCAATGGTCAACGGAATCACGCGTGGTTCGGACCGGCCGCTCTGGACCTCGAGCACATGCGCGCCGGCCGGCAACGTCAGCGTGATCGGCGTGACGCCGCGCTCCTCGCCGTCGATCGAGACACGGGCGGCGACCGGGCGTGACTGCACGACCAACTCGCCGTCGCCCGCGGACGGCTCGCCGGGCGCGCGATTCCACAACCACACCAGGGCAAGGGACTGGACGATCGCAAGCGCCACCAGCGCCAGGACTACAGGGGCCTGAACCAAGAATAGAGTCTTGGGCCCGCCGTCGCGGACCAAGTCCGCTTCGGCGAGATCTCGCGGAAGCTCGCCGGTCTGAGGCTGGGCGACGGCTGATGCCGGTGCCACCGCCGGGGGCTGAAGCGCTGCGGTGCCTCTGGACGGCTGGTCGATGACGGTGCCGACCGAGGTTACCCACTCGTCGAGCGCCCTGGACGAAGTGACGTATTCGCGATCACTCGCCAGGACCGATTCAAACGCCACCTGGGCTTCGTGCGCCGACTGGAACGCGGTGCTGATATCAAGCTGCAGCGCGCGGGACAGCCAGTTGGACATGGCTTTAGAGAGCGGCGTGGTCTGCGCGCCGCGACGTTCGACGGCCGACTCGACCAGCGTCGCCAACTGGCCCGGGTACTCGTCTTCGGCGAGCGGACGGCCGAGCAGCAGGGCCAGCGCGACGACGCCAATCGCGTGGGCGTCGGCGCGTGCGTTGGCGCGCGGCAGGCCGGCCGAGGGCGCCATGCAGACACGGAAATCCCGCCACAGCCGCTCGCGGCCGAGGTTCAGCTTCTCGAGGGCCGGGCCAAAGGCGTGTTCAGCAATCACCACGCGGCCTTGCGGCGTGACGATCAGGCGCTCCGGCGACAGGGCGCCGATCGCGGCGTCCCGGTTGTGACGCCCGAACAGCGCCACTGCCGGCAGTAGCTGCCGCAACAGGCCAATGACCACGGTGATGTCGAGTGGCGCACCGATCGTCGCCGACGCCGTCAGCATCTGCGACAGGCGCCATCCAACCGTCAGATCGGAAACCAGGGTGAGCCGGTCGGCAGCCGGGCGATCGAGTCGGCGCAAGTGGACGTACGAGGCGTGCCGCACGGTGGCAAAGCGTGCGACGCGCTCGCCAAGCGCCGCCACGAATCCCGTGTGTTCGACGAGCGCCGTCGATAGTTCGAGAATCTCGACTTCGTCGCCGCTGTCGGAATCAATCCCGACGGTTCGACGACCGAAGCCGTCGACGACGGCGATCGTGGGTTCGCTCACCGATGGGAGCACTCGAATCATTGGTGCAACTGGCCTTCCAGCCACAGCCGGGATGCCGCAGCTATGCTAACCCGAAGCGGGCTAAGCAGTTACGCAAAATGCAAGCGCCGGAGGCGGGTGGCGGCGGCCGGTCAGAATCCGGCGCCTGGCGACGAATTGGTGATCGCGGATCCTGCGCTGCGCGATGGCCGGCCGGGGGTTCCGGGTTACGATCCGACTCGAATTGGAATTGACACTCGCAATTGTTCTGGCGCTGGTCGCCGGGTTCACCGCCGGGTGGCTGTTGTCGTCGCGGACCCGGACCGCGCAGCAAGAGCAATGGCGCGACACGTTCGCGTCGATGGCGGCGGCGACGCTCAAGTCGAGCACCGACGAGTTCATCAAGCTGGCCGACCAGAAGATCGGCAACGTCCACAAGGAAGCGGCGATCGACCTGACCCGGCGGCAGCAAGAATTGGGGTCGCTGGTCGCGCCGATCAAGGACACGCTGAACCAGGTCGATGCCAAGCTGAAGGAAGTCGAAAAGAGCCGCGCCGACGACAGCGCCAGCATGCGCACGATGCTGAGCCTGGTGGGCCAGACGCAGCAGCAGTTGCAGCTCGAGACCCAGAACCTGGTCAGGGCGCTCCGGTCACCGGGCGTGCGCGGCCGCTGGGGCGAAGTGCAACTGCGCAAGGTGGTCGAGCTGGCCGGCATGATGGACCACTGCGACTTCGACGAGCAGCCCACCATCTTTACCGAAGCCGGCCGCCTGCGGCCCGACATGATCATCCACTTGCCTGGCGGCCGCTCGATCGTGGTCGATGCCAAGGCTCCGCTCGAAGCGTTCCTCGATGCGCAGGCCGCGGCCGACGACGGCATCCGCAGCGGCAAGCTGGCCGACCACGTGCGCCAGGTGAAGGACCATGTCGCCAAGCTCGGCGCCAAGGCCTACTGGGACCAGTTTCCGGCATCGCCGGAGATGGTGGTGCTGTTCCTGCCGGCCGAAGCCATTTACATGGCGGCGCTGGAACAGGACGCGTTGTTGATCGACTACGGCGTGAAACAGAACGTCATCATTGCCAGTCCGCTGACGCTGATCGCCCTGTTGCGGGCCGCGGCGTTCGGGTGGCGGCAGGAACGGTTGACGATCAACGCCGAAGAGATCAGCCGGCTGGGCCGATCGCTGCACGAAAGCGTGGCGTCGATGGCCGAACACCTCGAGGACTTGCGGCGGCGAATGGACGGCACCTTCGCAACGTTCAACAAGGTGATTGGCTCATTCGAGAACAACGTCCTGGTCAAGGCCCGGCGCTTCCGGGAACTCGGTGCCGGCAGCGCCAAGGAAATACCATTGATTGATCCGCTGGAAACCGCGGCCAGGAGGCTGGACGGGCCTACTCAACAAGGCCTGCTCGACGCCGACTTCGATACTGACACCGCCGACGAGGCGACGAGCACAGAGTCAAAACCGGTGAAAACCACCTGAGGAGATCGTTCATGAAGCGTGTGATGTTGATCGTGGCCGTGGTAATCGCGGCAACCGCCCATCCCGTGGCTGCCCAGAGCGGCAAGCCGGAGGCGATGTCGCTCGACGGCAAGTCTCTGATGATGCCGGCCGCCATCCCCAATAAACAGAAACTGGACGCCGACCTCGCCCAGGCCGAGAAGGTGCTGGCCGCCAATCCGAAGGATGCCGAAGCCATCATCTGGGTGGGCCGCCGCCTCGGTTACCTGTGGCGCTACAACGACGCCATTGCCATGTTTACCAAGGGCGCGGAGTTGTACCCTGACAACCCGAAGTTCTACCGCCACCGCGGCCATCGCTACCTGAGCATCCGCCAGTTCGCCAAGGCCCAGGCCGATTTCGAGAAGGCGACCCAGTTGATCAAGGGACAGCCGGACGAGATCGAGCCCGACGGCGCTCCCAACGCCGCCGGCAAGCCGCGCAGCACGCTGCAGTTCAACATCTGGTACCACCTGGGATTGGCGTACTACCTGCAGGGTAATTTCGCCAAGGCCTACGACGCCTACGTCGAGTGCATGAAGGTGTCCAACAACGACGATTCGGTGGCGGCAACCAGCGACTGGATGTGGATGACGCTGATGCGGCTCAACCGCAAGGCCGATGCCGCCAAGGTGCTCGAACGCATCACGCCGAAAATGGACATCCTCGAGAACGGTTCGTACCACCGCCGGTTGTTGATGTACAAGGGCCTCGAGAAGCCGGAGGCGCTGCTCGACACGGCCAAGGCCGACGACACGACCATCGCCACCCAGGGCTACGGCGTGGCCAACTACTACTTCGTCACCGGCAACCCGGCCAAGGCGCGCGAGATCCTGCGGGTGGTGACCTCGGGCGGCGGCTGGAATGCGTTCGGCTTCATCGCCGCGGAAGCCGACCTGCACAAAATGAAATAGCGAGCACGGGGGCAGGACCGATTGGACGCAGTCGGTCTTAACCTGCACCCGGTACTCCCCGGATCGATTCAAGCGCTATGGACCAGTGATGCGTTCACCTGGCCGGCTTCAGAACGCGCCGACGTTGAGGCCGACGGTGAAGCTGCGACCGCGGGCCGGTGCGAACTGGAAGTGCTCGCGGTAGTAGGTGTCGCCGAAGTTCTCCACGGCGAACACCAGGCCCACCCGATCGCGGCCACGGGTGAGGTTGATGCCGAAGCCGGCACGGTGCACGGTGAAGCCGTCGAGCGAGAGCAGGTCCTGGGCGATCAGGAACGGCGAATCGAGCAGCGTCGCGGCCACCCGCGTGACCTTGGCCTGGTTGCGGATGCCGTATTCCAACCACCACCGCCCGCTCGACTGGGTGAAGCGGGCGCTGGCAATCACCTTGGCTGGGGTGATGTTGTCAAACGGCGTGTCGGCCAGTGAGCTCTTGTCGAGCGGGTTCACGCCGTCGGTGACAGTGCCGCGGGCGAAGGCCGCGCTGCCGACCAGGGTCAACACGCCCGGGCGCAGCACGATCGGCGCGGCCGCCGAAAGCTCCACACCGGTGATACGCACGTCGCCGTAGTTGGTGGCCTGGGCCAGGGCGCCCGAGCTGTTGGCGGCCACCACCAGGTCCTGCGCGATGAAGTTGCGGTACTGGTTCAGGAAGTAATAGGCGCCGCCCGAGACGCGGCCGGCCCTGAACTTCAGGCCGGCATCGAAGTTGTTGCCGGTTTCGGGCTCGACCGTCACGTTCGGGACGATGCTGCCGGCCGTGGCCGGACCGGCAAACAGCATTTCCTCCAGGTTGGGGTGGCGATAGCTGCGGCCGAAGCGGACGAAGGGATTGACGGCGCCGTCGGGGTTGGCGACCACGCCGATGTCGCCGGTAAGGGCGTTGCGCGAATAGGTGGCGCCGGCCGGGTTGGGCAGGGTTGACAGGTCGATTGCGGGCTGCGCGTTGCCGATCACGCTCAGCACGTCGTAGCCGGGCGTGGCTTCGGTGTTGACGGTATAGAAGTCACCGCGCAGCCCGGCGATCACCGATAGCGACGGCCGCACCCGCCACTCATCCTGCGCGAAGATCCCGATGTCGCGCAGGCTGGCGTCGGGCACGCGGACCGGCCGCGCGATCGAGGCCGGGCCCAGCGCCAGGGGCGCCGGCAGCGGTACGGCGGCGGGACCGCGCGCGCCAAGAACCACCTGGCCAACCAGCGACGTCGTGGTCGCGGTGCTGCGGCGGTCGCTGCTGCGGTCGCGATAGAACGTGGCGCCGGCCGTGAGCACGTGGTTCTTCGCCGGCACAAAGACGGCGTTCAGGTCGAGGCCGGGGGTCCACACCCGCTGCTCGGTGTCAGACACTATGTCGAGGCGCATCACGGTAATCGGGAAGAACACCACCGGCGTCGGCGCCGGGAACTGCACCGGCAAGGTCGTCCGCAACAACCGCTCGGTGCGCTGGTAATACGCCGTCATCGACAGGTTGGCGAGCCACGGCGTGATGGCCTGGGCTTCGTAGCGCGCCGACACGCGATCGAGGTTGCTGTGCGGCAGCGAGGTGTCGTTAAAGAAGTAGGGCTGCTCGAAGTCGGGAAACCCCACGTCTTCCATCCGCCGGCTCTGGTAACGCACGCGCAAGGAGCGGCGCTCACCAAGCTTGACGAGGGTCGTGGCATTGACAAACTTGCCCTCCGCCTGCGAATTCAGAATCTCGCGGTCGGTCCTGACAAACGGCATGTTGAACGGGTCGGGAAATGCCTTGAAGGCAAACCCGAAGTTGGTGTCGATGGTATCGACTTGCTTGAGCTGGCCCGAGGCAAAGAAGGGCTTCGTGTCTTCGACGCCGAGCCGGCCCGCCTGGTAGTTGTCGTATTTTTCGGCGCCCGCCTGCACCCGGAAGCTCACAATCGGCGAGGTGGCGCCCAGGGTTGCAGTGCCGCGCATGCCGTTCTCGTTCGAGCTGTAGAAGCCGTTGAAGCCGTACAGCAGTTGGCGGGTCGGCGAGAACGACGGCTCGTTGGTGATGATGTTGACCGTGCCGGCCAGCGCGTCGGATCCGTACATCAGGGTGCCGGCGCCATTGATGACCTCGACCCGGCTGATGGCATCAGGCGAGATCAAGCCCACCTCGGCGCCGGTCCGGTCGGTGGCCTGGCGGGCGGTGTTCAGGCGCTCGCCGTCCACCAGCACCAGCAGTCGCGTGGAGTCCAGGCCGCGCAGGCGCGGACGCACGCCAAACGGCCCGTTGCCCACCGGTGTCACGTTGACCGCCGAGGCGAGGGTGTCGCCGGTCGACAGCGGGTTCGACTGTTCGATCGCCGCCTGGGAAATGGTTTCGACGTGCAGCGGGATCTGGCGCACTTCGCGCTCCGATCGGCTGGCCGTCACGCTGACCTCGGCGCTCAGCACGCCAATGTCGAGTGCGAACGAAAGCTCCAGCTCCGCCTCGGCCTGTTCCACGACAACGGTGCGCGCCGCTTCGGAAAAGCCCGCACGGCTGACGATCACCAGGTAAGTGCCGGTGGCCGGCGCGTCGACACGATAGCGCCCCTGGCCATCGGTTTCGACGACGGTTTCCTGGCCGCTGGCGACCGCGCGCAGGATGACCTGCGCCGACGGCACCGCGGCGCCTGACGAATCAAGGACCGAACCGCGAATGGTGGCAGCCAGGCCGGGGGTGGCGGCAAAGAGCGCCGCCGCAAACATGAAGACACGAATGCTACGCATGATCAAATGCTCCGCGAACCCGGGTACCGGGTTCAGAGTTACGAACTATGAGTTAAGAGGGAGACGCGTCTTAACGTTCGCGCGGAGGCGGTCGAGAGGCGTAGTGCGGGGAAAACCCATCGCCGAAGATTCCGGCCAGGCCGGTCGCGCCGACCGGGCCAGCGTAGAGGCGGGCGTGCCGGTCGCGGCGGGTCGCGAGCAGACCGGCCAGTAACCACAGCGCGACGACCAGCGTCGACACCGACACCAGTTGCTGGAGCACCAGTGTGGCCACGGTCTCCGGCAGCGCCAGCGCATTGACGGAATCGCCGAGGTCGGTGGCCACGGCCGGGCCATGCAGCAAAGCCGCCAGCACCCACACGGCAATGCCCTGACGGCTCCACACTGAAACGCCACGCCGGCGAAGGCCGGCGAAGGCGGCCACCAGTCCGGCGGCGACAATCCAGCGGAAGACCAGCCACGGATCCTCCAGCCGTCCGGCCGCAGCTTGCGACGCGAACAGCCAGCCGTGGAAGGCCACCAGCAGCGCTCCAGCCACGACCGCCGTCGTCCGGGCCAGCGAGCGATACCGCTCGAGGCGCGACGGCCACGTGTAGGGACGGGAGAGCATCACGGCATTGTACCTGACATGCGAGAGCCGGTAATCGGCTGTAACCGGCTGACTGCAAGAACCCGGCCGTTGATCGCCCCACAGCGGAGGTGCCGCGGGGGTCGGAAATATCCCCCAACACCGCAGGAACCGGCGCTGAATAGTTCGCAGGCCCGTGAGGTCACCTGTGACGGTCAATCGTCAAGACGCGGTTCATGCAAGCGCGTCGTAGCGCGGCAGCGGTACCTGGCTCAACACCCCGGCCCAGTGTTCGATGTACTTCGCCTTTTTGCGGTAGTCGCTGTGCTGCTTGACCTGCGACTGGCAATCGACGACGAACACGTTGGGGCACTGCGCGAGAATGATGCTCTTGTGCTCCGGACCCTTGCTGCCGAGCGCGCGATCCAGCGCGGCGCCGACGTAGGCCTTGAGGACCGGATCGTGTTTCGAGTGGTAGACCACCACGCGGCCACAACTGTCGATGGCTTCGAAGAACTCCTGGTTCGGCTCCAGGCACTCGTTGTCCACGGCCGGGGCGGTCAGCATCAGGTTGTCCACCCAGAGGCTGTCGTCGGTGGACAGGGCCTGCAAGGCGACCCGGGCGCCCAGACTGTGGGTTTGGATGTCGACCGTCCGGGCGGTGACTCGCACCCCGTGGAGCAGTTGGCGCAGAAATCCCCCGGCGCGACTGGCGGCCGGTCTGGCCGCAATGAAGCCGAGCACCTTGGTGCGAAAGCCGGGCCAGACAAATCCCACCGCCAGGCCGTATTGGTTGTTCGGCGCCGGCGAATTCTCCACCAACAGGCCGGCAGCCGCCAGTGACGCGGCCAGTTCCTTGTAGGCGGTGACGGCGTTCTTCAGTGGGTTGCGATAGCCGTGCACGAGGGTCAGCACATGCCGGCCGGCCGCCCGGGCCTGGAGATCCTGCTCAGTGATCTCGGTGAATACCGACAGGTTGGCCGGATTGGGGTAATCCCTTATGACGAGCGCGTCGCTGAAGAAGTAGTCGGATGCAAAGTCCTTGCGGCAACTGACGATGATCATTGGTCGCCTCCTCCGGTGGGGCTGCCCGCCCGCACAGGCATAGACGGACAGCAACCGAGAAACTCTCGATGCGCGGCGGCTAGGCTGCCGCTGCCGGCCGGCGCATCACGTTGCCGCCATGCCGTTCGACCCACAGGCTGCCCGCCAGCGCCAGAATAGCGCTGCCAATCATCAGGAACGCCGGCGAGGCGTTGCGGCCCGTCTCGCCGATCAGCGACGTGGCCACGAGGGGAGCGGTGCCGCTGAACAACGTGAAGCTCACGTTGAACACCAGCGCCACGCCGGTGAAGCGAATGCGGGTGGGAAACAGGTCGGTCAACAGCACGGCAAACGACCCATTGGTGAAGCCGGCGGCCAGCCCGGCCAACACCAGGAGCAGCGTCAGGTTGACCGAGCGTGACTCAAGAGCCAGGTAGAACGGATACGAGAACACCAGCAGCAACGTCACCCCGAGACGCAGCAGGTGGCGCGGTGCGATGCGATCGCCCAGCCACCCAGTGGCCAGGATGGCGATCGCGGAGGTGATGACCCCGACAGTTTGCGAAAAGATCGCCTGGCGCGGGTCGTACTGCAGCACGGCCGACAGGTAGGCCGGCATGTGCGAAAAATACAGCCCGTTGAAACACGCCGTGCCGGCAAGCACGGCACAACCGACCAGCACCTGGGTCTTGTGCGTGCGCAGCAGGTCGCCAAACGGCTGCTTCGAGGCCAGGCTTTTCATCCGCTCGAACTCCGGCGACTCCTCGAGCGACCGCCGCAGCACGAAGCTGAGCACGCCGCCAAGACCGCCGAGGATAAACGCGATGCGCCAGCCGTACACCGGCACCAGCGCCGGATCCAGCCAGGTTCGCACCGACAGGCTGACCGCGGTCGCCACGGCCACGCCCATGGTGACGCACGCAAACACCACTCCGCACACCAGCGGCGCGATCCGAGGCGCGGTCTCGACCACGTAGGTCAGGGCACCGGGCAATTCGCCGCCAAGGCAGAAGCCCTGAAGCAATCTCAGGATGACCATCAGCGCGCTGGCCGCCACGCCCCACTGCGCGTACGACGGCACCAGCCCCATGCCCAGGGTGGCCGCCGACATGACAAACACCGACCACAAGAACACCTGCCGCCGCCCGTAGCGATCGCCGTAGTGACTGAGAATGATGCCGCCGAGCGGCCGCGCCAGGTAGCCGGCCGCAAACGTGGCAAACGCCGCCATCAGGGAAACGATCGGCGACTCGTTGGGAAACACGGCGGCGGCAATGTCGCGGGCGAACACGCCGAAGATGACGAAGTCGTAGAACTCAAGCGTGCCGCCGAGGCTGGCCAGCAACACGATGCGCCACCCGGCAGCCGTGATGCGATTGGACGGAGACGGACTGGCGGAAGCATTCGACATCATGGTTATCGCAACATGTCCTGAATGACAGCCGGGTCGCCGTCGTTCGGTGAAGGGTTAAGGCCGAGCACGGCGCACATCAGATTGTAGAGGTGAATGTTCTCCAATGGTCCCGTGATCAGACCGCGGCGCAGACCGGGACCAGCGGCAATAAACAAACCCTGCATCGACCTGGCCCGCGCATCGTAGCCGTGCGTGCCGCCGGGCGAGTCTCGCTCATGCTGTTCCCAGCGCGTGGCCTCGCTCCTCGAGGTGATGTACCACCCCTCGTCGGCAATGCCGACAACCGGCGGCACCCGCGGATGCCCGGCCAGTCCATAGACGGGCGGGATGTCGTCGCGGCGGTACACCTGCAAGTGAGGATGCTTGTCCTTGAGCGCCGCGTACATCTTGTCGACGTCGCCATCCTTCGGCGACAACCCCAGCACCGGCGCCCAATCGACGATGTCGGCCGTGGCGGGATCGATGTAGTCATCCACCACGATCATCCGGTCGCGGCTGAGTGCGGCCATGCCATGGTCGCTGACAATGACGTAGTTGACGCGATCGGCCAGCCCGGCGGCGGCGACGCCGGCGACCAGCTCGCCCACCGAGCGATCGGCGCCAAGCGCGGCCGCCCGGGTCTGCTGAGCGTCAGGCCCGAAGGTGTGGCCGGCGTTGTCGACATCGCTGATATACAGCGTGAGAAACGATGGCCGCTCTCCTTCAGGCAACCGCAACCAGGCAAGCAACTGGCTGACCCGATCCGCATTCGACAGGTCGTCGTCGAACGGACGCCAGAAGGTGGCGTGGCGGCCGCCGATCGGGGCCTCCGACCCAGGCCAGAACATCGGCGCGGCGATCAGGCCCTGCCGTTCAGCCGTGTTCCAGATGGGATCTCCTCCCCACCACCGCGGATCGGCGAGCACGTCACGGTTCGACATCGCGTAGGCGCCGGGAATATCGGGCGCCCGCATGTTGTTCGAGACGATGCCGTGGTGTGCCAGCGTGAGTCCGGTGACGATCGTGTAGTGATTGGGAAAGGTCTTCGACGGAAACTGCGGGATCAGTCCCTCGGATCGCACCCCTTCCGCCGCCAGCCGCGACAGGGTGGGCGGCGCGAAACGCTCGAGGTAGTCCCAGCGCCAGCCGTCGATCGAGATCAGGATCAGGATGGGGCGATCGGACGGCGGCGGGGTTGAGGGACGGCAGCCAAGCGCTGCCAGCAGCATCAGCAGGCCCAGCACGGTGCGGCGAATCACGGCAAGAGTGTAGTTCACCCGCGGCGAAGGTAGCTCCACGCGACCGGCGGCGCCAGGCCGGCAATCTCCAGCGTCCCCACTTGTTTCGTCGCGAGATCGATGGTGCGGACGGCGTGGTTGTTGGTGTCGGCAATGTAGAGCGTGTGGCCGGCCACCGACAGGCCGCCGGGCTCGAAGAACTGCGCGGTCGCCGCCGGGCCATCAGCGTGGCCAGCCCGGCCAGTGCCGGCCAGCGTCGTCACTTGCCCGGTCGACGGGTCGAGCATCTTGATCTTGTGATTGTAGGTGTCGGCGATGAAGACGCGACCGGCGTGGACGGCAACCCCCAACGGATGCTGCAGCCGCGCGGTATCGCCCACGCCGTCCTCGTCGCCGAAGGCGAAGAGATCACCGCCGGCGAGGGTCGTAACCTTGTTCCCGGGCGGCAGCTCAAGCGCCCGCACCACATTGGCTTCGGCGTCGGCGACGTAGAGGGTGTTGCCGTCCAGCGCCAGGCCCGATGGCTGCGCGAACGTGGCGGTGTTGACGGGGCCGTCCTTGCGCGCCTCTTCGCCGGTGCCGGCGTAGGGATAAGCGCGGTCGTGCAGCAGGTCGACCACCCAGATCTGGTGCGGGCCGGCCATGGCGATGATCAAGATGCCCGGCTTGAGTGCCAGGTCCCAGGGCGAGTTGAGGTCGATGCGCATGGCCTCGCCGCCCTCGCCGCTCCATGCCCCCTGCTTGCCGGTGCCGGCCACGGTATGAACCGCCCGCGCCGGGAAGTCGATCACCCGAATCTGGTGATTCTCGGTGTCTGCGACGTACAACTCGTTGTCCGACCCGAGTACCAGGCCCTGCGGCCGGTAGAACCGCGCCTGGCTGAAGATGCCGTCGTTGTCGCCTTGCAGGCCCGAGCCGATCGTTTCGATCAGTCGGCCGTCCAACGACGCGACCACGATGCGATTGTGATTGGAGTCGGCAATGAACAGCCGGCCTGAAGCCTCGTCGGCCCACACCTTGCCGGGATACAGCAGCGGGCGATCGGCATGCCGGGTGCGCTCGAGATCGAGCGCCAGCGGCCGGCGATCGATCGTCTGGTCGTGCGCGCCGGGCGAACCGGCAAACCCAGCCGTCGCCGGATCGAAGACGCGGATGACTGTGCGAATGGCGCTGATGAAACCCTCGAGGTTGCCCTCGCCCATGGCGGTGCCCACGAGGTTGCCGGCCGGGTCGATGATGACGCGGGTGGGCCACGCCTGCACGCCGTATCGCCGCCAGATGTGGTGGTCGGCGTCGTTGGCGACCGGATGCTCGATCTCGTAGCGCACGAGAATGCGCCTCAGGTTGCCGGTGTCTTTCTCGTTCGTGAACTTGGGCGAGTGAATGCCGATTACGACCAGCTCGTCGGGAAAGCGTTGCTCGAGCGTCTTCAGGTCACGCAGGATGTGCATGCAGTTGACGCAGCCGTAGGTCCAGAAGTCGAGCACCACGACCTTGCCGCGCAGTTGCGCCAGCGCGATCGGCGCGGCCACGTTCAACCAGGCGACGGCGCCCTCGAGGCTGGGCGCCGCAATTGGGGCACCGGCGCCGGCCTCGCCGGCGGGATCCTGCGCGCTCATGGTGTCAGCGGCCGGCGGCGCGCGTCCAGCCGCGGAGAAGGTCGGCCGGCGCCACGGTGCCGGGGCCATCCAGCCAGGTGTCGACCGGCCACGGCAGGCGCCAGGTCCAGTTGATGTCGTCGACCACGGCCGGCGTGTTGATGCGATCGGTCCAGCCGAATACGTCCTGCAACGGGATCAGCGACAGATACGAACCCGCCGACAACAGGGCCTGCAGCACGGCCTCGCGCTGCTCGGGGGTCTGCCCGTCGGCGGTCGATGCCAGCGGCTCGATGTCGTGGGTCCCGGTGGTCGCCACCGAGCACTCGGGATAGTCCCTGGGATCAATCAACGGCGTGCCCGGCTGCTTCCACTGACGCTCCCATCGCAGCACCTTGAGTCCAGGCAGGCCGAGCCGGGCCATCGAGGCGCGAACAAAGTCCGGGATCACGCCCAGGTCCTCGGCGATCAGCTCAGGTGTGGGCGACCCAGAGCCCAGCACGCCGATCATCGTCTCGCCCAGGCGAGTCTGGGCCGGCTCGCCGTCGGGCTCGAAGAACGCCGGCACCGCCGTGTCGATCGGCCGGATGTACATGCGATACAAGCCCACGAGGTGATCGATTCGGAAGCCGTCGTAGAGCGCGGCATAGCGGCGCGCCCGGGCGCGCATCCAGGCGAAGTCGGTGGCCGCCATGGTGTCCCACCGCCACGGCGGCAATCCCCAATCCTGGCCGGTGTCGCTGAATGCATCGGGAGGCACGCCAATCGTGGCATCGAAGCGAAATTCGTCCTGCCGCGCCCATACATCGGGACTGTCGGCGGCATTCATGAAAGGCAAGTCGCCGAAAATTCGTGTCGGCCACGCCAGCCGCTTGGCGTCGGCCCACTGCTCGGCGGCGATCCACTGCAGGTACATGCGGTAGCGAATTTCAAGGTGCAGTGCGCCACGCGCCGCCTTGACGGCCGCCGGCTCGGCCCGCGCCAGCGGCTCGGGCCACAATTGCCAGGGCAACTCCTCGTGCAAGGCATGGAGCGCGCGGAACACCGCGTACTCGTCGAGCCACCAGGCCTCGTCGGCGATGAACGCATCGAAGCGCGCCGCCCGCGGTGAACCGCGCGACACCTCGAGATGGAGGAACCGCTCAAACGACCGCCGCAGCCATCGCTCCTTGAGCCGCCGAATCCCGGCGTACTCGATGCGTGGCGCCGCGCGCAATCGTCGCACCGCCGAGGCGTCGGCCGCGTCGAGCGCCAGCTCGCCGCCAAGGCCCTCGAAGTCGACCATGGTGGGCAACGAGATGTAGATCGGATCGAGCGCCATGGCCGTCATCGCCGAGTAGGGCGACCGCTCGATCGGCGGCATTTCGTTGATCGGCAGAATCTGCACGACCGACTGCCCGGCCTCGGCCGCCCATCGGGCGAACACCGCCAGATCCTGGAACTCGCCAATGCCCCAGCTCTGCCGCGAGGCCAGCGCGAACAGTGGCACGCTGATGCCGCTTTGACGGCGCATCATGCCGCCGCCCCTGCCGATGCGCGGCGCAACACCCGGGTGGCGCCCGCGTCGAACACGAGCGGCGTGGGTAAGAGACTGACCACCAGGCAGGACTCGCGCGGGAGGTCGAAGAAGTACCCCGGATGCACGAGCACATCGTCGTGCTCCAGCAACTCCAGCGCCAGCGCTTCTTCCGCGCGCACCGCCGGCACCTGGAGGACCGCGGACCATCCGCCCTCGACCGGCAACACGTCGATCGACGGGAAGGACGCGGCCAGCGCGCGCAGCGAGGCAAGATTCTGGCGCACCCGGGTGAGGATCTGCGCCCGCACCACAGCGCCCTGCTCGATCAAGGAGGCCGCCGCCACCTGCACCGGCGTCGACACCGACAAATAGGTATCGGCCACCATCTCGTAGGCGGCCATCGCCGCATCGACCTTCTCATCCGGGCCGCCGAATCCGATCCAACCCAGCTTCACCTGGGGCAAGCCGGCCGACTTCGACAGGCCTCCGAGGCTCAGGGTCAGCACATCGCCGGGGGGCGACATCACCGAGGCCGCCGCCGGCGCCAGATCAATTGGGTAATCGGCGAACACCTCGTCGCCGATGATCGGCCAGCCGTGGGCGGCACTAATTTCCGATAGCTCGGCGAGGTCGTCGCGATGCAGGAACGATCCCGTCGGGTTATTTGGCGAGACGATCAGCAAGGCCTTCACCCGGGGGGTCACAGCACGCCGCACCGAATCCAGGTCGATGCGCCAGGCGCCGTGGTACTCCAGATCGTAGGGTACGGCTGTGACGGCTTCGAGACGGGTCAAATGCTCAAACAGCGGATAGCTCGGGCGAGGCACCAGCACGGCGTCGCCGGGATCGCAAAACAGCTTGAACAGCAGCGCATAGGCCTCGCTGGTGCTCGATGTCAGCGCCACGCGATCGGCGGAAATGACAATGCCCCGGCGGCGGAAGTCGGCGGCCACGGCTGCCCGCGCCGGCCACAACCCAAGCGGCTGCGGGTCGTAATCCAGTCCCTGGGGGTGCGACAACTGCGACAGCAGGTCTGGCGGATAGGCCAGGCCGACCCGGGTCGGGTTGGATTCGGTCAGGTCAATCACCGCACCGCCGCGGCGGCGCCGGGCGTCGATCGCACGACTGAGAGCGTTCGGTTCCAGGTTGGCGGGCAGTCGCGACGACGTCATTCAGCGGGTAACCAGTTCCACGCGTTGAATCACGTCGCCTTCGAGCACGCGATCGACCACGTCCATGCCGGCGCTGATGGTGCCAAACACGGTATAGATGTGATCGAGCCGGGGCGAGTCGACCATGTTGACGAAGAGCTGCGCATCGCCGGTGTCGCGGCCCCGGGTCGAGATGCCGACGGTGCCGCGCACGTGCAGGCCGACTTCATCGCGCATGTAGAACGGCTCACCGACATACTCGTTGGCGCCGGGGCTGCCGCCCTGGATCACGAAGTTGGGGGCAATGCGGTGGAACGTGAGTCCGTCGTAGTAGCCTTCGCCGGCGCGGCGGGCAATGCGCACCGCGGTCAGCGGCGCCGCATCCACTTCGAGTGCAATTTCGAAGGACCCGAGGCCGGCCATGTGAACACGCAGGGCCTTGCCCCGGAGTGCGTTCACGGCGGCCATCGTCACGCCGGGCGCGACCAGGGGTTGCGGCTCCGCGGTGCGCGGCTTGCCGGACCACGCGGTCAGGATCTCGGCGGCCTTCGCGGCGATTGCCGGGTCAAAATCGCGCAGGTAGCCCTCGAGGTTCGCGGCCGGCGACGGGTCGCCATAGGCCTGCAGGCGACCGAGGATCGCCATGCGCGGATCGCGCGAGGTGTCCTTGTGTTCCTTGGTGATCCGGCCGAGCGCGGTCACGAGCGGGGTGGTCGCCCTGGCCGCCAGGCTCCGGTCCTCGAGCGCCCGCACGGCAGTCAAGACCAACTGGTAATCAGTGCGGCCGAGCGACTCGATCGCGGCCGACGCGGCCTCGGGGCGCTTCAGGTCGATCAGCGCCGACAAGGCGGCCTCGCGGACATTGTCGACCCGGTCGTTCATGAGCGCGGTCAGCGTGTCGACCGCGCCGAGGGCGCCGGCCGCGCGGGCGGCATACATGCGAACTTGCCACGTGGCGTGGGCGGTAAATCGCGGCATGGCCTGGCGGGCGGCATCGGGCTGGGTGCGCGCCAGGGCCACGAGCGCGTGTACCGGCGCATGCCAGGCCCGCGGCTCATTTGACAGCCCGGCCGCGATCGCGCCGAGGTCGAAGGGGCTTTCATTGGCGGGACAGCCGGCGCCGAGCTGATCGATGGCCTGCAGCCGCACGTGCATATCGGCGTCGCCGACCGCCGCGCCGACCGGTGCGCAAGTGGTCTTCTGCAATTGCCGGCCCCACCCGCGCAGGCCCTCGAGGCGGACCCTGGGTTGCTTGTCGGCCATGGCCTTCTTGAGCAGCACGTCACGGTCGGTGATCGGCGCGTCGGCGGCGGCGGCCGCCGCAAAGCGGCGCACTTCGGCATCGACATCGAGCAGGCCGCGTTCGATCACCGACGAGGTCGCCTGGTTGCCGGTCACAAGTGCCGCCATCGCCAGCCGACGGGTCGCCACCGAACGCGGATCGGCCGGGGGCCGTTGCGCCGTGGCCGCCCATCGCAACAAGTCCCAGGTGCGCGACCCAAGCGGCGGCAACTTCCGGGCGCGCACCGTGCGGGCGAGCGACTCCAGTCCCCGCGCCGATCCGATGAGCGCCGCGGAATCGACATCGTTCATGGAGTCGGGCGATGGCAGTCCGGTGATGAGCACGGCCTCGGCTGCCGCCACCTGCTCCGCCGTGTCGTACGGCAGCCGCCCCAGCGCGGCGGCGATCTCGCCCCACGGCTCCCATGTGTTCAGGTTGGCGTCAACGGCGGCACGGTCGATCAGCAGCTTCTGTACCGCGACCACGGCCTCGGGCGTTCGCGCCAACTGCGCCAGCGCGTTGGCGGCTTCGGCGCGCTGGCCGACGCCGTCGGACAGCATCGGCGCGATCAGCGGAATCATCGCCGGCCGTTCGAGCCGGCCGATGGCGCGAATGGCGGTGCGGCGGCTGTTGCCCTTGAGCCCTTCCATCAACGGGGCCAGGCCGGCCTCGGTGACCGGCCGCGCGTCCTCGGCCTGGAGCATCCGCTCCTGGAGAGACTGAGCGCCTGCCGGCGCGGCCATACAAATCAGAAGTATCAGCAGTCTGTGCGTCATCAGTGTTGAAAGGAGATTAGGAGGTCAGGAGAACATTTACCTCTTGTTCACGAGTGCCCGGAGTACTCGAGCATCTGCGTTGAGAGATCACAAGGATACGAGATTTTCACGTCGGTGATCGCGCCGGAGGCATCCCTCACGGGTTCGAGCCGGGGCATCACGAAGCCGGTATAGGACGGCAACCCCAAATGGTCCACGCGGGAGACCACTTCGTCCCTCAGGTCGGGGTCGAAATGCACGCCGTAGGTTTCAAACAGGGCGCGGGCGGCCTGGTAGTCGCCTTCCGACTTGATCCGCTGCACTTCCGCCAGCAGGCGGGCGACGCCGAGGCGGAACGCGTCGGAATCGTTCACCACAAAGTAGGTCTTGCCGTCGCGGCGCCGCACGTCGATGGCCCGGGTGTTGGCCAGCAACCAATGCACGATCGCCTGGCGGTTGCGCATGTGATCTTCTTCGAGTTGTGCGCCGACCCGCACCCGGCGCAACTGGACCAGGGCGTTGCGGGCGTAGGCCTCGTACTCGGTCTGCACCACGGCCTGTTGCTCGTCGGCCGGCACCAGGCCGAGCGACGCGAGGTAGGGATCAGCAACGAAATAGAGCGCCACCAGGTCGGCGCGCGACTCCTCGAGCGCGGAGTACTGCTCCTTCAGCAGGTCCTGCGGCGTCACCTCGATGTGATCGGCCATGCGGCCAGAACCGTGGCCCAACACCTCGTGAATCTCGGTCGTCAGCTCACTGGCAAAGGCGCCCCACCGCTTCGCCCGTTCAACCTCGGCATCGTCCCACGCGAACTCCTGGCGATAGCTGTCGGGCAGGGCCTGCTCATAGGCCTCGAGCACGTTCGACAGCGACACTGACTTGCTGCCATGCTCTTCGCGAATGCGCTGATCGTTCGGCAGGTTGACGCCAATCGGCGTAATCGGACCCGAGTCGCCGATCTCGATCACCACTTCGATCGCCATCGCCGACACGCCCTGCACCTTTGGCTTGCGATACTTCGGATCGATCGGCAAGTGGTCCTCGAACCACTGCGCGTGGGTGGCCAGCGCGCGGATCTTCTCGGTCCGCTCGTGGTTGGCGTAGTAGACCAGGCCCTCCCAGGCTCCCTTCATGCCGCGGGCGTCCATGTAGACCTCGATGAAGCCGTTCATGGTGTCGACCGCGGTGTCGCGGTTGTGCACCCACGCGATGTCGAACGCCTCGCGGTCGGCATCGGTGCCGGTTTCATAGAAGGCGATCAGGGCGGTCAGCGCCCGGCCGAGCGCCTCGGGCGCGAACGGCAGCGCGGCGCGCAGGTGGCCGACGATGCGGCGGATCTGGAGATCGTAGAGCCCGCCCACCTTGTAGACCTCTTCGACCAGCACGCCGTCGCGCTTGGCCAGCCGCGAGTTCAACTGGTGCTTCTCGCTGAAGCCCTCGAGGTCGGCCATGGTCACACCGTCGTAGAGGTTGTTGGCGCTCTGGGCGAGAATGTCGTGGCCGGGCCCCGGCGTCTTGTTGGTGACCATCGGCTCGAAGTCGGGATCGAAGAACATCCGCGCGTAACGCTCGACCCGCGCGGCGATCGTCTCATCCGCTGCCAACCCGAAGTCGGCGCCATTGCGAGCGGCGATCTCCATCGCTTCGATGACCTGGGCACGATCGAGGTTCAGCAGGAACTTGCGCGCAGTCAGGTTGTTATATGGGCCGGTGTTGAGCCAGAACAGCTTGGTGTAGCGGGTCAGCTCGGCCAGCGTCCCAGGCGGCAGGCCCTGCGCGTGCGTCAGTACTCCCTCCAGCAAGTCGCGGATGCCGAGGTTGTGGCGATGACGCTGGTCGTAGTAAATGTCGCGCCCGGCGATGGCGGCCTGCGTCAGGTGCCAGACCAGCGTCTTTTCCTTCAGTGTGAGCTCATTAAATCCGTCCGCGTACAGCTGCACGACGGCCGCGTCATCGATCTGTTCGAGCAGGTAAGGGCGTGATGTCGTCATGTTTAAAGGGGCAGTTCGACGGTCTGACCGTGGTTGGGGATCTCGACACTCCACGACAGTTCCGTCTGGATGCGGGCCTGGAGGGCGTTCTGGGCGACCGGCTCGCCGTGCACGAGATAGGTCATCTTCGGCGCCCGCGGAAACGTCCGCAGCCACTTGATGATCTCGTCGGCGTCGGCGTGCGATGACATGCCGTTGACCTTGGCGATGCGCGCCCGGACCGGCACGTGCTGGCCGTACATCTTGATGTGGTGCGCGCCCTCGATCAGTTGACGGCCGCGCGTGCCGGCCGCCTGGTAGCCGACAAACAGCACGGTGTTGCGTTCGTACGGCAGTTCCGCGAACAGGTGATGCACGACGCGGCCGCCGGTCGCCATGCCGCTGGACGCAATGACAATGGCGGGACCCGGCGTTTGCACCACGCGCTTCGACTCATCGGCGCTTTCGACCGCGGTGAAGCGCGGGTGGGCGCGGCGAAGCGCGGCCAGTTCGGGATCGAGCTCGTCGGCGCGCCGCTTGTAGTACTCGATTCCTTCAAGCGCCATCGGGCTGTCGACATAGATCGGCAACTTGGGAATGCGCTTCTGGTCCTCGAGCCGGAACAGCCAATAGAGCATCTCCTCGGTCCGGCCGATGGCAAACGAGGGGATGATGAGCTTGCCGCGGCGGGCCACGGTGTCCTGCACCACCTCCGCGATCGCCGCGCCATCGTCGTCAGGAGGATGGCGGCGGTCGCCGTAGGTCGATTCCACCAGCAGCACGTCGGTTTCGACACCGGGAGACGGATCGGGCAGCACCGGCCGGCCGTAACGGCCGAGGTCGCCGCCGAACAGAACCCGGCCGCCACCGTTGCCACGGCGGGTGGCCAGTACGAACGCCGAACCGAGCAGGTGGCCGGCGTTGATGAACTCGACCTCGAGCTGGTCGCTGACCTGAATCTTGGTCTCGAACTCGCAGGTGGTGAACCGGGCCAGCGCCGCGGCCGCATCCTGCTCGGTGTAGAGCGGCATCGCCGGATGGTGCTTCGAGAAGCCGTGCTTGTTGGCGTGACGCGCGTCTTCTTCCTGGATGCGGGCGGCGTCGGGGAGGATGAGCTGCGACAGATCGCGGGTGCCGCCCGTGCAGTAGACCTTGCCCTTGAAGCCGGCGGCGACCAGCCGCGGCAGCCAGCCGGTGTGGTCGAGGTGGCCGTGGGTGAGAACCACCGCGTGGATGCTGTCGGCCGGCACCGGCAGGGCGGCCCAGTTGCGCTGGCGCAGCTGCTTGAGGCCCTGGAACATCCCGCAGTCAAACAGCACGCGGTGCCCGTCGAGCTCGAGCAGGTGCTTGGAGCCGGTCACGGTTCGAGCGGCGCCAAGAAACGTCAGCGAGGCCATGGTCGTATCATAGACAGCTATTGTCCCGAAAACACTGCTTGCCGTTGCGGCTGTTCGTCTTCTGGTGTCTTCTTGGTCCCGGCGCTGCCAGCGCTCAGGAGCCCCGGCCTGAGCTGGCCGCGGTGCGCCTCGGCGACCGCGACGTCATCGTCATTGACGGCGCGCCGAACGAGCCGGTCTGGCAGACGGCAGCGCCCGCGACCAACTTCCTGCAACGCGACCCCTTCAACGGCCAACCGGCCACCGAGCGGACCGAGGTGCGGGTGGTCTTCGACCGCGACCGGCTCATCATCGGTGTCACCTGCTTTGATTCGGAGCCCGATCGCCTGCTCGGCAACCAGATGCAGCGCGACGAGTCGTTTGGCGGCGACGATCGGTTCCTGTGGTCGATCGACCCTTTCCTGGATGGACGCTCCGGCTATTTCTTCGAGATCAATCCGTCGGGGGCGATGGGCGACGGCCTGATCACCGGACCTGTCGGCGGCGGCGGCTTCGGTGGCCAGATGAACAAGTCATGGGACGGCATCTGGACGGCACGGGTGCGCCGCAGCGCCATCGGCTGGACCGCCGAGATCGAGATTCCGTTCAAGACCCTCAACTTCGATCCCAACACCACGGTCTGGGGCGCCAACTTCCAGCGGACGGTCAAGCGCAAGAACGAAGAGAGCTTGTGGACCGGCTGGTTGCGCGACGAGGGGCTGACGCGGATGTCGAATGCCGGGCGGCTGAACGGCATCGAAGATATTTCGCAGGGCGTCGGGCTCGACTTGAAGCCCTACGCACTTGGGGCCGCCGGCAACGCCGCCGGGCGCGGCACGCCGGGCACCACCGGCGAGTACGAGATCGGGCTCGATACTTTTTACAACGTGACACCGGCGCTGAAGGCCAACTTCACCATCAACACCGACTTTGCCGAGACCGAGGTGGATCAGCGGCGCACTAACCTTACCCGCTTTCCCCTGTTCTTTCCGGAGAAGCGCGAGTTCTTCCTCGACGGCGCCAACTTCCTGTCGTTCACCGGCGACACCAACCCGTTCTTCAGCCGGCGCATCGGCCTCAATAATGGCGAGCCGCAGCCGGTACTGTTCGGCGCCAAGCTGACCGGGCAGGTGGGCCGCCAGGATGTTGGCCTGCTGCACGTGATTACCGGCGAGGAGAACCTGACGGTCGACGGTGCGCCGTTGCAGCTGAAGGGTGAGGACTTCACCGTGGCCCGGGTGCGCCGCCGCATGGGCAGCCAATCCGGTATCGGCGTGCTGTACACCCGCCGGGCGCCGCGTGATTCATTGGTCGACGCCCGCCATTCGCTCGCCGGCGACCTCACCATCGCGACGCCTACCTTCCTCGGCGACAAGCTGTTCGACTCCAGCCTCTGGTTCATCCACACGTCGAAACCAAATCAACTGACGGAGGACGGCGAACTGCCGCCTGCCGGCGGCAGCGACGCCTTCGGCTGGAGCGCCCGGGTCGCCAAGGATCCCTGGGACGCAAGCGTCTCGTTCAAGGAAGTCCAGGCGGCCTACGACGCCGCCATCGGATTTACGCCGCGGCGGAATTACCGGGAATGGCAGCCAGAAGCGTCATGGCAGCCGCGATTCAACGACCATCCACTGATTCGCGGCCTGCAGTTCGAGGCACAGATGGACCTGCGCCTCAACCTGCAGAACCAGTTGGTGGACCGCAACCTGCACTTGACGCCGCTCGAAGTCGAGTTCCACAGCGGTGACCGGGTGCAATTTGATCTATTCCGGATCACCGACCAGCCGGACGAAGACTTCGAAATCAGTGACGGCGTCGTGCTGCCAATGGGCCGGCGCTATGAATGGCAGCGCTACCAGATGCAATACAACGCGGCCTCTCGGCGCATGGTGTCGGGACGGGTGGAGTATTCGTTTGGGCCGTTCTGGGAAGGCGACCGGCGCGAATTCAATCTTGAAATCAACCTCAGGCCGCGGCCGGGCGTCTTCGTGCAACTGGTCAGCGAATCTAACGATGTGGACTTGCCCCAGGGCTCGTTTGCCACCCGGCTCTACCGTCTCGACGCGCGTACCCAGCTCAGCCCCTGGCTCTCGCTCTCAAACAACGTGCAGTACGACTCCGAAAGCAGCGAGGTCGGGTGGCAGATGCGCTTCCGCTGGATCCAGAAACCAGGCAACGACCTCTACTTCATCTGGACGCAGAACTGGCTGGACGACACCGAGCGCGGCTTCCTGGCGCTCGACCGCCGCGGCGCCGCGAAGATCCTGAAGACGTTTCGCTTCTGATCCCTGATCCCCGATCCCTGAAGTATCCTGTTCCGCATGTATGGAATGGTGATCGTCCGCTACCGTCGGCCCATTGAAGAAGTGCTCGTCCATCAGGAAGCCCACCGGGCATTCCAGCGAAAGTTGACGGCGGACGGCGTCATGATTGCGGGCGGCCCTCACGAGCCCCGCTTTGGCGGGATGTTCCTGGTCCGCGTGCCGGACGAAAACCCCCAGCAGGCGCTCGACGCCATCCGCGATGCCGACCCGTACTACCAGGCCGGAGTGGCCCAGTACGAACTGCTGGCGTGGAATGTGGTGATAGGAAAAGACAACCTGGACAAGCTTTAACAAGAGCTCAGGAGTTAAGAAGAAGATGGCTCCTTAACTCTTGGTCTCCTGTTACTTGTCTTTTCGCTGCCGGAGCCACTCGCCGAGGGTCCACGACGCTACCATCAGCGCGATCACGGCCAGGAGTGCGACGAGAAGCGGCTTGGCCACTACGCCTTACGCGGGCCGGTGAGTTCGCTCACCACCATGCCAACGGCGAACACGACCGCGGCGCCGATCAGGTTGTGCCACAAGAAGGCGATCGGCGTATTGATGGTCACGTAGGCGACCACGCCCATGCCGGCGATCAAGCCGGCGAACGCGCCGGTCGAGTTCGCCCGCTTCCAGCCAATCGCCAGCAGGAACACGCCGAGGATCGATCCGTAGAAGAAGGACCCGAACCGGTTGACCACCTCGATCAACGAGCCGAGCTCGGCCGCCCAGATCGCCACGATCGACGCAAACACCGCCCAGAACAAGGTCGCGACCTTTGACACCCGCAGCAGGTGCACCTGGTCGCCGTCGTCTCTCACCCAGCGGCGGTAGAAGTCGATCACGGTGGTAGTCGAGAGCGCCGACAACTCGCCGGCGATCGTGGACATGGCGGCGGCAAAGATCGCCGCCATCAGCAAGCCAATCAGGCCAATCGGCAGGTGGGTGACGACAAACGTGGGAAACACGTAGTTGATGTCGTTATAGTTGGCGTCGCCGGTGACGTCCTTGACCAGCGCGACAGCCTCGGCACGAACATCGAGTACCCGCTGTTCCTCGGCCTTGAAGGACTCGGTGCGGGCCGCCCTGGCGCCGGCATCGCCCGAGCGCTGCACATCCGCCAGTTGCTCGGCCGCGAGCTTGCGCGAGGCCAGCGCCTCGCCAAACTTCTGTTCGATCGCCACATACTCGCCGGCCCGCGCGCTCTCGCGCACCCGCTGGTCGTGCGCGCGATTGAACAGCATCGGCGGCGGCGTGAACAGGTAGAACAGGAACATGAACACGCCGATGATCATCACCAGCGCCTGGAGCGGGATCTTCCAGTAGGCGCTCATGAACAGCGACGTGCGCGCCTCGTCCACCGACTTGGCGGTCAGGTAGCGCTGCACCTGGCTCTGGTCGGTGCCGAAGTACGACAGGAACAGGAACAGCGCGCCGATGGTTCCGGTCCAGAACGTGTAGCTCACCGCCGGGTCGGTCGAGAAGTTGAACACCTGCAGCCGGCCGGTCGTGCCGGCGATCCGCAGCGCATCGCCGACGCTGACGTTGTCGGGCAGGCCCATCATCAGGGCGATGCAGGCCGCGCCCAGGCCGAACACGATCAAGTACATCTGCTTGACGTCGGTCCAGGCGACCGCCTGCACGCCGCCGACCATGGTGTAGACGGCAGTCGGCAGCGCCAGCAGCAGGCAGGTGGTGGTGACGTCGAGCCCGAGCATCACTGACAGCACCACCGCCGGCGCGGAAATCACGACACCGGTGGACATGCCGCGCGAGAACAGGAACAGCAGCGCCGTGAAGGCCCTGGTCTTGGCGTCGAAGCGGCGCTCCAGGTACTCGTAGGCCGTGAAGATCCGCGCGTGGTGAAAGAACGGCACGAAGGTGACGGCGATGATCAGCATCGCAATCGGCAGCGCGTAGTACTGCTGCAGCAGGCTCATGCCGACGGCATAACCCTGGCCGGTGGTGCCGATCATGGTGATCGCCGACAACTGCGTGGCCATCACCGACAAACCGACCGCCCACCACGGCAGGCTGCGGCTGGCCAGGAAGTAGCCCTCGATTTCGTGGGTGTTCTTGCTGAGCCGGATGCCGTCCCAGATGACCCAGCTCAGGTAGGCGACGATGATGCCCCAGTCGATGGCCGACATCAGCGGGTGAAGTAGGCCTGGAAGAAGTAAAGGGCGGCCAGCGTGATCGCCCATACCGCCGCCACCCGGATGTAGGTGCGGGACATGCCGGTCACAGTTGCCGGGCCCTTTCGGCAAGGTTGGCGGCGGCGCGGTCCAGCCGCTCGCGCCGCAAGCCCCAGCTTTCGCGGTCGGTGTCGAGCAACCGGTGCGACTCGCCGATCGCGCGACCGGTTTCCTCCGGCGCCGGGCCACCGTGGGTCTTGCGCACGCTCACGAAGTGAGCGGGACTCAGCACCTTCTGCAGTTCGGCTTCCGGGTACGCCAGCGGCCGGCCCAGGATCGCGCTCGACGCGCTCGTGAGGGCTGCCGACAGCGACACATTCGGATCCTCGATTTGCGCCTTCAGCAGCAACGCGGCAATGGCGTGCGCCGAGCGGAACGGCAGGTCGTGGTCGCGCACCAGGGTATCGGCCAGCTCGGTCATGGTGGTGCCGCCAATCGAGGCACGCGAGGCCAGGTGCTCGACGTTGAAATCCGCCAGCCGCATGGCCGCCGCCACCAGTGTCACCATACGGGTCGCATCGTCGAACATCGACGCCACCAGCGGCTGCAGGTCGTCTTCGGTATCGACGATGTCGCCGAAGGGGGTGTTGTGGACGGTGGTGATGATGGCCTGGGCCTGGCCGACGGCCTTGCTGCCGATCGCGCGGGCGTGCTCGAGCGCCACCGGGTTGCGCTTCTGCGGCATGATGCTGCTGCCCTGCACGAAGCCGTCGCTCAAACGCAGGTAGCCGAACTCCATCGTGCACCAGAGCAGAAAGTCCTGAATCACGCGGCCGATGCCGACGATCATCGTGCTGGTGGCGGCGACGCTTTCCAGCAGGTAGTCAACCGTGGCAATGCTGCCGTAGGTGTTACCGGTGGGGCCGTTGAAGCCGAGCAGCTCACTGGTGCGGTTGCGGTCGATCGGAAATCCCGTGCCGGTAATGGCGCAGGCGCCGAGCGGATTGCGGTTGGTAGATTCAAACGCCGCCGCCAGCCGGGTGGTGTCGCGTTCGAGCTGCTCGATCACGGCCAGCAGGTAGTGGGCGATCGTGGATGGCTGCGCCGGCTGGGTGTGGGTATGGGCGCCGTAGACGGTGTGGGTGTGCCGCTCGGCCAGCGCCAGCAGCGCCTCGCGCAGATCGAGCGCCGCCGACGCCAGCGCGGCGATGAACTCGCGCTGCCGAATGCGGTACATCGTCATGTCGATGTCGTTGCGGCTGCGCGCGGTGTGCAGGCGGCCGGCGACGTCTTCGTCGCACGACTGCTTGATCAGGCGCTCGATATAGAAGAACAGGTCTTCGTAGGTGCCGTCGTAAAGCACTTCGCGCACGCTGTCGAGCGAGATCCCGTCGAGGGCCACCCGCAGTGCGTGGGCATCGGCCTTGGTGATGATGCCCTGGTCGGTGAGCATCACCAGATGGGCGTAGTTGATCGACATCAAGGGCGTGAGGAGGAGCTCCTTGGCGTCTTCGAAATTTTCGTTGAGGACGTTGGTGACGTACTCGGGCGCGAACTTCATCACTAGCAGTATATTGCGGGTCATGACGCCATACCGCCTCGCCCTCGTGCTCCTGCTTGCCCTGTCCGCGGCCGGGAGCGGCGCTTCCGCCCAGGCGCCGGCCGCCAGCCTCCAGGTGGCCGGACTCAGCCAGCCGGTGGAGATCCTGCGCGACCATTGGGGCATCAACCACATCTATGCGCAGAACGAGGCCGACCTGTTCTTCGCGCAAGGCTACGCGGCGGCAAAGGATCGCCTGTTCCAGTTCGAGATGTGGCGCCGGCAGGCCACCGGCACGGTGGCCGAGATGCTGGGACCCCGCGAGGCCAGGCGCGACCAGGGCGCCCGCCTGCACATGTTTCGCGGTGACCTGGACGAGGAACTGAACCGCTATCACCCGCGCGGAAAGGCCATCGTCGAGTCGTACGTGCAGGGCATCAACGCCTACATCGCTGAAACCGAGGAGAACGCCGCGCTGCTCCCCATGGAGTTTCGCATGCTCGGCATCACGCCGGGGCGGTGGACGCCGGCGGTGGTGATTTCGCGGCACCAGGCGCTGGCCTCGAATGCCGGTGAAGAGGCGCGATCGATGCGCGCCATCAAGGCCATTGGCATCGACCAGGCGCGAGCGCTGATGTATTTCCAGGGCGGCAACCCGCGCTTCGAGCTGGATGCCGCCATTGACCCGGCGACCTTCCCGGACAACGTACTGGAGATCTACACCGCGTTCCGCGCCGGCATCCAGTTCAGGCCCGAGGACGTGTTGCCTGAGTACCGCTTGTCGGAGGCTCGTGGGGGCAACCCTTTACGGTTGCCCGACAACCCTGCGTTCGCGGCCGATCCCGCCGGGCCGGCCGACCTCGACGCCGACGCGCGTGACATCGGCTCCAACAACTGGGTGGTGTCAGGGTCGAAGACGATGAGCACCAGGCCGATCCTCGCCAACGACCCGCATCGGGTGGTGGCAGCCCCGTCACTGCGCTACTGGGTGCACCTGGTGGCGCCTGGCTGGAACGTGATCGGCGGTGGCGAACCGGTACTGCCCGGCGTGTCGATTGGGCACAACGAGCATGGCGCGTGGGGCCTCACGATCTTCGGGCAGGACTCAGAAGACTTGTACGTCTACGACACCAATCCGGCGAATGCCAACGAGTATCGCTACCAGGGCCGGTGGGAGCCGATGCGGGTGATCGCCGACACCATTCCCGTCAAGGGTGCGAAGCCCGAAGCCGTGGAGCTGAAGTACACCCGCCACGGGCCCGTGGTGTTTGAAGACCGCGCCAACCGCAAGGCCTACGCGCTGCGCGCGGCATGGCTGGAACCCGGCAGCGCGCCGTACCTGGCCAGCCTCCGCATGAACCAGGCGCGCAACTGGGAGGAGTTCCGCGAGGCGTGCAGCTTCAGCCAGATGCCCTCCGAGAACATGGTGTGGGTCGATCGCAGCGGCACCATCGGCTGGCAGGCTTCAGGTATCCAGCCGATCCGCCGCAACTGGAGCGGCGTCCTGCCGGTGCCGGGCGATGGACGCTACGAGTGGAGTGGCTACCTTCCGATCAAGTCGCTGCCGTCCGAAAGCAACCCGGCCCGTGGCTACATTGCCACCGCCAACAACTACCTGCTGCCCGAAGACTATCCCTACAAGGATCTGCTGCACGTCACCAACTGGACCGACGCCTTCCGCGCGACCCGGATTGCCGAGGTGCTCGGCTCGGGCCGGCTGTTCACGGTTCCGGAGATGACGCGCTTGCAGAACGACGATCTGTCGGTGGTGGCGCGCGCCCTGACGCCGCTCCTGAGGCGGGTCACCTTGTCGAACCCGGCGAGCGCGAAAGCGCGGGACCTGCTGACTACCTGGGACTTCGTCCTCGACAAGGATTCGGTCGCCGCCGGCGTCTACGCGATGTGGCAACGGCGAATCCTCGCCAACACGAGCGACGTCGTGCTGCCGGCGGCACTCCGCACGGCGGGGCTCACGCAGGTCTCGACCAAGCGGATGATCGATTGGTTGCACGCGCCCGATGGCCGCTTTGGCGCCAACCCGATTGCCGGCCGCGATGCGCTGGTGGCGCGCAGCATGGACGAGGCGGTGGCCGAGCTGACGAAGCGATTCGGTGGGGACATGCAGAAATGGCAGTACGGACAGGAGCGCTATCACCACGCGCTGTTGGGCCACCCGTTGTCAGAGGCCGTCAACGCCGCGACGCGCGCGAAGCTCGAGGTCGGGCCGCTGCCCCGCGGCGGTGACAACCTGACGGTGAGCGCCACCGGCGGCGGCGACAACCAGGCCGCCGGCGGGTCGCTCAAGATCATCGCCGACACGGACGACTGGGACAATTCGGTGGGAATCAACACGCCGGGCCAGTCTGGCGATCCCGACAGCCCGCATTACCGGGACTTGTTTGAGCTGTGGGCGCAGGGGTCGTACTTCCCGGTGGCCTACTCGCGCGCCAAGGTGGAGTCGGTGACGAAGGGCGTCACGCGGCTCGCTCCCGGCAGTCGATGATTTCGCGATCTGGTGATTTGGTGACTTGATGATCTGGCTCTCACGATTTCCAAATCTCAAGATCTGGAGACTTCAGATCAGCGCTCGAAATCACCAGATCGCCAAATCACGAGATCACAAGATCCCCACGCCATATCGCTCCGCAAGGATCGCCAAGTGGTGCTGGGCGTGGCCGGGGATGATCCAGCAGATCGCACGGCCGGACACGGGACAGTTGTTGGCTACGCCGGCGTTGGCCAGTGCGGTGTCATCGAGCGACTCGACCAGCGTGATGGTTGCCATGCGGACGCCGATCAACTCGTCGACGACATCACCCAGCAAGCGCCTGCCGTGCGGCGCGACCGCGGCCCACGCGTTCTCGTCAAAACCGGCGAGCGGCGTCTTGTCGGCGCGGGCAATGCGAAGCAGCCGGTAGGCGAAAACACGCTCGGTATCGGCCAGGTGGCCAATCAGTTCCTTGACGCTCCACTTACCCTCGGCATACCGGTGATCCCCCACCGCCTCGCCCAGACCACGGAGTTGCCGGAACACAGCGACCTGATCCCTGAGCAGGGCCAGCGGGCCGGCATCGGAAATCTTGCCGACGTAACCCTGATAAAAGGCGTCGAACTCGTTCGCGGCGGGTCGCGGAATCGTCATCATCATGCATCTCCGTTGGGCACCAGGATCTCGGCGAGGGTCTGGAGAGTTTTGATGCCGTGGACGTCGGAAGGTAACTGCGGCACCCGCACGCGGGTGTGCTTTGCGAAGCGGCGGTCGATTTCGTTGAGGTAGACCACCTCCTGCGCGTGGCGCGATTGAAGGAACGGGTCTGGGCTCGATTCGGGCAGGATGCGGTTGACGATCAGTCCACCCAGGCTGACGCCGGCCTCGTCCAACTGCTCGATGGCACGCGCGGTCTCTTCAATGGGGAGCCGCTCGGCCACCAGCACCAGCAGGAACGCACTCACCCGGGGGCTCAGCAGCCGGGCCCGGAACTCGCGCAGTCCCTCAAGACGTCCAGTCAGCGAGATCATCACTGGATCGGTCTTGTCGTCCTGCTCGATGCCGAGCATGGCCTGGCGCGAGCGCGACAGCGCGCGAATCCAGGCCTCCATCAATTCGGGCATGCGGATCAGCCGCAAGGTGTGGCCGGTGGGCGCGGTGTCAAACACGATCAGGTCGAAGCGCGTGTCCTCGCCGCGGATCAACCCGCCCATGCGATCGAACAGCGCCATCTCCTCGGCGCCGGGCATGCTGGCGGCCAGGTCGATCTGCTTGTTTGCTTCCTTCATGATGTGGTCGCCAAACAGTCCCTGGATCTGCTGCTTGACGTTGGCGACATAGCGCTTCGATTCGATCGCGCCGTCGATCTCCAGCCCCCACAGGTTGGGCAGCAGCTCCACCGGTTCGGGACCGATCTCGCGCTCGAAGATGTCAGAGGTGGAATGCGCCGGATCGGTCGACACGAGCAACACGCGCTTGCCGGCATGACTGGCCGCCAGCGCCGTCGCCGACGCACAGGTGGTCTTGCCGACGCCGCCCTTGCCGCCGAAAAACAGCACCTTCTTTTCCAGTAGACGACCCATCTGCGTCATCTGCGTCATCTGCGGCCCTGGACGCCCTGCATCATCTGCGTCATCTGTGTCATCTGCGGCCCTGGACGCCCTGCGCCATCTGTGTCATCTGCGGCCCTGGACGCCCTGCGCCATCTGTGTCATCTGTGTCATCTGCGGCCCCGGTTTGACGGCATCGGTGTCAGCAGCAGGGGAGATTTCCAAGCGGCGAGCGTTCCATACCCATGCGCTTGTGCCACAGGTGGAACTGGTCGAGCAGGTAGGGATAGACGTCCAGTAGATACAACGTTGCGGGATTCGGCAGCCCGACGACTTCCATATAGCAGAGCAGCAGGAACATGTCGTTCAGTTCCGCGGCCTGCATCCGCAGTTCCCGCTCGTAGGAGCCGTAGGCGGCGCCGTGGAAGAAGTCGGCGAGGTTCTGGCGGATGGACACTTACCCGATCATAGCCGGGAGGGCACCTCTTGTCGGGAGGGAACTTGGTGCCTGCCTGTCGGGAGGGCATGTCCCGTCGAGGTCTGACCTGCGCGGCCATTGCCTCCTTCGAGAGGAAATCCAACCCGGCGCACGCCGACTTTCCGCGACTGGTGGTTGGCCGGCCGGAGCCCTTCAGCTTCGACCCCCGGGATGTGGGCGATTCGGAAATCCCGCTAGCCGTACCGTCCCGACCAGCGGGCACCCTCCCGACCAGAAGTGCCCTCCCGACGAGGGGTGCCCTCCCGGCAAGTAGCCTCTTTACATGTTGAGCCAGTAAGAAAACTTCACGAGAAACACGTTGTGAGACGGCGCCGAAAACACGCCGTCGAAGTCGCGGCCGAAGCGAAAGTCGCCGAAGTTCTGGTAATCGGACTTGCCCTGCTGCCACACCAGGAACAGCGCCGAGCCGGGCTTGTACTCCCAGCGCAGCACGTTGGTGGTGCGGAACGAGCGGATGTTGAAGTCGGGATTGCCGGTGTAGGCCAGCGGCCGATAGCGGTCGGCGTAGTTGGCGGCGCGGCCGTCCACCAGCTCCTTGAAGTTGGTGTAGTGCCCGGCCGACACGAACGGCTCGGCGTAGACCTGCAGCGACAAATTGGGCGTCATCGTGTAGTTGAAGCGCGTGTTGAATGACAGCGTCTTCTGATCGATGCGGCCAAACACGTAGCGCTGCCCGCCACTGGCGAGGTCGACATTCTCGACCCACTGTGAATCGTCCTTGTTGAGGCTGTAACGGATGCCCATGTTGAGCGACATCGATGAGGACGCGCGCCAGTTGAAGCCGGGGCTGAACCCGTGGCGCATCGAGTTGAACCGGTCGCCGCCATGGTCGCCGTTGTAGTAGAACGACAGGTTCTTGCGGTTGTCGGTATTGAAGTAGTACCACCCGCTCTTGCCCGGATTGCCGAGCACGCCGGGTCCGCCGCGCGTGCTGCGATCGCGAAAGGGCGCGGCGTCCACGTTGAAGCCACCACCGATGCTGAAGTAGTTGGTGAATGTCCAGTGCGAGTTGACGTTGCCGCCAGAGTAGAGCCGGTCGCCGCCGAAATTCCACGCCGCCCACTGGTTGAGATTGAAGTTGCGGGTGCGCACGTACTTGCCGGGCGTGAAATTGCGCCACTGGAACCAGTTGTTCAGCGTCTTCTCGTCGGCCCTTCGCATGAAGCCCAGGTCGTTGCTGTCGAACCCCGGGCTCTTGTAGCCCAGGTTGGTGCTGAAGCGCGTCCGCTCGCCCGAGATCTTGCCGAACGACAGCGCACCGGCATGTCCGCGAAGCGTGGTGGCCGTGGGATCGAGGCCGACGTAGTCGGCATCAGGCCGCTGGAAGCCGTGGACGGTGTTCTCCTGCAACCGCGTGATCGCCTCGGTGCTGCCTTCGATGCGGCTGCCGGCCCAGTAGCCGGTCACGCTGTAGCGGGGCGAGAAGCGGATGTCGTAGTCAACGCCGCCGGCCAGCGCGTTGTTTGACAGAAACGACACCGCGTCCTCGAGCTGGCGGTTGGTCGAGGTCGTCATCAGGCCGATCGACGACTGGTTCCTGAACTCCTTGCGGGCGCGCAGCACCGTGTAGCCGGTGAGCGGCTCCACCGTCTGGTCGCGGCGCCCCAGCATGCCGGCGCCGGCGATCTCCGCGTCCTCACGCGCGGTCACCGCGGTCAGGGCGCCGAGCGAGAACCCGCCGAGGCGGCCGGTCAACTTCGCCGCACCGATAATGGTCGCCGAGTCCGGCGCCTTCGAGTACTCGCCGTCGCCGGTGCTGGCGTATCCCTGCGGCGCGCGGCCAATCCGGCGTGAGTAGAACAACCCGGTGCAGTTGCCGTCGTTGCAGTCCATGTTGAAGCGGAAGGTGCCGGAGCCCTCAACAAAGAACGGCCGCCGCTCGGGGAAGAACGTCTCGAAGGCATCGAGATTCACCACGGCGGGGTCGGCTTCGACCTGGCCGAAGTCGGGATTGGCGGTCGCGGTCAGGGTCAGACCCGGCGTCACCGCGTACTTCATGTCGAGGCCAAAGGTCGCGCCAGGGTCCTTCGACGGATTGAGCAGATCGCCGTCACTGACCGGCTGGGTGGCCAGCTTGCCGAGGGTGTACGGGAGCAGCTCGAACTTCTTCGGCGTCCCATTCATCTTCAGCCCGCGCATCTCGCCAAACTGCGATACGTATCCATTGGCGTTGCGCGACAGCAGCGGCCAGGACGACGTCTCGGCCAGGCGGCCCACTTCGCGAATCACGGCAAAGCCGACCGGTCCACCCGCCAGGGTGTTGAAGCGCAGCTGCGAGAACGGGATGCGGAACTCGGCCGTCCAGCCGTCGGCGTCCTTCACCACTTCGACGTCCCAGACGGCGTCCCAACTGTCGTCGCTCTGGCCATCGTTGAAGTAGTAACGATCGCTCTTGACGCCGACCGGGTTGACTCCAAACTCGTAGGCCGACCGCTTGTCGAAGTACGAGTCGATGACAATGCGAATCCAGTCGGAGGGCGACCGCTGATCGCGACGGGTCAGGATGCCGACGATCTGGGCGGCATCGCGATCGAAGGCCCGCACCGCCACATAAATAGCGTTGGCGTCGTAGGCCACGCGCGCCTCGGTCCGCATGGTGGCCGCCTGGCCTTCCGCCGGTTCGCGCTGCACGAACTCGTTGATCGCCGGCGCCTGCTGCCAGATTTCCTCGTTCAGCTTGCCGTCGACCAGGATGGGTCCGTTGGCCGGCACGGCGACCGCCTCAATAGCCATGGTCACCGCACGCCGTTCATCCGAGGCAGTGGCCAAGGCGGGGACAAGCAGGATGAGCGCGGGAATCACGCCGCGACGCATGAATTTCATAACCACGTTCAATAGACGGAGATTGCCCGGGAAAGGTTGGGAGGCGGGCAGACGGGCGCGCCAGAGCCGGGGCCAGCGGCCCTGAAACGCGCCCGATTCAGCGGGTTACTGCCGCAGTGGTGACTACTGACCGAGCCAGGCAGTAAGGCGTGCCTTCTGTTCCGCGCTGGCGTTGGGTGCCACTTCCAGGCGCCAGGCACGGCCGGGCTCGGATCCGAGCGTCACGTCGATCCGGGTGAGCTTGTCACGGCGCGCCACCAGGAGCGCGACCTTGTCGCCCGGCTTGTATTGATCGAGTCGCGCCGTCAAGCCATCGGCACGCACGCGCACGTCGTCGATGGCGAGAATCTCGTCGTCCACGTTCAGGCCGGCCTCGATCGCCGGAGTGCCGCGCCGCACCGACGTGATCACGAGTCGGCCGTTGTCGTTGCGGGTGCCGCCGCCGAGAAAGGCGCGGGCGCTGCGCGGATCGGTGGGACGGAAGCGCAGGCCGAAGTAGTCGAGCGCCTCGGTGTAGTCCAGCTCGTCGGTCGATTCGGCGGTCTGAGCGAACCAGCCCTTGAGGTCGGTGCCGGCGGCCTCACTCATCACCTCGTAGAACTGCGCCGGCGTGTAGCCCTTCGCGCCGGAGTAGCGCTGCATGGCCCACTGCATGCCGGTATCGAGCGTGCGCGCGGCGCCCGATGACTTGCGGATCCTGGCGTCGAGCAGGAAGGCGATCACCGCCCCCTTCGGGTAGTAGTTCACGCTGGTGTTGGCGGTGTTCTCGTCGGGCCGGTACTGCTTGATCCAGGTGTCGAACGACGCCATATCGACCGGCGTCACCAGCCGGCCCGGCGTGGTCTGCACCGCCTCAATCGAATCCGACAGGCCGTCGAGAAACTCCTGCTGGGTGGCCAGGCCGGCGCGGCGCGGCAGCACTTCAGCGTAGTAGTCGGTGAAACCCTCGGCCACCCACAACGTCTTGACGTAGTTTTCGTTCTCGTAGTCGAAGGGCCCCAGCTCCACCGGACGCAGCCGCTTGACGTTCCAATTGTGGAAATACTCGTGGGCAATCAGTCCCAGCCAGCTCATGTAGGAGCGATGGGTGCGGGTGGTGAAGCGGCCCGACATGCCGAGGAAGCTGTTCTTGTGCTCGAGGCCGCCGCCCGACTCGGTGACCATGTTGAGGAAGTAGTAGTGCGGATACGGCAGCGGCCCCATCACGTTGCGGCCGGCCTCGACGATCTTCTTGACGTCGGCGGCGGCGCGATCCGCGTCAAACAGCGACGGATCGCCCTCGAGCACCAGCGCGTGCTTCTTGCCGTCGACCGTGAACTCCCTGACCACCGGGTTTCCGATGATGATCGGGCTGTCGATCAGCGTGTCGAAGTCGTCGGCGCGAAACGTGTCCGGCATGGTCGCCACCGGCATGAGCGGCGTCTGCACGCCGCGCCAGGTCGCGGCCAGCTCCACGCGCACTTCGTGCGGCCGCGCCGCTGATTCGACCAGCGTGACAAACGTCGGCGCGCCGTTCAGCATGGCAAAGCCGGCCTCGACCCAGTTGTTGCGGACCGTCATCTCCCGGCTGTAGACCTTGTAGCGCAGCGTCACCGCGCGCGCCCCCCGCGTCGTCACCTTCCACCGGTTCTTCCGGGTCTTCTCGACGGCCAGAGCATTGGCGCCGTTCGAGGCAGCCATGGCTTCGACGTTACGCTCGTACTCTCGAATCAGGTACGACCCGGGCGTCCAGGTCGCCATGTAGACCTCGACCTCTGGCCGGCCGGCGGCCGGGATGGTGGCCTCGACCTCGACGTAGTGGGTGTGCGGCGCGGGAAAGCGCAAGGTGTAGCGAATGGGTTCAAGGGCCTGGGCGCTCAGCTGTCCGGACGTGGCGGTGGCGAGCAGGCAGGCCGTGGCAAGGGCGAGAAGAGTCGTGCGCTTCATAGCGGAACATTCTATGCGGCTTGGGGCTCGGGGCGTGGGGCTTGAATTCCCAGGTCCCAGCCCCAAGTCCCAAGCCCTGTAGAATCAACGTCGTGCGCTGGACCGATCACAAGAGGGTGGGGCTGCTGTACGGCCTGACCGCCCTGGTCTTCCTGCTGGTCGGATTCAAGCTGATGCTCCTGATGCGCTGGCAACTGGCCTGGCCCGGCCAGCCGCTGCCGGCGTGGCTGGTGCCGATGCTGGGCGAGACCAACGCACCAGGCGGCATCATGCTGCCGGAGTTCTACAACCAGCTGGTCGCCATGCACGGCTCGGTCATGGTGTTCCTGGCGGTGGTCCCGTTGGCCGCGTCGGCATTCGGCACCTATTTCGTCCCACTGCAAATCGGCGCCGGGCAGATGGCGTTTCCCCGACTGAGCGCACTCAGTTTTTGGATCTACCTCGCCGCCGGCCTGGTCATGCTCGCCAGCTTCTACGTCGAGGGCGGCGCGCCCAACTCCGGCTGGACCTCTTACCCGCCGCTGGCCGTGATTGCCACGCCGGGCCAGAACCTCTGGCTGGTCGGCATCATCCTGCTCGGACTGTCGGCGGCGCTCGGCGCCATCACCATGCTGGTGACCATCGTCCAGAGCCGCGCGCCGGGCGTGACCTGGACGACCCTCCCGTTCTTTGTCTGGTCGCAGTTGGTCACGGCGCTGTTATTGCTGCTGGCATTTCCGGCGCTGCAGGCGGCGGCCATCTTTCAGTTGATGGATCGACTCGGCGGCACCAGCTTCTTCCTGCCGAGCGGGCTGGTGATCGGCGGCGTGCCGCTGCAGGGCCTCGCCGCCGGCGGCAATCCGCTCCTGTGGCAGCACCTGTTCTGGTTTCTCGCCCATCCCGAGGTCTACGTCCTCATCCTGCCGGCCATGGGCATCGTGGCCGAGGTGATCACGGTGAACGCGCGCCGGCCACTCTGGGGCTACGGCCTGATGGTGGGCGCCGTGCTGTTCATGGGCGGCATGTCAATGGTGGTGTGGGCCCACCACATGTTCCTGAGCGGGATGAGCACGTCGCTCGGCACATTCTTCCAGGTCACGACCATGATCATTTCGATCCCGTCGGTGATCCTGATCTCGTCGCTGGTCATGTCGCTGTGGGGCGGATCGATCCGCTTCACCACGCCCATGTTGTTTGCACTGGCGTTCCTGCCCATGTTCGGCATCGGCGGGCTGACCGGCCTGCCACTGGGACTGGCCGCCAGCGACGTCGCGCTGCACGACACCTACTACGTGGTCGCGCATTTTCACTACCTGGTGGCCCCGGGCACGATATTCGCGCTGTTTGCCGGCATCTACCACTGGTTCCCGCGCATCACCGGCCGCGTACTCAACGAGACGCTCGGCAAGGTTCACTTCTGGGGATCGTTCATCTGCATGAACCTGATCTTCATGCCGATGTTCCTGATCGGCCTGATGGGCGTGAACCGCCGGCTCTACGACGCCGGCGCCAGCTACGCCCTGGCCCAGCCCACGCTGCCATGGCAGGCCCACATGACCTACGCCGCGGTCCTGCTCGGTCTCTTCCAGTTGCCGTTCGTGTGGAACCTCTGGGCCAGTGCCCGGCGAGCGGAGCGTGATGCGGTCAACCCCTGGCAGTCCAACTCGCGCGAGTGGCAATCAATAAATCCCGAATCCACCAATCGGCAATCAGGCTCTGCGTCATCTGCGTCATCTGCGGCCCTGGACGAGTCTGCGTCATCTGCCTCATCTGTGGCCCTGGACGAGTCTGCGTCATCTGCCTCATCTGTGGCCCTGGTCCGCCCCGACACCGGCACCTCGGCATCGGCGCTGGGTAACTGGCTCCTCCTGGCCTCCCTGACGATGTTCTTCGGGTCGCTGTTTTCTGCGTATGTCATGCTGCGCGCCGGCTCGACGACCACGTGGCCGGGACCGCTGGCGCAATTCCCCTGGCTCGAGACCGCGCTGCTGCTCGGCGCCAGCGCCGCGTTCTCGGGCGAGCGCATCCGGCTGATCGGCGCCCATGCCCTGGGCCTCGCCTTCGTGGCCGTGGCGCTGCTGAACGGAGCCGTATTCATCCGGCAGGGACTGATGCCCTCGACCAGTCTCCAACTGGCGTGTTGGTTCACCCTGGGCGGTGTGCTGGTGGCCCACGTTCTGGCCGGCGCCATTCACACCGGCTGGCTGGCCGGGCCGGGCTTGGGCCTTCGTCCACGCTACGACGGGCAGGTGAGCTCGACCGACGGCGACCGCCCGGGGTGGAATGCGCGCATCAGCGCGACCCGCCGCTACTGGATCTTCCTCGACCTTGCCTGGCTGGCCTTCGTCGGGAGCTTCTACCTGTGAGCTGCCCGCTCTGCGGCCCCTCCGAAAGCGCGGCCATGGCCGCCGGCGTCCGCGCCGGTGTTGGCACGCTGATCGTGGTCACGGCCGTAGTGGTGCTGGCGCTGGCGCGCTTCGCCTGGCGCTTGTGGACCCTGAGGGATCGCGCGTGATCGAGCGCTGGCTACCGGCGGCGGCTTCGGCCCACGCCGCCATGCTCGATGGCGTGTTGGTGAGTATTCACGCGCACATGCTGCTGATCTTTGTGGGCTGGCTCGCGCTGTTGACGCTCGTCCTGATCAGGTTTCGCAGCGGCGCCCACCCCACGGCGAACCAAGCCGGCGCCCGGCTGCTGTGGCCGGCGATTGCCATTGGCCTGCTCATCCTTGGCGATGCCTACATCCTCGCGACCAAGGCCCTGCCCGCATGGTCGGCGCGGGTCGCGCCGCCGCCGGCCGGCGTGACGCCGATCGAGGTGCGGATCACGGCGGAACAGTTTGCCTGGAACATTCACTATCCCGGTCCCGACGGCGTGTTCGGACGGACCGACAACGCCCTGATCAGCGCCTCGAATCCGGTCGGGATCGATCGCACCGATGCGGCCGCCCGCGACGATGTGGGCTTGCTGAACATCCTGACCCTGCCGGTCGATCGCACAGTGGTGATCCAGTTGATGAGCCGCGACGTAGTGCACGGCTTCACCCTTAACGAGATGCGCGTGAAGCAGGACGCGGTGCCGGGCACGATCACGCGCACCTGGTTCACGCCGACGTTGACCGGAAACTGGGAGATCGCCTGCTCACAACTGTGCGGGCTGGGGCACTACCGCATGCGCGGTGAGCTGCACGTGGTCACGGCCGAGGGCTGGGCCGCCTGGATCGCGGACGAACAGGCCAGGCTGAACCGCTAGTCACTTCTCGATCGGTTCTGCGCGGCTGACCCACTCGTCCCACCCGCCCTTGAGCGCCTTGGCGCCGGGGATGCCCCTGGCCGCGAGGTCAACCGCCGCGCGCGCGGCGGTCATCTCGTTTGAACACGCGCAGTAGGCCACAATCACGCGCCGCTCACCGGCAAACTGCGAGGCCTTCGCCAGGACCTGGGTGTAGTCGATGTTGATGGCGCCGGGGATGCGTCCCGCCGTAAACGACCCGGGGTCGCGGACATCGAGCACCACGACCGCCTTCCCGGCCATCAGGACCTTGAGCTCGTCAATCGTGATCCGCGGCACGTTGCGGATCGCCTGCGCCTCGGTCGCGACCGGCAGCACGGCCAGCACCAGGCCCGCGGCCAGCACGAGGACTACTGCCTTTGTGAGTTGAGCCATGATGCCCTGAACCTGCGCTGATCGTCGCTGAGCGTACCGCCGGTCGACTCGACCGTCACCACCTCGATGCGCGGATCCTCGACCAGAGTGATCATGCCGTTCACCACTTCCCCGCTGCGCCGGACGAAGCGGAGGGGCACGGCGGCGCCGGGCTTCTGCTTCGACAGTGCGTCCTCGAAGGCGGCCGTCGAGGTGAGGTCGACGCCGCCCAGGTTCACCAACTGATCGTCTTGCGCTACGCCGGCTTTGTAGAGCGGCGATTCCCACGGCACCAGCCCGCCCACGCGCAGGGCACTGCCGCCGGCCTGCAACTGCACCTGTCCCGCGAACGCCTTGCCGGGGCTGCGCTTGCGCAGTACCAGGCCGGCGCGGCCGAGCAGCCGCGTGTAGTCCACCAGTTCGCGGCCTTCGACGAACTTGCCGAAGAAGTCGTTGGCAAACCCGCGGTCGCCCGCCACCTTCGCCAGCGTCTCCTTCAGGCCATCAATGGTGTAGGCCGTCGCCACCTTGCCCGGTTCCTTCTGGCCTGGCCGCCCGAACTGGGTCCACAAGCCGCGCATGAAGAGGTCGCCCGACACCTGGGCGCTCGAGCGATCGCGCAACGACAGATCAAGGCCCAGGCCGATGACCGAGCCGTAGGTGTAGTACGAAATGAAGAGATTCGGAAAAGCCGTGCGATCGATCGCCGCGGCGGCATCCACGAACGGCGCCATCCGGCTCATGTCGACGGCGCTGCGGAACTGGCGGCCGGGCCCCAGTGTGACGGCGTTGATCGATCCAGCCAGCTCGCCCAGCAGGGCTTCGAGCGATAGCAAGCCGGCGCGATGCAGGATCAGGCTGTCGAAGTAGCTGGTAAACCCTTCCCCCAGCCACAAATCGTCGCTCATGTCGGCCTGTTCGAAATCAAACGGCTCGACGCCGGCCGAGCGCAGGCGCTCCATGTTCCAGGCGTGGAAGAATTCGTGTGAGACGGTGCCGAGTATGCCTTGCCGCTGTTGGGGATTCCTGAGTGCGCCGGAGCTGGTCAGCGAGGTGCTGTTGCGGTGCTCCATGCCGTCGCCGCTGGCCCAAGGCAGGTAGGTGCTCAAAAAGGTATAGGTGTTGGTTTCAAACCGCGGCAACTCGCCGAAGATCGGAATGGTCTCGCGGACGATCCGCTCAACGTCCCTGGCAAACGCATCGGCTTCGGCCTCGGTCCCATCGTGGGTCAGGGCAATGCGGAAGGTGGGCGGCGGTCCCGCCCGCTTCTGGCCGTCGTCCACCGTGAACTCGCGCAGGGTGAAGTTGCTGAAGTCGGTCGGGCTGTCCATCAGGTAGTGGATGTTGGGTGCGGTGAAGACCAGCGGGTCGGCGGTCGGGAACAACTGCGTCGCAACCTTCCACGCCTTGCCCGGCGGCTGCACGAAGGTGACCCGGGCCGGGCGCTCGAACCACCCGCGGGCGAACATCAGCGCGGCCGGGATGTTGATGTGCGCGTGCATCGAGTCGATGCCGAGGTAGGTGCCGTCGGTACGGTCGCCAAACACCTTGTAGGTCACCACCACCGTGCCGTCGTGACCGGCGATGTCCCACTGATGCGGGTCGGGCCGGGCGGCCGTCAGCGGCTGCCCCTTGCCGTTCACCACCGACACGTCGAAGACATTCTTGGCAAATTCATGAAGCGCATAGCGCCCGGGCGAAGTGCGCGCCATCCGCACCTGCAAGGGACCGGCCGGGACAGCCGCAAACCTTACTTCGACCTGCATCCAGCGATGCTCGGGCGCGGGGAACGACAGCCGGTATTCGACCGGCGCCTGGGCCCACGCCGGGGCGCTGACCAGGAAAAGGAACACGAATGCCAGAAACCGTTTCGCCATCCCGCCTAGCATAAACGCAGATGTCATTGCCGGGGCCGCAGATGACGCAGATGACGCAGATCAATTGCCGTCTGGTAGCATTCCCGGCATGAGAATTTTCACGCTTGCCGCGGTGGTGCTCGTGGCTTCGGTGGCTCAGCCCGCCGGCCAATCGGACTCCAAGGCGGCCGCGTTGGGCTGGGTCGACGCCAATGCGCCGGTGCTGAACCGCGTCAACCGCAACATCTGGACGTGGGCGGAAACCGGGCTTGAGGAAACCAAGTCGTCCGAAGAGCTACAGGCGCTGCTGAAGGCGAACGGCTTCACCGTTGAGGCAGGCGTGGCCGGCATGCCGACCGCGTTTGTCGCCAGCTACGGCACGGGCCAGCCGGTGATCGGCATCCTCGCCGAGTACGACGCGCTGCCCGGGCTGTCGCAGGATGCCACCCCCGAGCGGACTAATCGGGCCGGCGCCACCGCGGGCCACGGCTGCGGCCACAGCGTCTTTGGCACCGCCAGCAGCGGCGCGGCCATTGCCGTCAAGCAGGCCTTGGCGTCGGGCGCGATCAAGGGCACCGTCAAGCTGTTTGGCACACCGGCCGAAGAAACCGGCATCGGCAAGACCTACATGCTGCGCGAAGGCGTCTTCAAGGGCGTCGACACGATTCTCGCGTGGCACGCCGGCGACACCACCGCCGCGGCCTGGGACTACTCCAAGGCCATGGTTTCGGTGAAGTTCAAGTTTGAGGGGCTGGCCTCGCACGCCTCGGTCTCGCCCTACCAGGGTAGAAGCGCGCTCGACGCGGTGGAGTTGATGAGCGTGGGCGTGAACTACATGCGCGAGCATGTCAAGGAGGACACGCGCATTCACTACGTGATCACCAATGGCGGCGGCCAGCCCAACGTGGTGCCGCCCTCGGCCGAGGTCTGGTACTACCTGCGCGCCAACCGGCACACCGACGTCGAGGACTCGTTCGTGTGGCTCACCGAGATCGCCCGGGCGGCTGCCGCCATGAGCCGCACCCGGCTGATCGAGACCCGCATCGATGCCGACATGCACGAAGTGCTGCCCAACCGGACGCTGGTGGAAGTCATCCAGAAGAACCTGGAACTGGTCGGGGCGCCGAAGTTCGATGAGCGTGAGAAGGCCTTCGCGCGGGCCACCCAGAAGGACCTGAGGCCCATGCCCTCGCTGGCCCTGTCCGAGCAGGTCGAGCCGCTTCCAGCCACGCCGCCGCGCCAGGGCACGCACTCCACTGACGTCGGCGACCTTACGTGGTTCTTCCCGGTCGGCCAGTTCACTGCCGCCACCTACAGCTACGGCGCCCCCGGTCACAGCTGGCAGATCGTCGCCTGCACCGGCACCAGCATCGGCGAGAAGGGGATGATCGTGGCTGCCAAGACCATTGCCGGCACAGCGATCGATCTCTACCGGTCACCCGAATTGATTCAACGGGCGCGTGAGGATCTCAGGAAGACGATGGCGGATCAAAAGTACACGACGCTGATTCCCGAGGGACAGCGGGCGCCGAAGACGATTCGCTGACGCAGGGATTACGACCCGAGCTTGGCGAATGCTTCGCGGGCCTGGACCAGGATCGGGATGTCCTGGTCGGCATCCTTCCAGAAGTCGAACAGCGCCTGGTACCAACGACGCGCCTCGGCCCGATTGCCAAGCTCGGACTGGGCGCGGGCGAGCGATGCCAGGGCGAAGGCCTTGCCGGTCCCCAGGCTCCGCTGCCAGTTGTCGTCGGTCAGGAAGGTCAACCCCTTGATCGCCGACTCCCAGTCCTTGAGTTCGAGTTGGGCGACGCTCCATAAGGTGACGGCGTTGGCGTTCTCGGGCTTGAAGCTGAGAGGTTCGAGCGACGAGATCGTGTCGGCCGGCCGGCCTTCGGCCAGCGCCGCCAGGCCACGAATCGCGCGCGCGCCTTCGCTGGCGGCCGGCTGGCCGCCACCGTCCTGAAACGACGCCAGCGCCTTGGGCACGAGCGCCCGCGCGGCGGCGCCGTCGCGGCTCAGCGCGGCGAACACGACCTGTTCATCAAGGGTGTTGTCGCCGAGCAGCTCGTCGTCCCTGATTGCCTCGACTCGTGCTTTGGCGGCAGCGGTCATCCCCACCAAGGCCTCGTCGATCGCGACGCTAAGCAGCACCTCGCCGGTCTGCGCGCGGCGGCTGGCCGCCTCCATCCGAATCTTCCACTCGGCTGCCAGGTCAGACGCCTCTTTCATCTTGCCAAGGAACAGGGCGGCCTGGATGCGGACGCGCAGGAAGTCCACTTCCTCGCGGCGCCCAACAATGGCCGCGACCTGTTCGTCGGCCAGGGCCATGTCGCCGGTGATGACGCCGAGCGCGTACAAGCTGGCGCGCGGGCCGACCGAGCTCTGGATTCGGGCGGCGGTCTCGAGTGCCTTGCGCGCGTCGGCAAAACGGCCCTGGCTCATGTAGGTGTCGCCCAGGTTGGCCCAGGCGAGCGGCTGGTCGGGCGCCACCCGCGTCGCCGCCTCCTGGTTGCGCAGGGCCTCGTCTGGCTCCCCGAGCTGCTTGAGCAGCAACGCCGAGTTGGAGAGCGCGGCGTAGTCGTTGGGATAGGCGCCCAACCACACGCGATAGACGTCGAGCGCCTTGCGTGGGTCGGGTGCCACCGCCGTGTAGTAGCGCGCCTCGATGTAGTAGCGCTCGACATCGCTCGCCTTGGCGCGATACTCGTAAGCCTTGGCGGTCATCTTGCGCGACTCATCCGCCTGTCCCAGGTTCGCATAGACCGTCCCCAGTCGCGCGTAGGCGAGGGCGAACTCGGGATCGAGCTCGATCGCCCGGCGGAAGAACGGCACCGAGTCGAAATCGCCGTTGGTGCGGCGCGTGCGCAAGCCCTGGCTGTAGGCCTTGAGCGCCTCGAGCGACGGCGTGCTCGCCTGCTCGATCTTCGCGTCGTAGCGCTGAACCGACGCGAGCGACTCTCCCAACTGTTCGCGAAACACCGAGACCGCCGCGCCCAGCACCGTCAGCACGGTCTCTTTCGCGCTCGCCTGCACCTGCTCTTCCGCCAGCATGCGGCCGTCGACGCAGTCTTGCGCGTTCAACGTCAGGACGTAGGCCGATCCGAGCATGGCGATGGTACCCCCGAGCAGCGCCTTGGCGCCGGCGCGCTGGCAGACTTCGCGGCCAATCTCGGCGGTAATCGCGATCGAGGACTCGCGGCCCATCTGCCGCAGGATCGCCTGCACCTGCTGGTCGGGAACGACATTCAAGAACGGCGACTGGCGCACTTGCAGCGCCAGCGCCTCGCCAAGAGTGTCGTCGAACATGGCGTCGCCGGTGCGGTTGACCACCGCGGATAGCACGACCGTGTCTTTCCCCGTCAGTGCCGGCGTGGTGATCGAACGATACAAAAAGAATCCGCCGACCAGCACCAGCATCAACAGCGGCGCGCCGACCAGCATGGGCTTGCGCCAGGCCGATGCCGGCGCCCGGTCGATCGACGCCGGCCTGGGCGCGACCGGCCGGCTGGAGCCCGCAGGATCAATCAGAGTGGCCGCGGGTTGGGCGGCGGCCACCACCGCGCTGGCGACGGCGGTCGCTCCGGTCTCGGTCGCACGTTTCAACCGCTTCAGGTCGGCGCGCAATTCCGCCGCACTCTGGTAGCGGATTTCGCGATCCTTCTCCAGTGCCTTGTCGATGATGTGATCGAACTCCGGCGGCAACCCCCCGTGCAACTGCGACGCCGCGATCGGCCGCTTGGTGAGCAAGCCCTCGAAAACGGTGGCCACGGTGGCGCCGGGAAACGGCAACTGGCCGGTGGCCATCTCGTAGAGCACGACCCCCGCCGAGAACACGTCGCTGCGCGCGTCGATCTCCTGGCCGCGCGCCTGCTCCGGCGACATGTAGGCCACGGTCCCGATCGTCGTGCCGAGCGTGGTCAACTGGTCGGTGGCGCCGATGGTGGAGTCGAGGTGATCCTGGCCGCGAACGGCCTTGGTGAACTTGGCGACACCGAAGTCCAGCACCTTCAATGCGCCCCGGCGGGTAATCAGCAGGTTGGCCGGCTTGATGTCGCGGTGGACCACGCCCTGGGCGTGGGCGGCATCAAGCGCGTCGGCGATCTGCGCGCCGAGCTCCAGCACATCCTCGAAGGCAAGGGGGCCCCTGGCCACCCGATCCTTCAGCGACTGGCCGTCGAGCAGCTCCATCACCATGAACTGCCGGCCGTCGTGCTCGCCGATGTCGTAGAGCGTACAGATATGCGGGTGGTTCAGGTTCGAGATGACCCGCGCCTCGCGCTCAAAACGCTCCACCGCCTCGGTGTTGGCGTCACCATCGTCTGGCAGGAACTTGATCGCGACCTTGCGGCCGAGGCGGGTGTCTTCGGCCTCGTAGACCACGCCCATGCCGCCGGCGCCGAGTCGCGAGAGCACCCGATAGTGCGAGAAGGTTTCGCCGATCACAAGCTGCCCGACTCCGGTTCGTCCAGCACCGCGCGAATCTTCTTGGCCAGTTGCATCGGCGTGAACGGTTTCTGAAGAAACGGCATGCCTTCGTCGAGGACCCCGGTCTTGACGATCGCGTCATCCAGGTAGCCCGACATATAGAGCACACGAATTGACGGCCGCAGCGCCCGCAGGGCCTCGGCCACGGCTGGCCCGCTCATGTCGCCCAGAATAACGTCGCACAGCGCGAGGTCAAAGTGCCGCGTGTCGTCGCTGCCGAGCGCCAGCCCGGCCCGGCCCGAAGCGGCCTCAGTGACGGAATAGCCGAGCCGGAGCAACAGCTCCTTCGACAAGCGGCGCACGGACGGGTCGTCTTCGACCAGCAGGATGTGCTCGGTGCCATCGGGCATCTTCTCGACCCCCGCCTCGCCGGCAATCTGTGGCGGCGCCTCGCAGCGTGGCAGGTAGATCCGGAAGGTGGTGCCCAGGCCGAGCTCACTCGACACCGCCAGGTGGCCGTCACTCTGGCGGACGATGCCATAGGCGGTCGAGAGACCGAGGCCGGTGCCCTTACCGACGTCTTTCGTGGTGAAGTAGGGCTCGAAGATACGCGCCCGTACTTCCGGCGGCATGCCGACGCCGGTGTCGCTTACTGACAGCATCACGAACGGGCCGGGCTTGACGTCCGGTTGATCCGCCAGCGCCGCTTCGTCGAGCACGGCATCGCTGGCTTCAACCGTGAGGCGGCCGCCTTGTGGCATGGCATCGCGAGCGTTGACGACCAGGTTCATCACCACCTGCTCGACCTGGCCCGGGTCGACGCGCACCCAGGGCGAGGCGGCCTTGCCGGTGACCGTCATCACGATGTCCTCGCCGATCACGCGGCGCAACATCGGCTCGACCTTGCGCAGCGCCGTATTGAGGTCAATCACCTTGGGCTGCAACACCTGGCGACGGCTGAACGCCAGCATCTGCTTGGTGAGGTCGGCGGCGCGCATGGCGGCGCGGGCAATCTCTTCGGCGTCGGCGCGACGGTCGTCCTTGGGATCGAGCGAGGTCAGCACGATCTCGGTGTAGCCGATGATGGCGGTCAGCAGGTTGTTGAAGTCGTGCGCGATGCCACCGGCCAGCCGGCCGACCGCTTCCATCTTCTGCGAGTGCCGCAACTGCTCTTCAAGCAGCAGCCGCCGCTCGAGCGCATCGTCGCGCTCGGCCATGATGGCGGCCAGCAGGTGACCGCTCAGTGACGCGAGGGCCAGGAAGCCAAACAGCAAGAACTGGGTGAACGAAACCGTGAAGGAAGCGAAGGGACCGATCTGCAGTCCGGCGATGACCAACGCAAATCCTGAAATGAGCGCGACCAAAGTAGCCGCGCCACGCGGTCCGAAGCGCAGCCCGGCCCAGCCGACCAACGGGAAGAAGATGAACGCCAGCGGTACGTCGCGATCGGCGAAGATACCCCAGAGTCCGAACATCAGCTGGGCACCAGCGAAGGCCGTCGCGAGCAGGGCCAGGGCTTCGCCAACGCGGGGCCACGTCCAAGTCAGGCGCCGACCGTGGGTCCAGGCGATGATCAACGATGCGACCACCATCACGCCCAACCAATCCCTGAGCCACCACAAAATGAGGGCGTAGGGAAAGGCGCCGGGGGGCACGTCCCCGCCTATGTAGATGAGCGTGACCGAAAGCAGAGCGCCAGCAAGGGCGCCGACCGGGGCCACCGCAAGCGACAAGACCAGCGGGTCTCGGACGCGTTCGAGCCTGGGATCGAAACGAAGCGCCCGCAGTAATCGCACGTCGATCCAAGGTTGAACAACTTGAATCGTTCCGATCAGCGCCGCCCAATAAACGGGGCTCCTGGCGAAGTTGAAGGCGAACGACCCGAGGACGACGCCCGGCAACAGTCGATATCCGCCAAGGTAGACGGTGGCCACGGCCAAACCGGCAGCCGGCCAGATTGGCGTGACGGGACGGCCACCGGTGGTCGGCAGGACGACCAATTCCGCCAGGCCCCAAGCGAGCAGGGCGACGACGAGGTTGAGCGCCACCACTCCGGCCAGTTCGTGGGCCGAAAACCAGTTGCGAATTGTGGCTGGGAGGGATTTCTCAGGCACGCGACATGAAGCCTAACGGCTGAGTGCCACGCACGCAAGCACTGGAAGACGGCCAGACGGCACGAATTCCGCCGAATGTGTGAAAGTTTGTCGGCGCCGATGGGTCGCGGGCCGGGGTGCTACCCACCGGCGAACAGCCGGTGAAGGTCGACTTCCTCGCCGGCAGTGACCAGCGCCGTGGGCGGCAGCCCTTCGGTCAGGGTCACCATCGACGCATAGTAGCCGGCGTAAGCGGCGGCCTCCTCGTCTGCGCCACGCGGCCGCAAGCCGAGAAACAGCAAGTCCGCCTGGGCCGAGTTGGCCCGGATGGTCCGGAAGGCGTCGCCGGAATCGGCCACGACCTGCACCCTGACCGGAAACCGGGCATCGCCGAGAATTTCCTCAAGCTCGGCGGCCGCAGCGCGCACGGCCTGCTCCACATCGACGATGCGCCACACCACGACGTCGGCGGCCTCCCAGACTTCGTGTTTCTTCAACAGGAACGCCAGCGCCAGCATCAATCCGATGTTGCCGCGGTGGCCTCGCCACCAGATGTCGATCCGCCGGGCCTGGCGCAGCGCCGGCAGCGAGGTGCCTTCGTGCAGCACGACCAGGTTGCAGCGCCGCCGCTGAATCGCCGTGAGCAGCTCGGCATGGCGAATCGGATCGGCCGGCGCCGCCGCCTGGCCAAGTAACACCGTGTTGGGCACCAGCGGACCGAATCCGTACGACTTGACCAGCGCCATCAACGCCGCGGGCACGTCGGGATCGCTCTCGACGCGCACGAGCGCGGCCACCTTGTGCGAGTCGAGGTACTGCTCGATCGACGCGGTCAGCGCTTCGCTGCGGCCGCTCTCGCCATTGTCCGCCGGCAGCACGGCCGCCACAGTCAACAAGCCGCTGTCGCCCGCCAGCGCTCGGCCCATCACCACGAGGTGCCAGCGCGTCGATGGGGCGCCGCTCAACACCAGAACGTTGGGGTTCCACGAACGCGCGTCGGGCCGGCGGCGGGCCAGCGCCTCGATGGCCAGGCGCGCCACCAGAACGAGGACGCCGTAGCGCAGGTCGCCCCACTGCGCCTTGAGTGCGCGACGCTTGACGGCGTGGTACACGAGGCCGGTGACGAAGAGCGCGACAAAGGTCGCACCGGCGTCGATCATCAGCATGGCGCTGACACAGGCGACAAAGCCGGCGATCGACACCCACCAGGGAATTCGGAAGGTCGGCCGCCAGGCCGGTCCGCCGATCAGCGCCTCGAGGCCGGCCGACAGGTTCAAGACCGCATAGGAGGTGAGGAAGAACATCGACAGGATTGGCGCGATCGCATTCAAGTCGCCCAGCAGCACGCCCAGCAGGGCGATGACAAAGGCGATTACGGTGGCGATCCGCGGATCCTTGCCTTCGCCGTAGCCGCGGCCGAGCACGCGCGGCAGCACGGCATCCTGCGCAAGCGATTGCAGGGTGCGCGGCGCACCGAGCAGCGCGCCCATGGCGCTCGACAGGCTGGCGCCGAGGATGCCCAGCACGACCAGGATGGGCCACTTCGCCACCTTGGTGATGATCAGCGAGTCGCTCAACAGGATGTTGCGGTCGGTCACCACCTCCGCCAGGAAAATCGGAATCGCGAGGTAGATGGCCAGGCCGGTGGCCACCGCCAGGAGCGTGCCTCGCGGTAGCGAGCGCGCCGGATCCTTGAGGTCGCCGGACATGCCAAGTCCCGCCTCGATGCCGGTCACTGCCGGAAAAAACACGGCGAAGGTCACCCAGAACGCCGCGGCCGGCACGGCCTCGCCGACCGGTCCGGCCGTCGACGCCGGCGGACCGCCCAGGAACAGCGAGACCAGGGACGCCCCCAGCAAGATCAGGATGATAAACTGAGTGCGAAGCGCGAGGTCGGCGGATACGTAGGCCAGCACCGTCAGTACCATCAGTGTCGCCACGCTGATCACTGTCGGCGACACCGCCGGGAAGTAGCTGACCGCCAGCTCGGTGAAGCCGACGGTGTAGAACGCGATGCCGAGGGCTTGGGCGAGAAACAGCGGCAGTCCCACGGCCGCACCAACCTCCAGGCCGAGCGTCCGGGAGATCATGTAATACGCGCCGCCACCACCCACCTTCATGTTGGTGGCCATGGCTGAAATCGACAGCCCGGTGAGCGCCGTGATCGCCACCGACAAGGTCACGATCAGCAACGTCTGTGGCAGGCCGACGCTGCCGAGCACCCACGGAAACCGCAGGTACATGATCACGCCGAGGATGGTGAGGATGCTCGGCGTGTAGACGCCCTTGAAGGTGCCGAAACCGTAGCCGGACGCTGATGCTTCTGAACTACTCATGCGTGTGCGCGTATCATAGTGGTGTTAACACCCGTCAGGAGGTCCCATGTCACTGCGCGGCCCTGTCCTCGTTGCTTTCGATTTCTCGGAGTTGGCCGACGAAGCCCTGCGCCAGGGACACGAGATCGCTGCTGCCATGGCCACGCCGCTCGTGGTCGGGCACGTGCTGCCGGAAGCGTTTCGCATTCGCGTGCTGTTTCCGCACCTGGCCGGCTTTGACGCCGCCCAGCAGAGTGAGCTCGAAGCCAAGGCCCGCGCCGGGGCGGCGCATCGGGTGGCTGCGGTGCTGGGCAAGGACAACCTGTCGTCGGTGGAAGTCGACTCGGGGTCCGCGCACGCCGGCCTCCTGGCCATCGCCGATCGTGTCGATGCCGGACTGATCGTGACCGGGCCGGGATCAACCGCGCTGCACCTGGCCCGAGCCGCCAAGGTTCCCGTCCTGGTGGCGCGCAGCTCGCCCGCCGGCGGGCCGGTACTCGGGGCCACCGATTTCTCCGATCCCTCGTTGCCGGCGATCCGCCTGGCAGCCGGCGAAGCCGCGCGCCGCGGCGTGACGCTGAAGGCGATTCACTGCGTGGATGTCGATCCCAACTGGAACCTCGCCCCGGTGGCAGCGCCGGGCATGATTGCGGCCGCGCCGCTGCCCCAGGACGTGATCGACCAGTTCACCGTCGATGCGCGAGAAAAGCTGGTGGCCGCGATCGCGGCGACCGGCCGCGCCGGCGAACCCGTGGTGGCCTTTCGCTCGCCGGGACATGGCATTGTCGACACCGCGACCGAAGCCGGCGCCTCGCTCGTGGTGGTCGGCACCCGCGGCCGGACCGGCCTGTTGCGGTTGGCGCTCGGCAGCGTTGCGGAATACGTGATGGGCCACGCCAAGTGCTCGGTGCTGACGGTTCCGCTCAACCTGCCCTAGCCGGTCGCTGAACGGCTTTCGCTCATCCGGCCGAGCTTTGGCCACCGAGCCATTTGGCGACCAGCCGGGGCCTGGCCTGCGGGCGATCGGGCGGATAGCTGATCCGTCGATGGTGGTACATCGAGGCCAGCGCGCGCGACATCGCGTCCCGAATGGTGGCCAGGTCGCGCTCCGATAATCGCGCCGCCTGCAATTCGCCTTGCCCTTCGACCCGGCTGATGGTGCGCGCCACCAGTTCAGCACAGGCCGCGGTGTCGGCCGGCGCCGAAGATCGCGCGGTCGCTTCGACCTGATCCGCAATCATGACGATGCCCGACTCGCGTGAGGTGGGCGAGGGCCCCGGATACTGGTACGACTCGGTGATCCCCGGCGGCGGCGACAGGGACGCCGCCTTGTCGCGGAACAGCCGCATCACACCCTTGCCGTGGTGCTCGCGGATGAAATCGGGGATGCGGTCCCCCATCTGATGCAAGCGCACGAGCTCGACCCCGTCCAGCACATGTGCCCGCAGAATCCGCGCGCTCTCCCACGGCGGCAAGTCGTCGTGCGGATTCGATCCCGATTGATTTTCGATGAAGTAGGCCGGCGCGCGCAGCTTGCCGATGTCGTGATACACCCCGCCCAGGCGAGCGATAAACGCATCACCACGAACCGCCTTGGCCGCCGCATCGGCCAGGATGCCGACATTGACCGAGTGTTGGAACGTGCCGGGGGCCTCAGCGGCCAGTTGGCTGAGCAGCGGATGGTCGTAGCTGAGCCACTCCGCCATGGTCAGGCGAGAGGTATGCCCAAACGCCCATTCGAGTGCGGGACCCAGGGACAGCGCGAGCGACGGCCCGAGCAGGCCGGCAATGGCGGCGCCGGCGACCGCGTAGGACGTGAGCGACAAACCCACTGACAGCGTACCAAGCACAATGCTGGCCACCGCAACGGCCGCGGCCCAGGCGCCGGCGCGCAAGACGGCAGCCCGGCGTGGCGGGCCCGCGAGCAACTGCGACGAGACCAGTCCGGTCACCACCACCGTCGCCGCCAGCGCCTGCCCGGCGCCGAGACTCCAGAGCAAGGCCCCGCTCGCGACCGCTTGCGCGGCCGCGCGCCAGCGTCCCATCGCCAGGTGCGAATGCACGGCGAGCGTCGTGGCCACCAGCAGCGGCAGGCCGGTGCCAAGTACCGGTGTACCCGTCGCCAACTGCCACGCGCCGGCAGTCGCCGCCAGGGCCGTCAGCGCAAGGGCCACGTCGCGCATGGCTGCCCTTGCGGCGTCGCTTGCGTGGCTGGTCATGCGGGCAGACGGTGGCCGTGCCGTGGATTCATGAGCTGCCTTGGATCATATGCCGTCCGGGTAGCGCCTGGGCGTCGGCGGTCAGCGGGGCGATTCGAGCCTGGCCTTGGTGATCCTCAATGTCTGGAGAGCCGTGGCGACCGCCTCGGACTGAACCCGGCGGCGCACCAGCAGTCCGGTAAAGCCGCTCAGGCCATCCGAGCGGCTGCGGCCAACGGTGACCAACCAGAATCCCGGGCCACGGGCCGGATCTGGAATCAACACCCGTAGCTCGATCGCCGTCCAGAAGTAATGGCTCGCATACAGGAGCTTCGAAGCAATCACCGTGTCCTCGGCGCCTTCGCGAATGACCACGTGGTTGATGCGAACCGTCGGCTTCAACCCGAACTGCGCTTCCTGCCAATAGAGAAACGAGGTCGAGTCAGGCAGCACGACGTTGGGAAAGCCGGTGAGATAGCGCCGGATATTCGGCCAGTAGGTCGTGAGCGACGGCATGTTGTTGACCATCGCTTGCAGTTCGCGCGCGACAAACCTCGGGCGGGCGCTGTCGCGATACACGGCCAGGCGGGAATTGCCGCCCTGCAGGTAGCCGGTGACGTAGTCCAAGGCGAAGCGCCGCATCACGGCGTTGGCAGCCACTCTGGCATCGGGCGCGTCCCAGTCCACTTCGGCGCGCATCGCCAGCAGTGCCCGCTCACCCAGCTTGAGTTCGCAGTCGCCGACCCGGCAGGATCGCAGGTCGGACAGATCTTCATCAGGCAGCAACAAGCGGTCGAAATCCTCCAGCCGGGGCGGCGTGCTGATCAACTTGGTGACGCGAAACGCCTCGCCTCGCTCGAAGTTCTCAATGTCTTTGACCTTGTCGACGTAGGCCTTGATCGGCGCCTGGATCCACACCGCGCCAAAGACCGCGACTTCCTTGCTGGGGTCGGCCTTGAGCAACGTGGTGAACGGCTCGCCGCCGAGCAGCTGCCGGCGCTCGGCTGCCGACGGCCGCACGACGTTGGATACGTAACTGTCGAGCCGGCGCGGCAGTCCTGCCTGCGCACTTTGGGCGGTCGCCACCGGGGCCGGCGCCGACACCACCATCAGTAGTGCCACAGCCGCCAGCACGAGCGGCCAGTCCGCGCGGCCGCGCGGTGGCTGACGGGTCAGCGCCGACTGAGCCGAAACGACGGTGCGCAAGGCAGAACCATGGTGCCATCGCCACCGTGGAGGCGCAAGCCGCCCCGCGCCGGCCGCGCTCAGGGTAGGATCCTAGGACCATGGACGAAGCCGACCTCAAGCGATTCGAGACTCTGAGGCTGCGCCAGCTCACCATCGCCGACTTCGAGGCACTGGTCGCATTGCAGTTGAAGTGCTTTCCCGGCATGGGGCCCTGGAAGCGGGAGCAGGTCGCCAGTCAACTGGCGATCTTCCCGGAGGGTCAGTTCGTCATTGAAGTCGAGTCCCGCGTGGTCGCGACGGCCAGCAGCCTGATCGTCGATTCCGCCGCTCACAGTGACTGGCACGACTGGAAGAAGAGCACCGACGACGGCTACATCCGGAACCACGACCCGAAGGGCGACACTCTCTACGGCATCGAGATCATGGTCGATCCCGACTTCCGCGGGATGAAGCTGTCGCGCCGGCTGTATGACGCCCGCAAGGAACTGGCGCGCAGCCGCAACCTGACCGGCATCATGATCGGCGGGCGGATTGCCGGCTACGGGCAGCATGCCGACCAGATGACGGCACGCGAGTACGTCGAACGGGTGATCGTCAAGACCCTGGTCGACCCGGTGCTGACCCCGCAGTTGTCCAACGGGTTCGTGCTGAAGGGCCTGATTCCCAACTATTTCCCGGGCGATTCCGAATCCCGCGGCTACGCGACGTTTCTGGAATGGAGCAACCTCGACTACGTCGCGCCCAACAAGCTGCAGACGATGCGGCCGTCGAGCCTGGTGCGGCTGTCGGCGGTCCAGTACCAGATGCGGCGGATCGCGACCTTCGAAGAATTCGCGACCCAGTGCGAGTTCTTCGTCGACGTGGCCTCGGACTACCGCTCCGACTTCCTGCTGTTCCCTGAACTGTTCACGACGCAGTTGCTGTCGACAATCAAGGCCGATCGGCCGGGTCAGTCGGCCCGCATGCTGGCCCAACTCGGCCCCAGGTATGTCGCGTTGTTTCGCGATCTCGCCATCCGCTATCACATCAACATCGTCGGTGGCAGCCAGTTCGAACTCGATGGCGAGAAGCTCTACAACACCGCCTACCTGTTTCGCCGCGACGGGTCGATCGATCGGCAGCGCAAACTGCACATCACTGCGGACGAGCGGCGCTGGTGGGGCGTGCAGAAGGGCGACGGGCTTCGCGTGTTCGACACCGACCGCGGCAAGATCGCGATCCTGGTCGGCTACGACGTCGAGTTTCCCGAGTTGGGACGCATGGCGTTCGACCAGGGCGCCCAGATTGTGTTCGCGCCGATCAACGTCGACGAACGCAACGCCTACCTGCGGGCGCGCTACTGCGCCCAGGCGCGGTGCATCGAGAACCCGGTCTACATCGTGCTGTCGGGCTGCGTCGGCAACCTGCCGGAGGTCGAGCACGCCGACATCCACTACGCGCAGTCGGCCATCCTGACGCCGTCGGATTTCTACTTCAGCCGCGACGGCATTGCCGCCGAATGCGAGCCGAATATCGAGACGGTGATCTTTGCCGAACTGGATCTGGTGCTGCTGCAGCGGCAGCGGCGGAAGGGGACGGTCCAGCACTGGGACGACCGCCGCAAGGATCTTTATGGCATCCACTACGGCAGCCCCGAGGGCGACCGCCAGGCCTGATGGCGCCGGTAATCAGAACCGGCTGAGGATCGACGCGATGCCGGCGGCGGGATGCTTCACGTCGAGCTTGAAGAGGGCGGCGGCGTTTTCGAAGAACAGCATGTCCTTGTCACCGGGCGGCAGCTTGAGCTCTTCCATGAACGCCAGGTACGACTCCATCGAGGCCAGCGGCCAGTCGGTGCCATAGAGCACCTTGTTGGGATTGACGCCCCACAGGATCATTTCCTTGAGCTGCTGGCGCATGTAGGCCTCGAACCGATCGGTGAACTGGCCAAGCGTCAGCCCCGAGATATCGGTATAGACATTCTCGTTCTTGTAGACCACTTCCATGCAGTCGCGGAACCACGGGTTGCCGAGGTGGCAGATCAGGAACTTCACCCGCGGAAAGTCGACCGCCACTTCGTCGACGTGAAGCGGGTGGGCAAACTTGACCTTGCCGGTCGGCGCGTAGGTGTCGCCGGTGTGGATCATGACCGGGACGTCGAATTCCTCGGCCAGCAGGTAGGCCGGCGTCAGCTTGGGGTCGCCGGGATAGAAGGGTTCGTAGCCGGGGTAGAGCTTCAGGCCCTTGATCGCACCGGCGGTCAGCAGGGAGCGCAGCTCGTCGACGTCGGCCTGGCAGAACGTCTGCCACGAGATGCCGGCGACGACATGAATGTTCGGCAGATCCTGGGTCGCCTCGACCACGGCCCGGGCCGACGGCCGGCCCGGTGAGACCTTGTAGGACGTGAGCACCAGCGACACATCGACGCGATGGCGCCGCATCTCGGCCTGTAAGCGGGCGAGATCGGCCGTCAGCGAATGACTGGCTTCGTCGTGGTAGTTGTTCAGGTGGGTATGGCAGTCGATGATCATGATCGCTACTTGCGAGTGTAGCGGGAGATCACCTTCTCCGCCCACTCGCGCCCGCCCAGCCCGAACGCCAGCGCGGCGGCCAGGCAGAAGGCGGCAAAGGCAATCTGGAACGCCGATACCAGGACCTCGGTGCGAATGGCCAGTTGCTCGGCGGCCATGAACAGCACGAACACCAGCAGCGCATAGCGGGCCAGGGCCGCGATCGGCGCGGCCGCTTCAGTGCCGATGTTACTCAAGTAGCCGAACACCAGCCCGCCGACCACGCGCGAGAGCAGCGAGCCGAAGACGAGAATGCCGATCGACACCACCAGGTTGGGGACGAAGTTGGACAGCCGGGCCAGCAGCACGTCGGCGGTGTGCAGCCCCAGCCCGTCAAGCAGGGCGATGAAGACAGCGGCCAGGATCAGCCAGTAGACCGCGCCGGCCACCAGGGTGATGGTGGTGAGCTCGACCCCGCCCTGGACGAGGAAGTCGTCGAAGCCCGAGCGCTCGGCCAGTTCATCGACCCGCGCCAGCTTGAGAATGCGGATTGCGGCCTTGCGCATCAGCTTGGCAAACAGCCAGCCGACGATCAGCAGGACCAGCGCCAGGATCAGATCCGGCAGAACCGTGCCGGCCTCGTTCCACGAATCGCGCAGTGACGTCAGCAGAGCGCTGGATTCGAACATGGATCAGAGCCTCTGGGCAGCAATGGTACCCCAAGCGAGGCCGGCCGGGAGAAGCCGATCCCGGCAGAGGGGCGCCTCAGATGCGGTGATGCGCCGCCTTGCGGGCGACGGCGAGAAAAGTCCCGGTGACGGGCCGGACCGGACCGCTCGGCCGAACGATCGACAGCCGCACCGCGGCGCGCGGCACCGGCTTGAAGACCACGTCGGTGCCGGTCATGCGGCGCACCGTCTCCGGCACCACGGTCACGCCGACGCCGGCACCCACCAGCCCGACGGTGGTGTGGACTTCGCGGCTCTCCTGCACCACCCGCGGCGTGAAGCCGGCGGCGCGGCAGAGGGCGATGACCTGGTCGTGAAACGACGGCGCGATCGCCCGAGGCGAGAGCACCCACGGGTCGTCGGCCAGTTCGGCCAGCCGGACGCGCGCCTGTCGGGCGCGGCGATGATCGCGACTGACCGCAATCACCAGCGGCTCGCGGGCGAACACTTCCGCGTGCAATCGGGGATGGGCCTCGGCGCCTCGGACAAAACCAATGTCGAGATCCCCGCGCAACAGTGCATCCACCTGTTCAGAGGTCGCCAGCTCACGCAGGTCAACCCGCACACCGGGATAACGCTGGCGATAGGTCCGGATCACGTGGGCAAGGGTGGAGAGCATCAAGGTCGGGCCGAAGCCGACGCGCAGCAGGCCGGCCTCGCCGCTGCCGGCCTGGCGCGCGGCGTCCAGCGCGGCGTCCACCTCGCGCAGGATCCGGCGCGCCGACTCCTCGAACACCCGCCCGGCGTCGGTCAGCGCCACCTGCCGGGTATGGCGCTCGAACAGCCGCGCGCCGGCAATCTCCTCGACCTGGCGAATCTGCACGCTGAGCGCCGGCTGCGACACCGCCAGCACGCCGGCCGCCCGGCCGAAGTGCAGGTCGGTCGCCACCTGACAGAAGTAGCGCAGGTGCCGCAGCTCGAGACGGGATGCGTCTTTCATAGTCTCTGGTAATTAATCATGACTTATTGAGTATTGGACACAATAAATCAACCGGCCTATCGTGAAGAGATGGATCACGCCAGCGCGCGCGCCCTGCTCGGCGAAGTGGTCGATTACGCCGGCTTGTTTCCGCCGGCCGGCCTCGCCATGGCGGCGGCGGTGCGGGAATACGCCACGGCGCTTGCCGGCGACGACCGCTGGATGCTCGGACGCTTCGTGCTGCCGGCGGCCCGCCTGGCCGAGTTCGCCGAGGCCCGGGCCGCGCATTCCGCGGACAGCCGCTGGCGCCTGAGCGCCATCGTGCGCGACCGCTCCGAACCGGACTTTGACGCCATCACCACGTTCAACCAGGGCAAGCATGGCGCGGTGGTGGACACCATCGAGGCCAAGCCATCCGCGCTCGACGGCATCGACTGGCTGGCCGGCGCGTTCGGCCTGGGCTTCGACGTCTACGTGGAGGTCGCGGCCGATGCCGATGCCGCGGCGTGGCTGGGGCGCATCAAGGCCGGTGGCCTGCGCGGCAAGGTCCGCACCGGCGGGCTGACCGCCGACGCCTTCCCGGCACCCGATGCACTGGTGGCGTGGCTCGACGCCGCGGTGCGGCTGGGCGTGCCGTTCAAGGCCACGGCCGGCCTGCACCACGCCCTGCGCGGCGACTATCGCCTGACCTATGAGCCGGCGGCCGCCTCGGCGCCGATGTATGGCTACCTGAATGTGCTGCTCGCCACCGCCGCGCTCGGCGCGGGTGAGCCGCTCGCCGTCGCCCGCGAACTGCTGGTCGGCACCGATAGGTCGACACTGGCCTTCGCCGATCGCGAAGCGCGCTGGGGCGGCGTCGCCCTGCCGATCGACGCGCTCGACCGGGCGCGCCAACAGTGGCTGGTCAGCTTTGGCTCCTGTTCCTTTCGTGAGCCGTGCGACGAATATCGCGCACTGGTTTCTTCGTCCTGAATCGCCCGACACCAACCGGAGAATCACATGGGTCCCTATCCGCACGACGCGCCGCCACCAGTCATCAGTGACCAGAACCCGATGGGCACCGATGGCTTCGAGTTCGTGGAGTTCTGCCATCCCGATCCGGCGGTGCTCGACCGCCTGTTCCGCCGGTTGGGCTTCGCGGCAGTGGCCAGGCACCGCTCGAAGAACGTCACGCTGTATCGCCAGGGCGGCATCAACCTGATCGTCAATGCCGAGCCCGACTCGTTTGCCGCGAAGTTTGCCGAGGCCCACGGTCCGTCGGCGCCGGCCATGGCCTTCCGGGTCGTCGACGCGCAGTACGCGTTCGAGCGCGCGGTGAAGCTGGGCGCCACGCCGGTGGAGCGCGACCCCAACGCCGGCGAACTGCACATCCCCACCATCGAAGGCATCGGCGGCCTGCACATCTACCTCGTGGACCGCTACGGCGCCAAGGGCTCGATCTACGACGTCGACTTCGAGTGGACCGGTGAAGCCAACCCGGCGCCCGAAGGCCGCGGCCTGTGGTACATCGACCACCTCACCCACAACGTCATTCGCGGCCGCCTCACCGAGTGGGCCGGCTTCTACGAACGGCTCTTCAACTTCCGCCAGATTCGCTATTTCGACATCGCCGGCAAGCACACCGGGCTGCACTCGCGCGCCATGACCAGCCCCGACGGCAAGATCCGGATCCCGATCAACGAGGACGCGGGCGACCAGGGCCAGATCGAGGAATACCTGCAGCAGTACAAGGGCGAGGGCATCCAGCACATCGCGTTCGGCGCGCAGGATCTCTACGCCACCATCGAGGGCCTGCTGGCCGACGGCGTCGACTTCATGCCGGCGCCCAACCCGATCTACTACAATCGCGTCGACAGCCGGTTGCCCGGCCACGGCGAGGACCTGGCCCGGCTTGCGAAGAACGGCATCCTGATCGACGGCGAGGGTGTGGTCGAGGGCGGCCTCACCAAGGTGTTGCTCCAGCGCTTCAGCAAGACCGAGATTGGCCCGATCTTCTTCGAGTTCATTCAGCGCAAGGGCGACGATGGGTTCGGGGAGGGCAACTTCAAGGCCTTGTTCGAATCGATTGAGGCCGATCAGATCGAGCGTGGCGTTCTGAAAGGCGTCTAGACGAATGGCGTGGGCCTGGGCCGCACCGCAGTCGGTCCTCGAAGGCCGCGACCTGGCCGGCATTGAGGTCGGCGGCCGGCGGCTGGCCGTCTACCGGCTGGCCGGCGACCTGTTTGCGACCAGCGACACCTGCCCGCACGCCGGCGCGCCCCTGTCGAGCGGGTGCGTGGTCGAGGGCTACATTGAGTGTCCCGTTCACTACGCGCTGTTCGACATCCGCACCGGGCAGTCGGATGGCAGCGTCACCGCGCGCCGGCTGGCGACCTTTCCGGTGAAGCTTGAGGGCGGCGGCATCTACATCGATCTACCAGGCGACGAGGAGACCACGCGATGAAGGGCTACATGTCGGGGTTCGGCAACGGCTTCGAAAGCGAGGCGCTGCCGGGAGCGTTGCCGGTGGGCCGCAACTCGCCGCAGCGGTGCGCGTACGGCCTCTACGCCGAGCAACTGAGCGGCTCGCCGTTCACGGCACCACGCGCCAGCAACGAACGCTCCTGGCTTTATCGCATCCGGCCGACGGTGGCCCACATCGGCGACTTCGAGAAGGTCGACCCGGGACTATGGCGCTCGGCGCCCTGCGCGGAAACCGAACTGCCGATTCAGCCGCTGCGCTGGAGTCCGATTCCACTGCCGTCCGAACCGGTGACGTTCCTTCAGGGCGTGCGCACGATCACCACCGCCGGTGATGCCGAGGCGCAAAGCGGCATGGCCGCGCACGTCTACCTGGTAACGGCGTCGATGGTCGACGACTACTTCTACAACGCCGACGGCGAACTGCTGTTCGTGCCGCAAAGCGGCCGCCTGCGGCTGTGGACCGAGTTCGGCATTATCGACATCGAGCCCGGCGAGATCGCGGTGATCCCGCGCGGCGTGAAGTTTCGCGTCGAGCTGCCGGATGGGCCGGCACGCGGCTACCTGTGCGAGAACTACGGCGGCGCCTTCGCGCTACCCGAGCGCGGACCGATTGGCGCCAACTGCCTGGCCAACCCGCGCGACTTCCTCACCCCCGTGGCGGCCTACGAGGAGAAGGACGTGGCGTCGCGGATGCACGTGAAGTGGGGCGGCACCATGTGGCGGTGCGCACTCGACTACTCACCGCTCGATGTCGTGGCCTGGCACGGCAACTACGCGCCCTACAAGTACGACTTGCGGCGCTACTCACCGGTCGGCCCGATCCTGTTTGACCACGCCGACCCGTCGATCTTCACCGTGCTCACGTCGCCGTCAGACACACCCGGCACCGCCAACATCGACTTCGTGATTTTTCCCGACCGCTGGCTGGTGGCCGAGGACACGTTTCGTCCACCGTGGTACCACATGAACATCATGAGCGAGTTCATGGGGCTCATCTACGGACAGTACGACGCCAAGCCGCAGGGCTTCGTGCCGGGCGGTTTCTCGCTGCACAACCAGATGCTTCCGCACGGCCCCGACTTCGAGGCGTTCGAGACGGCCAGCCAGGCCAGGCTCGAACCAAAGAAGCTGTCGGGCACGCTCGCCTTCATGTTCGAGACGCGGCTGCCGCAGCGCGTCACCGGCTACGCAGCAGGCCTGCCCGAGCGCCAGGCGGACTACGCGAAGTACGGCCGGCAGATGAAGAAACGCTTCAACCCGAGCCAACGCTGATGCCCACTGCTTCACTGCTCGACGCCACGCACGACGCCGCTCGTCGCAGTTGGGTGCGGTCAGCCAACGGCCACGCCGACTTCCCGCTGCAGAACCTTCCCTTCGGCGTGTTCTCGCCTCCCGGCGACTCCACGCCGCGCGGCGGCGTGGCGATCGGCGACATGGTGCTGGACCTTGCGGCGGCGGCACGGCCCGGCCTGTTCCGCGGTGACGCGAACAAGCCGGCGACCCTCGCCGGTGGTGCCAGCCTGAATGCTTTCCTGGGCGCCGGTGCCGAGGCGCGCCAACTGGTGCGGGCACGGCTGTTCGAGTTGCTGGCGGAAGGCGCGCGCGAGCAGGCCCTGGTCGAGCCGATGCTGCACGCGGCCGCCGACTGCACCATGCACCTGCCTGCCACGATCGGCGACTACACCGATTTCTACGCCGGCATCCATCACGCCCTCAACATCGGCCGCCAGTTCCGGCCCGACAACCCGCTGCTGCCCAACTACAAGTACGTGCCCATCGGCTATCACGGCCGCAGTTCCTCGATCGTGGTGTCAGACACCGGCGTCCACCGGCCATCGGGACAACGGAAGGGCCCGGCCGAGACCGAGCCGACCGTCGGTCCCAGCCGGCGACTCGACTTCGAACTGGAACTCGGCGTCTGGATTGGCGCCGGCAACGCGCTCGGCACCGCCATTCCGATCGCCGAGGCCGCCGGCCACGTCGGCGGCTACTGCCTGCTGAACGACTGGTCGGCGCGCGACCTCCAGGCATGGGAGTACCAGCCGCTCGGGCCATTCCTCGCCAAGAACTTCGTCACTTCGATCTCACCGTGGGTAGTCACGCCCGAAGCGCTCGCGCCGTTCCGTATTGCCCAGCCGGCACGTCCGGATGGCGACCCGGCGCCGCTGCCCTACCTGCTCGACGAGGCCGATCAGGAGCAGGGCGCATTCGACATCGAGCTCGAAGTGTTCCTGCTCACGCCGTGCCTGCGAGACCAGGGCATGCCGGCCTATCGGCTCTCGCTTGGCTCCGCTCGCCACCTCTACTGGACCGTAGCGCAACTGGTAGCTCATCACAGCAGCAACGGCTGCAACCTGCGGCCCGGCGACCTGCTCGGCACCGGCACCATCTCCGCGCCGACGCGGGATGGCCTCGGCAGCCTGATGGAGATCACCGACGGCGGCAAGGCGCCGATCGCCTTGCCCTCGGGCAACACCCGCACGTTTCTTGAAGACGGCGACGAGGTGATCTTCCGTGCGCACGGCCGCCGCAACGGCTTCGCGCCGGTCGGCTTCGGTGAAGTCCGCGGCCGCGTGCTGGCAGCCTGACGGGAATGATGAATTGACGCGGGCCGCTCAAAAGGCTATCAAAGGCACTTGACCATGGAGGTCTGCATGCACGCCACGCACTTGTCCGCCGTCCGCCGCTTCGTCGCCATCGTTGCCATCGCTGCCGCTACCGGGTGGGTGGCCGGCGAACCGGCGGCATCGGCACAAGCGCCCGATCGGCGCCCGATGACCTTTCTCGACATGCAGCACATGCGGCAGGTCGGCTCGCCGACACCGAGCCCGGACAAGAAGTGGCTGCTCTACAGCCTCTCGACCCCCGATTGGGCCGAGGCCAAGCGCTACACCGACCTCTACCTGGTCTCGATGGCCCAGGGCGTGAGGTCGACCCGGCAGCTGACGTTCACGAAGGACAAGAACGAGACCGCGCCCCGCTGGTCTGCCGACGGCAGCTTCTTCCTGTTCCTGTCGAATCGCGAAGCGCCGGAGAGTGCCGCGAGCCGCAACCAGCTCTACATGATGCGGCCCGACGGCGGCGAGGCGCAGCGCCTGACCGATGCCAAGGAAGGTGTCTCGGACTACGCAGTCACCAGCGGTGGCGAGTGGCTGGCCTATCGCACCGGCAAGACCGGCGAGGAGCAGCTCTTCCGGCTCCCCATGTCGAATCTGGCGACCGCAACGGCTGAACGGATCACCCAGCACCCCACCGGCGTGGCCTCTTGGGAATGGGCGCCCGATGGCACGCGCATCTACTTTGTGACACCCGACGCGATCGACGCCGACGAGAAGCTGCGACGCGAGAAGAAGTTCACCGTCAACATCCGCAATCCTGAAACCCCGGTCTCGAGCCTGTGGGCGCTCGACCTCGCGCCGGCGGCCGCCGCCCCGCGCGACGCCAGGCGGCTCACCACCGGCGGCGCGTATTCGGTCGATGACGTCGCGATTTCGAAGGACAGCAAGTGGGTCGGCTTCCGGGGCTTGTCCGCGAACCGCTACCAGCGTGGCATCACCTCCGAGAACATCTACAGCGACCTCTACCTGCTCGAGACCGCGACCGGCGCCATCGAGCGGCTGACCACCAACGCCGAGATTGGCGAGAGCCGCCTGAGCTTCTCGCCCGACAACCGCTTCGTCGCATTCTCGGGACCCGACGACCTGCAGAAGTACGGCATGAGCAACGCCCGCGTCTACGTGCGCGCGGTGGCCGAACGCGGCAAGCCGTTCCGCAAGCTGGGCGAGTCGTTCGACGGCGACGTCACGATTGGCTTCTGGGCCAAGGACGGCAGCACGCTCTACTTCAACGAGGGCATCAAGGCCACCAACCAGGTGGTGTCGCTCGATGTGCGCTTCAACACCACGCGGCCGCTCACCGAAGAGAAGGCCAGCGTCTCGATCGACGAGGACCCCGACACGGGCGCGTTGCTCATCAACTACTCGGACGGCACCACGGCACCCACGCTCTTCACGGTTGACGCCATTGCCGATGCCAGTACGCGCGCCTCGTGGCGGCAGTTGACCGACCCCAACCCGCAGGTGCGCGGTTTCCTGCTCGGCGATCAGGAAGAGATTACGTGGAAGTCGAAGGACGGCACGCTGGTCGGCGGCGTGCTGGTGAAGCCGGTCGGCTACCGGGCCGGGCAGCGCTATCCGCTGATCGTCGCCATTCACGGCGGACCGGCCTCGGCCGACGTGCTGTCGTTCAACGGCGGCTACGGCTCGCAGGTCTACGCCGGCGCCGGCTACCTCGTCCTCCGCCCCAACTACCGCGGTTCCACCAACTACGGCCACAAGCTGAAAACCGACATCGTCGGCAACTACATGGCGCCGGGCTACGACGACATCATGAGCGGCGTCGATCACCTGATCGCGCAGGGGATGGCCGACCCGGATCGCATGGGCGCGCTCGGCTGGAGCGCCGGCGGTCACTGGTCAAACTGGATCCTGACCCACACCGATCGCTTCAAGGCCATCAGCACCGGCGCCGGGACCATGAACTGGATTTCGATGTACGCGCAAAGCGACGTGCAGCGCAACCGGCAGTACTACCTGGGCGACAAGCTGCCCTACGACGACTTCGATGCCTATTGGAACCAGTCGCCGCTCAAGTACATCAAGAACGCCAAGACCCCGACCATGATTCACGTGGTTGAGGGCGACCCACGCGTGCCGAGTCCGCAGTCGATCGAGCTGCACATGGCATTGAAGCAGCTTGGCGTGACGACCGAGCTCTACATGTACCCGGGCAACACGCACGGCATTCCCGACCCGCGCAACCAGTTGGTGAAATCGGTCAGCGAGATGGCCTGGATGGACTTCTACGTCCGCGGCAAGGGCCAGAAGTTCTCATGGCGCGATGTGTTGACGACGCTCGAAGACGAGGCGGCGCGGCCGAAAGTGTCGTCCGACGCGGCACCGAAACGCTGAGCGCGCGGGCTCAGCGCCGCGGCAAGTGGCCGCCCAGGTGCATCAGCAGGTCGTAGACTGAGGCGCCACACGCGGCCGACACGTCCTCGGGGCGGGAGCCGTCTTCCCAGTCCCAGAGCGTGACCACGTCGCCGATCGCGACAGTGGGCTCGCGGCCGATCTCGACGATGGTGTGGCTGGCGGAGATGGAGGCGATCACGGGATAAAGCGCGCCGCCGATGCGAACGCGGGCGCCCTTGGCCGCGACCCGCGGCCAGCCGTCGCTGTGGCCGACCGGCAGGGTGGCGACCCAGGTGTCGGCCCTGGCCACATACGCGCGGTTGTAGCCGGCGCTCTCGCCGGCAGCAAGCTTCTTCACGTAAGCCACCCGCGCCCGCAGCGCGCCGGCCGGCTTGAGGGCCATCTTGTTCATCGTCCGAAACGGCTGCTCCGAGTAAACACCGAACAGCGCCATGCCCGGGCGTACCATGTCGAGGAACGCGTTGCTGTTCTGGAACAGCGTGAAACTCGAGGCCGCGTGACGCAGGCCCAGGCGAACACCAGACGCCGTCAAGTCGGCAGTCAGCGCATTGAAGCGGCGTAGTTGCTCCAGGTCGAAAGCCTCGTCTTCGGTGAAGGTGGTCATCACACCCTCGATCGACAGGCCCTTGCGGCCGGCGATGTCGCGAATCAGCGCCGGCGCGTCGCGAAAGGGCACGCCCTCGCGTCCGAGGCCGGTATCCACGCACACGTGCAGCCGCAGCGGCTTCCCCGACCGCGCGGCGATGCGCTCGAGGGCGGCGCCCACCGGGGTATAGACCATCGGCATGATGTCGCGCGCGTGCATATCGGCGAGGTTGGCTTCGTCGAACGGCCCCATCAGTAACACCGGCGCCTTGACCCCGGCGTCGCGGATGGCCATGGCTTCCTGCAGCTTGACGACCGCCAGCCCGCGCACGTGTGGCGAGGCCGACAATGCCTGCGCGATCGGCACGACGCCGTGGCCGTAGCCGTTGTTCTTGATCACGGCCAGGATCGGGCGTCCGCTCGCCACCCGCGACACCTCGGCGACGTTGTGCGCCAGGTGGTCGCGATTGATTTCGACCCAGGGATCGAGCGCCGACGATCGCGACACCTCACGCGATTGCGCCGACGCGGCGCGAACCGCGAGCGGTGCCAGGGCGGCGGCAGTGGTGCCTTGAAGGAAGGTGCGTCGATTCATGGTCGGTTCCTGATCCCTGCTATTGACGGGGCGGAGTGACGCTGGCGGCCGGCCTGGTGCCCTTCAGAATCCAACGCTGAATGCGGCGGCCGTTGCCGGCCTCGCCGGTGTACATGCGGTTCTTCGAGTCGATCGCGATCATGTGGGCGCGGATGAACTCGCCTGACTGGCGGCCGGGCCGGCCGAAGCGATCGAGGATCGACAGGTCCTTGCGGCGCAGGATCCACACGCGCTGGTTGGTGCCGTCGATCAGATACAACAGGCTCTGCTGCGGATCGCGCGACACCTGCAGACTGAAGCCGCTGCCTGAGCCGCCGGTCTCGGGCCGCACGAACTTCTCCATCAGGTACTCGCCGTTCTGCCGGAACACCTGGATGCGATTGCCGCGGCGGTCCGACACATAGATCAAGCCGTCTTTGGTGCCGACCAGGCCGTGCAGCGTTGAGTACTGCTGCGGCGGCTGATCGATCTTCACCGGATAGGCGTACTTGACGGTGTCGTCCGGCTTCTTGCCGTAGGCGCCCCAGTGCCGCAGGTACTTGCCGGTGGCCGCGTCGTACACCACCACCCGCTTGTTGATGTAGCCGTCGGCGATGAAGATTTCGTTGGTCTTGGGCTCGACGTAGAAGTTGGCGGGGCCGCCCAGGTGATCGGGGTCGTTGCTACCCTTGTTGACGCCCGGCTCGCCGATGGTCATCACATGCTTGCCGTCCTTGGTGAACTTCATCACGTGCATGCCGTTGCTGGTGCCCATCCAGACAAAGCCGTTGTGGTCGATGTAGATGCCGTGCTCCTGGTTGAACCAGGTGTAGCCGTCGCCGGGCCCGCCCCACGAGCGCAGCACCTTGCCTTCGGCATCCATCTCCAGCACGGGCGGCGCGGGGAAGCAGCAGTCGGCAATCGGCGGCTTCGAGGCGGCGCCAATCTCCTGGTCGGTCAGGCTCGACGGCATGTGGATGATCCACAGGTGGTCGTTGTCGTCGGCAAACAGGCCGCGGATGTCGCCGAGGATCCAGTCATTCGGCAAGGTCGGCGGCCAGGTCGGATCGACCACGTAGATGGGCAGGTTGTCGGCGGTGGGTGAACCGGGCGCCACCTTGGCGTTGGCTCCCTGGGTTCCCACCACGCGTGGCATGAGCAGCAGGCCCACGATGGCGATCAGCGTGCGCGAATACTTCATAATCTCGGGCTCCTTCGATGTGTCATGGTCAGCGACACGCTACTTCCAGGTGATCTCCATCCCGAAGAAGTGCAGGAACACCTGCCGCGCCGGGCGGTTCTTGGCGTTCGGTTGCGGGCTTCGGATGTAGAAGTCGATCTGCTGCGTGGCCGGGTTGGTTTCGCCGCCAGGCAGCATCTTGCCGGCCAGCGGGTAGTTTACCCGCAAGGTCTTGCGGTCGCGCAGGCCCTGCGTGACCATGAAGTGCATTTCGTAGTCCTGGTAGAGCGGCTTGCCGTTCAGCGTCGCGTGACCAAAGCCCCACCCGGCGAGAAACCCCACCGTCTTCGGCCAGTTGTTGTCGCCGCACCCTGAGTCGGTGCCGTGCTCGTGAATGTACGCGACGATGCCGCCGTTCTGGCACGGGCTGAACTCGTTCCAGCGATCCATTGTCAGGACGAGATCGCCTTCGGGAATCTTGAGCCGGGCTTCGAACGTGCCGGTGTTCTTGATCTCGTCGACGTCGATCTCGGCGGTGCCAGACACCGGCCGGACGGTCTTGGCATCATTATCGAGGTGATCCCACCCTTCGGGATCGTTCAGGCCGCCGATCAAGTGAATGCGGTTGGCCGACATGATGAAGTGCCCGTCGTAGAGGTCGTGCTGCTCGGGCGCGAAGATATGCACCGTCGCCCCGGGCTGTTGCCGCGGATTGGGCGCTTGCTGGGCGGCCGGTGCCGCGCTGCCCAGCCAAACCGCGGCGCCTGCAGTCGCTACTGCCGCGGCCAGGAATCGTGGCATGGTTGCCTCCCCATTTCCGGCTCAGGTTACCTGATTGTCGGTGGAAGCGCGGACCTGATGTTCCCTGGGTCGCCGCATCAAGTACAGCAGCGGCAGGCCCAATAGCGACACCGCGCTCATGATCAGGAACGCCGGCGGATAGCCCTGGGCGGCGACAATGCGTCCGGCGGACCAGGCCGACCACGACTCGCAGGCATTGGTGGCGGCCATGAAGGCGCTGAACTGGGTGGCGCCAATCCGCGGGTGGGTCAGGTCCATGAAGATGGCGTAAGACGAGGCGGTGAACAGGCCGACGAAGAAATACATCGTCGTCAGCAAGACGATGCGGGTGGCGGGCGTGGTCACGCCGATCAGGTCGAAGACAGCCAGCAGCGCGATCATCGTGACAAAACCGGCGAGCGAGCTTGCCGCCGCGCGCAGGCGACCCCATCGGTCGGCCAGCAGGCCGCCGGCCAGCCCGCCGATTAGCATCGACCCGACGACGAAGATGCCGAAGAAGAGGCCGATGGTGCTGCTCGCCACGCCGCGATCGACCAGATAGGGACCGGCCAGTTGGCCGGTCGCTTCGAAGCCGGTGGCCGACACCAGCGCGAACGCCAGGCCGATCCAGGTGGTGCGGACGCGCAGCATGGTCGTTGCCGCGTCGAGGAACGAGCGGGCGCCGTCGCGTGGCGGCTCCAACTCGCGCAGCATGACCGCTGCAACGAGCGCGGTCAGGATCCAGGCGATGAGCGCGACGATCATTCCCTCGCGGCCCACCCACGTGCCCACCAGGAGGATGCCGCCGCCGAACACGCTGCGGCCCAACAGCATGCCGGCCTGCATGGCGCCGTTCAGGCGGCCACGTTCATTTGGCGGTACGGCGCCGATCGCCAGTGCGTCGATGGCCACGTCCTGCGTGGCCGCGGCAAGGGCGTGAATCAGCAGCAGCGTGCGCCACGAATCAAACTCGCTGACCGGATCGAGCCAGACGAGCGGCACCAGCGCCAGGCCCATCACTGACTGCATGGTGATGATCCACGCCCGATAGCCCCAGCGTGGTCCGCGCAGCAGGTCGAGCGCCGGCGCCCACAGGAACTTGAACACCCAGGGCAATAGCAGCACGGCACTGAGCGCGGTAATGCGATCGACGGCGACATCGGCCGAACGCAGCAGGGTCGGCAATGCCCACCAGATGAATCCGATCGGCGCGCCTTCGCTGGCGTAGAGCAGCCCGAATAGCAACGTGCGCCGGCTCAACATCGCCCGATGCTACCCGAACCGAGCGCGAGAACGCCGATTGGTGTTGCGAGCCGACTCGACCGTTAGCGCGATGGAGGCTGCCTTCTGTCGATAGCGTGTGGCGGTTCGAGGGTGGTGAGCGAGCCGGGGCCAGCCGAAGGCTGGCCGATGGCAAGGAGCCGAATGCTTCGCACGTGAGTCAGCGAGCCGAGGACTGCCGAGGCCAAACCGAAGGCGGGCCGATGGCAAGAAGCCGAATGCTTCGCACGTGGGTCAGCGAGCCGAGGACGGCCAAAGGCCGTCCGAAGGCGAGTAGAAGGGATTCGCTCCCATTCCAGATGAGCCGCAGGCGAATCGGGATGTGACTGAATCGGCCTCGCCGACAAGAGCGAGACAACGTCGAGCGAATTGGCGGTGAGGCAGGGATTCGAACCCTGGGTAGGGGTTTAAATCCCTACAACGGTTTAGCAAACCGCCGCCTTAAGCCTCTCGGCCACCTCACCCTTCGACTCTGCCCGGACGAACACTGGTTCGCTCAGGGCAGGCCGCAGACCTCCTAGTATACGGCAGGCTGGCGGCCGGGGTGGGAGG
>JAKFYH010000022.1 GCA_021730945.1 Acidobacteriota bacterium | reverse complement strand
AACCCCCGCGCTTGAACCCCCGTGCTTGAACCCTCGTGCTTGCCCCCCTCCCATGCACTATCGTGATCGCATGAAAATCTCGCTCATCCAACAGCACGCCACCACGGACAAGGCGGCAAACGTCGCCCGCGGACTGGCGGCGCTCGAGACCGCGGCCCGTCACGGCGCCCAGTTGGCCTGCTTCGCCGAACTGGCGTTTGAGTGGTTCTACCCCCAGCGCCCGGCCGGACCCGGATTCCGCGAGCTGGCCGAGCCGCTCGACGGTCCGACGGTGACCGCGTTCCAGAAGAAGGCCCGCGAGCTCGGCATGGTGGTGGTCATCAACCTCTACGAGCGCGAGGGCGAGAACACCTTTGACAGCTCGCCGGTCATCGATGCCGATGGCACGCTGCTCGGCGTGACGCGAATGATTCACATCACCGAGTATCCGTGCTTTCACGAGCAGGGCTATTACACGCCGGGCGACAAGGGCGCGCCGGTGTTTCAGACCAGGGTGGGGGCGGTCGGCGTGGCGATCTGCTACGACCGTCATTTCCCGGAATACATGCGCGCGCTGGCGGTGAACGGCGCCGATCTGGTGATCGTGCCCCAGGCCGGCGCAGTGGACGAGTGGCCGGAGGGCCTCTACGAGGCCGAGATGCGGGTGGCGGCCTTCCAGAACGGCTATTTCACGGCGCTCTGTAACCGGGTGGGGAAGGAAGACTGCCTGGATTTCGCGGGTGAGTCGTTCGTGTGCGGACCAAACGGCGACGTGCTGGGCCGGGCGGCAAAGGGTCAGGACGAAATTCTGTATGCCGAGGTCGACCTGGCCTCCACCGCGCGGTCGAACGCGCGCGAGTTGTTCCTGAAGCACCGGCGTCCGGAGTTATACGCGGCCTGGATCAAGCAGCCGGGGGCCTGAGCCCACAAAGCCCGGCTCACTCGTCGTGAGCTTCGGCGTTCAGGTGTTTCACGATGAACTGGTCGAACTCCCAGAGCTGCTGTTCGCGCGACGAGTAGGGACCGGGTTGGTAGCCACGTGAGCTGATACCCAGGTACGACTGCTCCGAGATGGCCCAGTCTTCGCGGTTGGTCCTGTCCCAGAACTCGATCGCATCCTCGGACACGAATCCTGGTCTGGCGATCTCCTCCGGATGGAAGTGCCATTCGGCCACCAGCCGGGTGTGTCCGGGCGCCTGCGGCCAGACGGTGATCGTCATCATGTAGTCGGGATGCAACGTCAGCAGGAAGTTGGGGTAGATCGCGAAGTAGCTGACCAGCGCCCGCTCGCGCGAACCAAGGCCTGGCAGCACGGCCCGTCGCCGCTTGCCGTCGATACTGAGGGTCTCGACGCCCTCCCTGAATCCCATGTCGCCGCCGCAATAGGTTTCGGTCGACGGCACGTTCTCGGCGCCCAGATAGTGGTGCATGCGATTGAGCAGCGGGTGGATCACCGGGCAGTGCAGGCACTCGTTGTAGTTCTGGATCACCAGTTTCCAGTTGGTCGCCACGTCGTACTGGATGCGCTTCACCAGGCGCAAGTCGTCCATGCCCCACGGCCGGAACCGCTCGGGCAGGCCACGGACCTGGTCGAGTAGCGGCGCCGGTGCATCCGACAGGTTGATGAAGATGTGCCCATCCCACGTGTCGCACGCCACCGGCTTCAGCGCCAGCTCCCCCTTGTTGAATCCCGGCGCATCATCCATTTGCGGTGCCGCGAGCAGGGCACCGTCGAGACCGTAGGTCCAGGCGTGATAGGGGCACTGAATGCGGCCGGGGAACGTGCCGGCATCGGTCACACAGAGCCGTGTGCCGCGGTGACGGCAGACATTGTGGAGGGCGTGGATTCCTCCGCCGGCATCGCGCACGACCAGCACGCTGGCGCCGGCGATATTACGGGCGATGAACGAGCCGGCCGCCTCGAGCTCAGCCGTTCGCCCCACGGCCAGCCACATCCGCGCGAAAATCCGCTCCTGCTCGCTTTGGAACCACGCAGGATCGGTGTACGCTCCGGCAGCCAGGGTCGTCCGCGCCTGTCGCGGCGAAATGGTGCTCATTTCGGACTCATGATACAACCGGCGTCCTATTCTTCCGGCCGGCGCGCGCGACGCGCCACGCTTCCGCGTCGACGCGGGCTGCGCGACGTCAGTGTCGCGGCCCTGGTCAGCCTCGTCTTGCTGGCGCCCGCCTTCGCCCAACCGGCGGCACGGCAGTCGATCGCCGATGTCCGGCAGAGCGCGTCCTGGACCCCGGCTGCGGCGGTGGCGCGGGTGCGGGCCGTCGTGACGTTGCGCGACGAACGCCGCGGCCTGCTGTTCGTGCAGGACGAGACCGGCGGGATGTTCGTGACGCTCATGACGCCGGCTCCGGCGCTGGCTCGCGGCGACCTGCTCGACCTCGCAGGCACCGCGGTCATGACGGTGCGGGGACCCACGCTAGGCAACGCCACGGTCACATCGGCAGGGAAAGCGCCGGTGCCGGCGGCCAGGCCGCTGTCCGCGCTCGACGGCCGCCTGCGGTCCGCCGATGCGCGGGTGGTCGCCGCCGAAGGCGTGGTCCGGGCCATTCGCACCTCGGGGCGGGACGTCGAGGTCACCATCCGCACCATCGAAGGCTCGCTGATCGTGCTCGAGCCGGCCGGCGTTGCCGCCGAACCCCCACCGGTCGACGCCGTCGTGCGCGTCGATGGTGTGCTGTCGCACATGATGTCCGAGGACCGCTTGCTGCAGCGTCGCGAGCTGATTGCGGTCGGGCCGGTCGGCGTGGTCAGCGCGCCGCCCTCGGATCCGTACAAGGTCGTGGAAACGAGTGTCGCTGACCTGCGGCGGCTGCCGCCCGGCCGGGAGTTGATGCGGCGGGCCCGGGTGAGCGGCATCGTCACGCGCCAGCGCACCGGCCGCACGCTCCACCTGAGGACCGCCACCCAGCCGATCCGAATCGAATCCGACCAGCGTACGGCGGTCCAGCCAGGCGACCGGGTGGAGGCGGTCGGCTTCCCTGAGCTCGATGGCTTCACGCCGTTCCTGGCCGACGCGGTCTATCGCCGTGTTCAATCGGGACCGCCGCCGGTGGCTCTGGCCTCGACGCTCGGCGAGCTCATGGACGGCCGGCGCGACGCCGAGCTGGTGACGGCCGAAGGCACGCTCCTCGAAAGCGACCGCGGCCGCGACGACCTGACACTGGTGATCCAGCAGGACGGCGTGCTTTTCAATGCCGACCTTCCGCTCGACCTGGCGCCGCAACTCCCCTTCGGCCTGCAGCCGGGCGCGCATGTTCAGTTGACCGGCATCTGCTCGGTGATCGTCGATAGCGAAGGCACGCCGCGCTCGTTCCGGCTGCAACTGCGCGACGGGCGCGACGTCACCATCATGGCTGGCGGTTCGCTGCTGACGCCGGGGGCGCGGGTGCCCTGGTGGGCGTGGGCCGGCCTGGTGCTGACGGTAGCGGCCGCCGGCGCCGGTGTCGCGTACCGCACCGGCCGCGTCAAGGAGGAGACGATCCGCCGCCAACTGGCGCGCGAGTCGGCCCTCAAGGCGCGTTTCGACGACTTGTTCGAGCGATCGAGCGAGATCCTGACCATTCACGACCGCCGGGGCCGGGTCTCGACCTTGAATCGGGCCGGGGAGCAGGCCGTGGGCTATTCGCGTGAAGAGCTGCGGATGCTGGACCCGAGCTGGGTCTTTGGCACCGACTATCTGGATGCCATCAACCGGATGATCGAGGAAGGCCCCGAAAGCACGCCGCGGGCATTTCGCTCCGAGCTGGTGCCGCGCAAGGGCGCGCGCATCCCCATTGACGTCAACGCGCGCGTGCTGGTGGGTGACGGCCGGGTGATTGGCGTCACCTCGATCTCGCGCGACCTGAGCGAGCGCGACCGGTTGGAGAACGAATTACGACAGGCGCAAAAGATGGAAGCGGTCGGCCGGCTGGCCACCGGCATCGCGCACGACTTCAACAACCTGATCACCGTGCTGTTGGGCTACAGCGATGAATTGATCGAGCAGATGCCGGCCGGCTCGGATTGGCAGCGGTCGGCCACCGAAATCCGGCGCGCGGCTGAGCGGGCCTCGGGCCTGACCCAGCAGTTGCTGGCCTTCAGCCGCCGCCAGGCGGCCGTCGCCCATACCATCGACCTCAACCTGATTGTCGCCAACATGGAGGATTTGATCCGCCGGTTGCTGGGCCCCGAGATCGGCCTCGAGTTCTCGCTCGATCCCCATCTGGCGCATGTTCGCGCCGACGGGGCGCAGATCGGTCAGGTCATCATGAACCTGATCGTCAACGCCCGCGATGCCATGCCCAAGGGCGGTACGCTGTCGATCGAGACCGCCAACGTCGTGCTCGGCACCGAGCATCTCGATGTCATCCCCGGGCCCCATGTCAGCTTGTGTGTGCGCGACACCGGTGTCGGCATGCCCGCCGAGGTTCGCGATCGCCTGTTCGAGCCCTTTTTCACCACCAAGGACTCCGGCCAGGGCACCGGACTTGGGTTGTCGATGGTGCAGGGCATTGTTCGCCAGAGCGGCGGTCATGTGGTGGTCGAGAGTGAACCCGGCAAGGGCAGTGCCTTCAAGATCTACTTCCCGCCGATCGCGGACGAGCCCGACTTGCCGCTCATGCCGGCCTTGACGACGCCGAGTGCCGCGGTCAGGGGTGAAGGGGTGGTGCTGCTGGCCGAGGACGACCGTTCAGTACGCCGGTTGGTGGTCACCGAGCTCAAGCGCCGCGGGTTTACCGTGCTCGATGCCGAAGATGGCCGTGCCGCGCTTGAGGTATTCCAGCAGCACAAAGACACTATTGATATTCTCGTCACCGATGTCGTCATGCCGCGCATGAATGGCGCCGACCTGGCCAAAGAGGCCGGCCGGATCCGGCCGGGCCTGAAGATCCTGTTTATCTCCGGGCATCCCGAACGCGCCGGCTCCGGCCTCGATCCCGCTCATGTGCACAACCTGCTGATGAAGCCTTTCACCGCCGACACGCTCGCGTCCCGCATCAAGGCCATGATCACCGGCCAGCCGGAGATGAGTGGCTGGGATGTCTGAAACGCCGGCGCTGCGGCGCGCCCTCGGCCGCTGGGATCTCACCGCAATCGGCATCAACCAGGTGATCGGCGGGGCCATCTTCCTGCTGCCCGCTGATGTTGCCCGACTGGTCGGGCCGTGGGGGCCGCTCGCCTTCCTGAGCGTGGGACTGCTGTCGCTGTCGATCGCGCTGTGCTTCGCCGAGGTCGGCAGCCGGTTCGAGAAGACCGGCGGGCCCTACCTGCCGGCGCGGGCGGCCTTTGGCCGCTTCATTGGTTTTGAAGTGGGTTGGATGATGTGGTTCACCCGTGTCACCAGCCAGGCCTCGGTCGCCAACGGGCTGGCCCTGGCGCTGGCGTTCTACTGGCCGGCGCTCGCGACTGGCGTGCCGCGGATGTCGATGATCGCGGCACTGACGATCGCGCTCACGATGATCAACGTGCGCGGCATCAAGCAATCGTCCTGGGTCGTGAACGCGCTGACCATCGGCAAGCTCGCGCCGCTCACCATCTTCATCATCGCCGGCGTGTGGTACATCGATCCCGCGCACTTCGCGGCCATGCCCGCAGTCACGCAACGGGACCTCTCGAGTGCGTTGATCCTGTTGATCTTCGCCTACGGCGGCTACGAAGTTACCGGCGTGCTGGCGGGCGAGGCCGCCAACCCTCGCCGCGACGTGCCGTTCGCCTTTATTGCCACCCTCATCACCGTCGCCGTCGTGATGTCGCTCACCTCGCTGGTCGCCACCGGCGTCTTGCCGGACCTTGGCGGCAGCCGCACCCCGCTCGCCGACGGCGCCGCGATCTTTCTTGGCGCCGCCGGTGCCTTGATGGTCTCGGCCGGCTCGGCCATCTCCATGGCCGGCAACAACATGGGCCAGATCCTGAACGGCTCCCGCACCATCTTTGCCCTGGCGGAGAATGGCGACCTGCCCAGGTGGTTCGCGAAGGTGCATCCCACCTACCAGACACCGTCCAACGCCATCCTCTTTACCGCGGTGATCGCGCTGACCCTGGCGCTCACCGGTTCGTTCGTGGCGCTGGCTGCCGTCAGCGCCATCGCGCGTTTGGTCATGTACCTGGCGGTGTGCGCCTCGACCCTGGTGCTGCGGAAGCACGACCGCGAGATCGCCGCGCAGGTGGGCGCGCATTTCAGCGATTTGGACGGCGCGGTGGCGCCGGCGAAGTTCACGGTGCCGATGGGTCCCGTGGTGCCAGTCTTCGCGTCGATTGTCGCGATGGGGATTCTTGCCGGCGCCAGCCAGGCACAGTTGGTCGCCGGTGCCGCCGCACTGGCCGCCGGCGGGGCGTTGTACTTCCTCGCGACCAAGCTGAAGATGTAGGGTCCGGCCGGTGGCTACTCGTCGAGGATGTGCGCCTTGCGCGACGGCGACTGGCCGGCCACCAGCGGCTCGTTCAGGAACTGCACCAGCGGCGCCAGGGCTCTGAAGGTGCCGAGCAGTTCCTGGTAGAAGGTCCCGGACGTCGCAAACGAGCCGGGTTCCTCCCGGAAGCCCAGAAACTGCTTGCGCATCAAGTACGGGCCCGCCTTATGGTCCTTGTCGAACCCGCGCGGCACCCGTGTCAACGAGTCGCCCTTCAGTCCGCCAATTTTCTTGAACGCCGGCGCCTTGACCAGCGCATCGAACCGCTTGTAGTCCGTGACGATGTGCTCGCGGATCAGGTGGAGTTGCGAGCCGTCGGGTTGGTAGGCGCCGCCGCCCATCCAGACGTAGTCCGGCCCGACCTCGAAGTACAACCCGGCACCGTTCATGCGACCCAGCGTGCGGTTGGGGAACGTGGCGGCGACGTTGGTCTTGATCGGCGTCTTGTCGGCGCTGAAGCGAGTGTCGCGATACTGCCGGAACAGCGAGACCTTGGGGTCGGCCACCATCTCCGGCGCAAACGCCCGCATGTCGACGGCCAGGCGTTCGATCACCGCCACCATAGGCGCGCGGCAGTGGGCCTCGAACTGATCCTTGCGGGCGTGAAACCACTCGCGCTTGTTATTTCGCTTCAGTGACTTCAGAAACGACAGGGTCTTGGGTGTGAACATGGGTGCTCGCCAGCGCGCACCCTATAATGTCGCAGTGATCGACGACTTGAAAAGCCTGCTCGGCGACCGGGTGTCCACCGCCACCGCCGTTCGCGAACACCACAGCCACGGCGAATCCTGGCACCCGCCCGGCGTCCCCGATGCCGTCGTCTTTCCCACGTCCACCGATGAAGTCAGCGCCATCGTCCGGATCTGTGCGCGTCACGGCAAGCCGATTGTTCCGTTTGGTATGGGCAGCTCACTGGAAGGCCACGTCAACGCGATTCACGGCGGCGTGTCGATCGACCTGACACGGATGACGCGAGTGCTGAGGTTGAGCCCCGAGGACCTCGATATCACCGTCGAGGCCGGGTTGACGCGGCTGAAACTCGACGCGCACCTCAAGAACAGCGGGCTGATGTTCCCGATCGATCCGGGCGCCGATGCCACCCTTGGTGGCATGACGGCCACCCGCGCATCGGGGACAACCGCGGTTCGTTACGGCACCATGCGCGACAACGTGCTGGGGTTAACAGTGGTGCTGGCCGACGGCCAGATCGTCACGACCGGCGGCCGGGCGCGCAAGTCCTCCTCCGGGTATGACCTGACGCGGCTGATGGTGGGATCTGAAGGCACGCTCGGCGTGATCACCGAGGTCACATTGCGGCTGCACGGCAAGCCTGAAGCCGTGCGGGCCGCCGTGTGCCCGTTCGAGACAATGGCCGGCGCGGCGGCGACCGTGATCCAGACCATTCAACTCGGTATCCCAGTGGCGCGCATCGAGATCGTGGACGAGGCGCAACTGCGGGTGGTCAACGCGTATTCGAAGACCGACTACCCAATCGCGCCAACGCTGTTCTTCGAGTTTCACGGCATCAGTGACGTGATGGTGGACGAACAGATCAAGGCCGTCGAGGAACTGGCCCGCGAACACGGCGCCAAGGGCTTTCAGTGGGCGTCAACGCTCGAGGACCGCAACACCCTGTGGACCGCCCGCCACAACGCGTACTATGCCACCGTGGCTTCGCGGCCGGGCGCCAGGGCCTGGACCACCGACATCTGCGTGCCGATCTCGCACCTGGCCGAATGCATCCTCGAAACCCAGGCCGACCTGCAGGCTGCAGGTGTGATCGCGCCGCTGGTGGGCCATGCCGGCGATGGCAACTTCCACCTGATCTTCATGCTCGACGCCGACGATCCAGCCGAGTTTGCGCAGATTTCCCGGTTGAACGAGCGCCTGGTCGAACGGTCGCTGAAATTCGGCGGCACCTGCAGTGGCGAGCACGGCGTCGGCCTCGGCAAGTTGAAATATTTGGAACAGGAACACGGCGCATCGCTCGACGTGATGCGCGCAATCAAGCGCGCGCTCGACCCGAGCAACCTGATGAATCCCGGGAAGCTGATTCCGGAAGAAGGCTAGTACAGGAGAGACATGAGTCAAGGAGTAACGCTTGGGCGTTCCTTAGAAAAGAATGCTCCTGATCTCTTAACCTCCTGTTAGTTGCTCTGGTATTCTGGTGCGGCTTGGCTAAGCGAAAACCAGAACCCTCCCTGTTCGATATTTCCGAAGACGACGACAGCGGTACCCCGCCCCCACCGGCGCCGGGCGGGTTTTCGCCGATCGGCGGCGATGGCACGTCCAGTGTGTCGCTGCACGAAGCGGCACAGTCCCGTTACCTGAACTACGCGCTATCGGTGATCACCTCACGGGCCCTGCCCGACGTGCGCGACGGGCTGAAGCCCGTGCAGCGGCGCATCCTGTTCACCATGTGGCAGCAGAACCTGACCGCCGATGCCAAGCATCGAAAGTGCGCGAAGGTGGTCGGCGACGTGATGGGTAACTTCCACCCTCACGGCGACAGCGCGATCTACGAGACCCTGGTGCGCATGGCGCAGTCGTTCTCGCTGCGCTATCCGCTGATCGACGGCTCCGGCAACTTCGGGTCGCTCGACGGCGACGGCGCCGCGGCCATGCGCTATACCGAATGCCGCCTCGCGCGGCTGGCCGACGAAGTGCTCCAGGAGATCGAGCAGGAGACCGTCCCGTTCCGTCCCAGCTACGACGGCACCAAGGTCGAACCGGTGGTGCTGCCCTCGCGCGTGCCCAACCTGCTGATCAACGGCAGCACCGGCATCGCGGTGGGCATGGCCACCAACATCCCGCCGCACAACCTCAACGAAATCATCACCGCACTGATCAAGCTGCTCGACAACCCCGACCTCACCACCCTCCAATTGTGCCGATGGGTCAAGGGGCCGGACTTCCCGACCGGCGGCCACATTCTGAACTCGCCCGACGAGCTCAAGGAGATCTACCGCACCGGTTCAGGGTCGGTGCGCCTGCGTGCCACCTGGGAGGCCGGCCCCACCGGCCGGTCCGAGAAGAAGCTTTACATCACGAGCATCCCCTACGCCGTCAACAAGTCACAGTTGGTCGAGCAGATCGGCGACGTCGTACTCAGCCGCAAGATGCCATTCCTGGTCGACGTGCGCGACGTCTCGACTGACGATGTGCGAATCGAGCTGGACCTCAAGGCGGGCGCCGACGACAACCTGGTGATGGCGTACCTGTTCAAGCACACCTCGCTGCAAACGACATTTGCCGTCAACATGACGTGCCTGGTGCCAACGGAGAATGCCGAAGCCGGCCGGCCCGAGCGGCTCGACTTGAAGCAGATGTTGTGGCACTTCCTCCATTTCCGGCTGGAAGTCGTGACCAACCGGCTGGAGCACGAATTCGAGCAACTGCGGAAGCGGATCCATCTGCTCGAGGGCTTCGAGAAGATCTTCGACGCGCTCGACGAAATCATCAAGATCATCCGCAAGTCGGACGGCAAGGCCGATTCGGCCGAGAAGATCATGGCCCGTTTTGCGCTCGACGCCGAGCAGACCGATGCCATCCTCGAGCTGAAGCTGTACCGGCTGGCCCGGCTCGAGATCCTCGTGATTCAGAAGGAGCTGGACGACAAGCGCAAGCGGTCGCGCCAGATCGCCGGCCTGTTGAAGGACGAGGAGGGTCGCTGGAAGCTCGTGCGCGCGGAGCTGGAGGAGATCCAGTCCAAGTACGGCAACCCCAAGATCGATCCGCGCCGCTCCCTGATCGAGGAAGCCGAGGAAGTCGAGTACTCCGCCGAATCCTTCATCGTCGAAGAAGACAACGTCGTGATTGTCTCGCGTGATGGCTGGGTCAAGCGGCAGAAGGAAGTGAAGGACCTGACCACCACGCGCCTGCGCGAGGGCGATGGGGTGCTGGCGGCCGCGATTGGCAGCACCCGCGCCACTCTGGTGTTCTTCACCAACTTCGGTGTCGCATACACCAGTCGCATCGTCGACGTTCCGGCCTCGACGGGTTACGGCGAGCCGGTGCAGAAGCTGTTCAAGTTCAAGGACGGCGAAAAGGTGATTGCCGCGTTCAGCCTGGATCCCCGCGTGGCGAAGAAGATCGAACCCGTCGTTCGGAGAGCGGGGGCTTCAGCCCCCGCTGATGACATTCCGCCCGTGCACGCAGTCGCGATTACCAGCGACGGCTATGCCATGCGCTTCTCGCTGCAGGGCTTTGTCGAGGCCAGCACGCGCTCGGGCCGCCGTTACGCGCGCACCGCCGACGGCGCGGAGGTCGTGACCGTTGCCCTGACGACCGGCGAGGAAACGGTCATCGCCGCTACCGCCGCTGCTCGCGCCATGTTGTGCCCGGTGGAAGAGGTGAACTTCCTGTCGGGACCCGGCCGCGGGGTCATCCTGATCAAGATCGACTTTCCCGACGACAAGGTGATCGGTGCGCTGGTGTCGAGCGGTGACCGCGATCTTCTGACCGTGGAGACGTCACGTGGCGCCGAGCAGACCATCAGCACCACCAAGTACGAAGTGGTTGGCCGCGGCGGCAAGGGCCGTGAGCTGATGCAGCGGGGCCAGTTCACGAGAGTGGTGCCGAACGAAGTGCCGCTGCCAACGTTGGAGACGACCTAGTGAGTGGCGGAGTCAGGCGCGGCCGCTCCGATAAGTGACATGGCGACCTTCATCGGCCTGCTGCGTGCCATCAACCTCGGCTCCCATAACAAGGTGTCAATGGCCGGCCTGCGCGACTTGCTCGCCGGCCTGGGCATGAAGAACCCTCAGACGTTGCTGCAGAGCGGGAATGTCGTGTTCGAGACCACCGCGCGTGCGACGCCCGGGTCCCTTGAGAAGCTGCTCGAGGCGAGCGCCGCACAGCAGCTCGGTTTGCAGACCGCCTTTCTGGTCCGCACCGCGCCAGAGTGGCAGCAGGCCATCGCCGACAACCCGTTCCCGAAAGAGGCGAAAATCGATCCCGGCCACACGGTGTTGATGTGCCTGAAGGACGCGCCGTCTCCAGCCGCGGTAACGGCGCTCCAGCAAGCCATCAAGGGCCGCGAAGTCGTCAAGGTGAAGGGGCGGCACGCCTACATCGTCTATCCCGATGGAATCGGCAGATCCCGGCTCACCATCGCGATGATCGAAAAGAGGCTCGGCACCACCGGCACCGCCCGCAACTGGAACACTGTCCTCAAGCTCGGGGGACTCTCCTGACCTCTTCACCTCCTGTGACGCTCGTGATCGCTAGAACGACATCTGAATCCCGAACCGCACGAAGCGGCCATCCATGATCGCTTGCGGGTTCTTCCAGGCGTTGGTGGCCGGGTTGGCGCCGTAGGTCTCGGTCACCCGGATCACCGTGCCGGCGTTCAGCACGTTGAACACATCCACGAAGCCCTGCGTGCGGTAGCGGCCAGTGCGGAAGGTTCGGCCCAGACGAAGGTCGAGCTGCTTCCTGGTGTCGAGAAACACCGTGTTGGGTTCGATCAAGTTGACGGCAATGGTCGGCGTGCCGGCCTGGGAACCGACGAGCGGACGGCCGGCAAGGGCCGCCGTCACCGTGTAGTTGGCGTTGATGCTCGCGCCCGGGATGGCGAGATAGGTGCCGCTGACCTGGAATTCCCACGGCAGTTGATAGGCGGCCGACATCTTGTAGGTGGCCCGATAGGGCGGGATGTTGTCGCAGAACCGCAGGCTGTTCGGGTTGTCGCGGGCGGTATTGCCGGTGCTGGTGTTGGCGCCGTCACACTCAGTCGAGGCGCGGCGGTCCAGGGTGACGCCGCCGAACATCAAGAATTTGTCGCGCCGCAGGTTCGCGCTGACTTCCAGGCCGTTGTAGATGGTCCGGTTGACGTCCGAGTAGGTGTAGAGATTATCGACCGCGGTGCCGACACGGGCCGGATTCAGCGAGTACATCGTAATCGGTTGGCCGGAGGTCGGCAGCCTGGGATCGGTAGGCGTCGTGACGGTCAACGGGCTCCAGTCATCGCGCGACAGGTTCTGGTTGTCGGTCACCTGCAGGTTGTAGAACTGGCGGCGATAGTAGCCGGCGGTGATGGCAATCCGCGGCGCCACCTCGTGCTGCACTGAAGCGCTGTACTCCCAGTTGTAGCCGCGCAGCAGGTTTGGGTCAGGCCGTGCCGTGATCCCGCCGAAGTTCGCCGTGCCGCCGATCACTTCGCCGGGCTGCAGATTGCCGGCCGCGTCGAGGATGGAGCGGTTGCCGTCGGCGTCGAACCAGCCGCGCGTTTGCGTGGCGTAGGTCATGCCGTTGAATGTCGCGGCGTAACCCGCGGCCTGGTTCGCCACGTACTTGCCGGCACTCACCTTCACCGCGGTCTTGCCGGTGCCGAACAGGTCGTAGGCCGCGGCGGCCCGCACCGACCAGTCGCTCCAGTTCGGCACGTTGGGAATGGCGGGGAAGTTGCGGGCCGCGATCCAGGTTGAGGCCGGCGCCGACTGCGCCGGCACTTCGGCATTGAACTGGTCGAAGCGGGCGCCCAGATTCAGCGTCAGCCGATCCATCGTCCAGGTGTCCTGCGCGAACACACCGAGGTCGCGCTTGACCTTCTGCTGCGCCGTGGTCGGGCCGTTCGACACCGCGACGGCAATCGGATTGCCGCCGTTGAACACCAGCGTGTTGATCTGGGCGTTGGACGAGAACGTCCGCGAGTTGGTGCCCCAGCTGTAGGTCATTCCGGTTTTGAACGCGTGCGTGCCGGTGACGTAGCTGGCCGACGCCATCGTGCTGTAGTCCTTGGTCCAACTGGTGTACGGCGGAATCGTGTTGCCGGCCGCCACCGACAGGCGGCCCGTGGTCTGTTCAAGCCGCGGCAGGTCGGTCTTGCCGACCGTCGGCCGATAGTTCTGCTCGTAGGGCTGGTCGTAGTACGAGATGCCGGCCTCGAGCATCAGGCGGTTGGAAGTCGCCTGGGTCCATTTCACCTGCGGCACCCACCCGCGGCCGAACGCGTCGGTCGAGGCCTCCGGCGTCGTGGTCGCCAGCGTGTTGAAGCCGTTGTACTCCTCGCCGTTGAACTGCTTCTCGATGTAGATGCGGAACTTGTCGCGGCTGGTCGCCGCCCAGGTAATGCGGCCGACACCGCTGTAGTTGCCCATGGCCTGCCGGAACGCACGGCTGCCATCGGCAAACGTGGAGCTGGCGACGTAGGTCTTGTTGTCGGCGTACTTGTAGGTCAGGTAGAACCAGAGCTTGTCCTTCTTCAGCGGACCGCCGAACGACGGATTGAACTGGTAGTCATAAGCGATGCCGGGCGGCTGGCCAATCAAAGTCTTGACTGCATCGGTGCGGTTGTCGGCCTGGAACTGGCTGCCCGCACCGTAGGCGAGGAAGGTGCCGGAGAACGTGTTGCCGCCGTCGCGGGGAATGCTGTTGATGCGCAGGCCGCCGGCCGCCATCTCGGCCGACTCGGCGCCGGTCGTGTAGGTCACTTCCTGCACGCTGGCATCGTTCATGTAGAAGCCGCTGTACTGGCCGCTGCCGCACAGGTTGTTCACCCGCAGGCCGTCAATTGCGATCACCATGTCCGACGTCGCCGAGCCATGCACGCTCATGCTGTACTGGCCGAGCACGAATGGCACCACGGTGGTGCCGGGGATCAACAAGGCCCGCGACGGCGTGTTGCGATTGGCGGTGGGGATGCTGTCGAGCACGTCACGACCGGCGACAAAGCTGGTTTGGTTGTTGATCACGTCCACCGCCGGCGTTGCCGAGGTGACCGTCACCATCTCCGAGATCTCCCCGACCTCCATCGCGGCGTTGACCTGGGCGGCAAAGTTGCCCGACAAGTCGATGTTCTCCTGCCGTGCCGTCTTGAACCCGGTCAGCGTAAACACCACCTGGTAGCGGCCGGGGCTGAGGTCGACGATCTTGAATTGACCGGCGCCATCGGTGACGACGGTACGCGATTTCTCGATCAACACGGGACTGGACGCCTCAACCGTGACGCCCGGCAGCACCGCGCCCGAACCGTCGCGCACAACGCCGGACAGCGAGGCCTGGGCGTGGGCCGGCCGCGCGCTGACAAACACCGCCACACAGAGAACTGCTGCGCACGCTGCAAATCGACGCATAGTCGTCTCCCTGCCGTTCAACGGATTGAAGGACCGGCTTGATTACAGTCGCGGACATTACGGGTGCCCGGCCCGTACTGTCAAGCCATTAAGTAATCAGCAGTGCACGGGATCGTTGGGGAGGGAAGCCGGGCGGAGGAGAGCCGGCCTGGACGCGCCGTAATGACGCGCCAGGCCGGTGACGGTTGGAACTACTTCTTCTTCGCGATCTTCAGCTCAGCGAGCTTGGCGACCATGTCCGGCCCCGACGACCCGGCTTTCACCGCGTCGTCGATGTGGAGGATCTTTCCGTCCGGAGCAATGTAGAACGTCCAGCGCCGGGCCATGCCGGTTGCGCCGAGGACGCCGTACTTGGTGCCGATCTCCTTGGTCACGTCGCTGAGGATCGGATAGTCCGCCTCGTGCATCTGGGCGAACTTGGTGTTGTCCTCCAGCGTGTCCGTGCTGATCATGTAATACGCGACGTTGTACTGCCGAATCAGATCGCCGCTCTCACGGAGCGACTTGCATTCGGCCGTTCAACCACCGGTAAAGGCCTTGGGAAACCACGCCAATACTACGGCCTGCTTGCCTTTCGATTCCGCAAGCGTGTGGGTCTTACCATCCGATCCGGGTGCCGAAAACGCGGGGGCCATGTCACCGACCTTGAGTGCCGGTGCCTGGGCCATGGCCGCGCTGCTCGTCACCAGGCTCAAGGCGGCGCTGAGGCCGACCGTAAGCCATGACTTCATACGCATGAGTTGATCCTCCAACGGCCGAATGGTACCTCAATTGCAGGACTAGAATCGATAGGGTGAGGGTTTGGGTGCGGCGGGGGCTGGTCATACCGGTGGCGATTGCCACCGCCGCGGGTTTGGCGGCACTTCTGGCCATTCACACTCCGTGGGTGCGCGGCCGGGCGCTGGCCTGGGCCAGTGATTTCGTCACTCGCTACGATCTGTCCCTCCGCGCGGACAACCTGGGCTACAACGCCCTCACCCGGCGCATTACCCTCACCGGGGTCCGTCTCGCGGCAACCGGCCACGAGGCGCGGCCGTTCCTGGTCGCCCGGCAGATCGAGGTCCACCTGCCGTGGACCGTGTTTGGGGGCGTCTTCGCCATCACGCACCTCGCGATCGATGACGGCGTGGTCGATATTTACCGCGATGCCGGCGACACGCTGAACCTGCCCGGCGGATCGGACGAGCCGGTCGCGATCACGCCGCGCCGCCTCGACCTTGGCAGCCTTACCCTCCGCGGACTCGACGTGAAGTATGGCGACGCGGTCCGCGATTGGGACCTCATGGCACCGCGCATCACGTCTTCGTTGCAAGAACGCGCGTCTGGCGCTGAGGGCGCATTCGCCGTCGGCGGCCCGCTCGCGATTCGCCTCAACGATCGCACCTTGACCATTGCGCCGTTCGCGACGGTAATGACGTTTGACGGCTCACGCGTCTCGCTGGCCGACACCAGGCTGCAATCGCCTGAACTGGACGCCGTGCTCAGCGGCACGATCGCGCGCGCGCTCGATGCGCCGATTCTTGATCTCCGGCTCAAGGGCGGCGTCGACATCGAGCGCGCCGTGCAGTGGGTGCCGCCCCCACCGGTAGCCGTGAGCGGCAGCGTCGCCGTTGAGGGCACGATCACGGGACCGGCCGCGACGTTCGTTGCCGCACTGCAGGTGGCCAGCACGACTCTGACGGTTGGCCGCGAGCAGGGGCTGCGCCTCGCCGGCCCCGTGCGAGCGACCGGTGAGGGGTTCTCCGGCGAGCGGCTATCGATCGTGCCGCGATCGGGCGGCGAGATCGTGGCCAGCTTCGTCGTGCCGTGGGCCGACGCCGCGAGCACCGCCAATGCCGACTGGCAGGGACTCGACGCGCAGACGGCCATCGAGATGGCCGACCTCAGTCCACAGGGCATTGCCGCGGCATTGGCCGGCCATGGCGAGTTTTCGTTCGGCGAACCGCGGCGGTTCACGATCACCAATCGCGCCACCGGCCGCACCCGGCCGGGCCACGTGCCGATGACCGGCACCGTGACCGCGACCATCGTCGGCGACGACTACCAGTTCGATCACGATCACCGCTTTCCCGGTGTTGTCTTCGCGGGTCGCATGGCCGGCGTGATCAACCGCGAGACGGCGCTGCTGTCGACCATGACCGGGCCGGCGCACGCAGGTGTGAGCGATGTCGCGACCGCGGCGGGCAGCCTGGCGACCCTCGGCTTTCCCGTGCCCGAGATCGCCGTCGACGTCCATGGCGCGGTCGATCTCCCCATGACCCTCGGCGGTTCCTACCAGTTCTATGAAGTCGATACGCAGGTGACCGGAGATGCGGTCGACCTGCCGATCGTCGGCCGCGTGCGCGCGTCGGCGCACGTGGTGGCCGACAGCCGCCAGGCCGACATCACCGGCGTCGACATTCGCCGCGGCACCGCCGCCATCTCCGGACAGGCGCGCGCCAATCTCGTCAACAGCACCTGGACCGGGCTGTTCGACGTGGACGCGCCCCAGTTCGAGGAACTGGAAGCGGAGGTGCCGGAGGCGTGGCGAATTCGTGGGCCGATGCAGGCCACCGCGGTGCTCGGCGGCACATTCGACGTCTACACCCTCGACACCACGATCACCGGGTCGGCCCTGACTCTGGCCGGGCAGCCGATCGATCGCGCGTCGGCGAAGGCCATGGTGACGCCCGACGCCATTGATGTCACCGCCCTCGAACTTCGGCAGGGCGAGGGCGCGCTGGCCGGCCGCGTGCGCTATGAATGGGAGACCGGCGCCTACCGTGCCAGCCTGAAGGGCGATCGCCTCGCCTGGCAGGGAACCGTGCTGTCGCCCAACGACACCCAGGCCCACTTCACCCTGGAGTTCGACGGCGCCGGGACGGTTGCCGCGCCGCACGGCAACGCTCGCGTCAACTTCACGCTGAGTGGCGGCGAGGCTGGGACCCTGATCGGCGCCGGTGACCTGACCGCCGAGCTGAAAGGCAGCGAGGCGATCGTCGCGGCGCGCCTGCCGTCGATCGGCGCGTTGGTGAACGCCACCATCGCGACCGCTTCACCCTACGAATATCGTGCCACGGCGGTCCTCGATCGCCTGGAACTGGCGCGGCTGTCGCCACTGGCCGGCGTGGTCGACGGCGAGGTGATTGGCTTCGCCAGCGGCCACCTCACCGCATCAGGCCGGCTCGCCGATGCGGACGGCCACGTCGGGGTCGTCAACCTGACCGAACTCGACGCTGCCATGGGCGGCGTTCCAATCGCGCTCGATGCGCCGGTCACGATCGCGATGCAGGGCGACGATGTGACGCTGAAGCAATTGAGCCTTCGCATGGGCGAAGGGCTGCTCACCGCCTCCGGCCAGTGGAGCCCCCGCCGCGACGGTGCCTTCCAGGGCCGTTTCACCGGCAGCTTTCGCGACGCCATCCGCATGGGCCGCGCGTTTGCCGTCCCGGTGGCCGTCGACGGCACCGGCGCGCTGTCGGTCGACTTCCGATCGGATGGCAGCCGTGCCGGCAGCCAGGCCAAGCTGACCTTGCAGCACGGAACCTTCACCTGGGGCGATGGCCCGCCAGCCGTCACCGACCTGAATGTCGACGGCGCGCTGGCCGGCGAATCGCTGACGGTGTCGCGCATCGCCGGTGACGTCGCCAGCGGCGGTGTGGTCGGCAGCTTCTCGGCCACTGCACGCGCCCACGTGCCGTCCTTGGATCTGGCGGCGATCACCGGCGAACTGACGATGGATTCCGCGCGGTTCACGTTCTCCGGCATTCCGGTCGAGCAGCAGCGCCCATCACGTGTCGAGTTCGCGCGCGGCACGGTCGCGGTGGCCGACGTGTTGTGGTCGGTCGCCAACAACCCGATCACCCTCGACGGCTCGATCGGCGTGGCCGCCGAGGATCCGCCGCTGAACCTGGCGATCCAGGGCCTGGTGGACTTGCGCGTGCTCTCCGCCTTCGTCTCCACGGTCGCCTTCGACGGCACCGCCGATCTGAACACCCGGATCGACGGCACCTGGTCGCGGCCGTTGCTCGACGGGCGGTTGATGCTTGCCGACGCCGAGATCGCACTGGCGGAACCACGGCTGGTGCTCTCCGACTTGTCCGGACCGATTCTGCTCGACGGCGATCGCGTGGTGCTGGACGGCGTGCGGGGACTCGCCAACGGCGGCGCGCTGGCGCTTGATGGCACTCTGCGGGTCGCCGACCTGACCCTCGTCGGCGGCGCGGTCAGCATCCAGGCGCAGGGCGTGGCGATCGAGATGATTCGCGGGCTGCGCAGCGAGGTCGACGCTCTTGTCACCTATCGACCCGACCCGAAAGCGCCGTCACTCACCGGCGATTTGCGGATCGTGCAAAGCGCCTACACCGAGACGATCACGCTGGCCGCGCTGGCCCGCCGCGCGACACTGCCGGTCGCGGCCGGGGCCGACCGGAGCTTGCTCGACCAGATTCGCCTGAATCTCACGGTGACGACCAGCGACGACATGATTGTCGACAATAACTACGGCCGCCTCGAGGCCGGCGTCAGCGTGCGAATGGTCGGTACCGCTGCTGCCCCTGGCATGGACGGCCGCGTCACGTTGCGCGAGGGCGGCGAGATCTTCCTGGCCGGACGCACCTTCCGCATCACGCGCGGCGACATCTCCTTCACCGATCTGCGCCGCATCCATCCCGAGTTCAACATCGTGGCCGAGGCGACGCTGACCGGCGGCGATACCGTGACGATGACGCTGACCGGCCCGCTCGATCGGCCGACCGTCGACCTCACCTCGGCAAACGGCTCGTCGACACCGGGTGAACTGGCCGCGACCTTGCTCGGCCAGGCCAACACTGAAACCGCACTGACGTTGCTGTCGGCCGACCTGCTCGGCGTGACCGCGCGGGCCATCGGCCTCGACGCCTTCCGCCTGGAGCGAAACGATTTCACCGACCGCGACTTCCGTGACGATGTCTCGGTCGTCGGCAATAACCGCACCGACCCGACCACCAGGCTCACCCTTGCCAAGCGTTTGAGCGATCAGGTGGAAATCGTGGTGTCGCAGAACCTGCGCGAAAGCGGCAAGACCACCTTTGTCGTCAGCTACTTTCCCAGCCGCAACATCGAAGTGCGGGCGCTGTCGCGCGACAACGCCACCGCCAGCCTCGGGATTCGGCACCAGATTACTTTTGGCGGCTCGGACCGGCCGCCTGCCGAGCGCCGCTCGAAGCCCAGGGTGGCGGCCATCACCGTCACCGGCCTCGACCCAGCGCTTGAGGCCGATGTCCGCCGGCAGATTTCGCTCGCGCCGGGTAAGGAGTTCGACTTCCTGGTGTTGCAGCGCGACGTCGACCGGCTGCGGGCCCGCTTCAAGGCGCAGGGCTACTACGAGGCCCGGGTGCGGACGCGCCGGACGGCGAACGAGGTCGCCAATACGGTCGCGATCGAGTTTCGTGTCGATCGCGGACCGCTCACGGTGCTCGAGATCACCGGGGTCACCGTGCCCGCTGCCGTGAAACGCGACCTCGAAGAGGCCTGGCACCGCAATGCATTCGATCAGTTCCTGATCGAAGATCTGACGCACCGCGTGCGCACGCACCTCGTCGCCAACCAGGAGCTGGGCAGTGTGGTGGTGGGAACGGTCGACCGGCCGGACCCCGAGACCAAGCGCCTGCGAATCGACGTGACGGCCGGCGTCAGGGTCAGCGGCCGCGAGGTTCGCTTCTCGGGCAACCGGTTCCTGACGAGTGACCAGTTAATGAGCGAGATTCGGGCCGACGGGTTAGACGTCGAGGCCTGGCTCGATCGCACCGCCGCCGAGCAGGTGCTGCTGACTGCCTACAACGAGGCCGGGTTCCTCAAGGCCATCGTCGAGGGCGGCGGCCTGACCATTGATGGCGACACCGGCGTCTTGCCGTTCACCATCGTCGAGGGTCCGCGCGCGCAGGTGACCACCCTCAAGTTTGCCGGCGTCCCCGCCGCCCGCCTGCCGGTGGTGCAGAAGGCCGCCGCCCTGCCACCGCCAACGCCGTACGTGGCCGTTAACGTCAACTCGGCACTGGCGCGCATTGAACGCCAGTACCGGCAGGACGGCTTCAACGCGGTTGATATCGAGGTGGCGACCGAAGTGGCGGAGGACGACTCCGTGACGCTGGTGTTCACGATTGCCGAGGGTCCGCAACAAGTGCTCCGGGACGTGGCCACCAGCGGCCTCGATGTCACGCGCGGCAGCGTACTGACCGAGGCTCTGCGCTTCGAGTTGGGCAAGCCGGTCGACCTTGACGAGTGGGCCCGCGCCCGCAAGCGGCTCTACGACACCAACGTCTTCCGGCTCGTCGACATCCAGCCGGTGCCGGTGGGCGAGGTGGTTGACGGAGTGCAGCCGGTCAAGGCCAATGTCGTGGTCGAGGAGTTTCCGGCGTGGGCTTTCCGCTACGGTGTCCAACTGGAAGGCGCGCGCGAGGCCCAGATCGACGAGTTCACCAGTACGCGAAACGCCGGCGTCGTGGCCGAGATCAAGAACCCGAACCTGTTTGGCCGGGCGCTCACCATGGGCGGTTTCGGGATGTATCAGTACGATCGCCAGGACGCGACGCTGTTGCTGGCCACCTCGCGGCTGTTCGGATGGGCGGCGCGCTCTACGCTCTACGGCTTCTATTCCCGCGACCGTATTCGCGATGACAGCGGAGAAGATGTGCTGGCGATCAACGCGGTGCAGGGCTTCAGCCTCGACCAGCGCTGGCGCCCGCGTGGTTTTCAGGTGGTCTACGGCTATCGGTTCGAGCGGGCGCACACGTTCGATCCAGACCCCGGCAACGATCCGCTGCCGATCGACTTCGTGTCGAACGTGGCCCGGCTGAACACCGCCCTGGTGTTCGACCGCCGCAACGACCCGCTGGCGCCGCGCACCGGCACGTTTTCGTCGGTGTCGTTCGACGAGGCCGCGACCTGGCTGGGCTCCGACGTGAGCAATCGCAAGCTGCTGGCGCAGCAGTATGCGTTCGTCCCGGCGGGCGGCGTGGTGTTCGCCTCGCGCGCGCAAGTGGGCAAGAAGTTCGGCCGCGACGATCTCTTCACCGAGGATCGGTTCAGGGCCGGTGGGGCCACCACCGTGCGGGGTTACGGTGAAGAAAGCCTGGGACCGCGCGACTTCCTGGGCTTGCCGTCGGGCGGCGAGACCCTGGTGGTGCTCAACCAGGAGGCGCGCTTTCCGATCTATCGCTGGCTCCAGGGCGTCGGGTTTGTCGATGCCGGCAACATTCTCGATCAGGGCGAAGCCTTCAACTGGCGCGCACTGAAGGTGGGATATGGGTTGGGCCTGCGGTTCGACACGCCGGTTGGCCTGCTGCGCGTCGACTTCGGCATTCCCGGATCGCGGGTGTCGACGCTGTCGTCCCGCGAGCCCAACAGCCTCCGTGGAGGCCGTTGGTACTTCGGGATTGGTCACATCTTCTAGCCGCTATTTCAAGCTGCGCATGATCGCCTGCACCGCCTGTCGTTCCGGTGCATCGGGGGCGAGCCGCAGGAAGGCTTCGAAGTGCTGCGCCGCCTGCGGCAGTTGGCGCAGGCGCTGCTGCACCAGGGCTCCGTAGTAATGCGCGTAGGCCAGGTCGGGTTTGAGCTCGATCGCCTTGGTGAGGGCCGCGCCCGCGGTGCCCCAGTCGGTGGCCTTGCTCGCGGCCAGGCCCAGTTGGTAGAACGCGAAAGGGTTGTCGGCGCCGGCCTCGGTGGCGCGGCGCGCCAGCTCGACGGCGCGACCGGTATCGTTGGCGGCCAACGCCTGGCCCGACTCGGCAGTCAGCCGCCACGCCGGTTGATCGCTGCCGCGCAGGCGCGTGAATACCGCGACCGCCTGTTCCGTGCGCTCGAGCTTGAGCAACGCCTGCGCCGCCAGGTAGCTCGATGCCGGGTCGCCCTCGCCTGCTGCCTCGACGGTTTGCTCGTAGGCGCCTGACTGGAACAGCCGCTGGACCTCTGGTTTCTGTTCCGCGGCCGACACACTTGCCGGCGCGCCGTGGAAACTCCACACGACCAGGGCCATCGTTGCGGCCCGGATCGACCTGTTTCGTGTGCACTTTGTTGTCATTTGCCCGCTCCGTCTTTCCAGTCTGCAACCAGCGTGCCGAAAGGTATACTGTAATCACACCTCCCGGTAATCCTCGGAGGCCTGCAGACTTGGTGGCTTGAAATCCAGCCACTGTGGCCACGCCCCAAGCCTACACGCCAATCGAACCTGCCGGGAAACGTGAGCCGGCCACCGGGAGACAGGTTCCCGAGCCTGTGGCTCCCGTATTTTCCCTGCTCCCGATACCGATTATCGACTCCCGACTCCCGACAGAAACACTCAAGGATTACATGTCAGATCAAAGACTCAAGATTGCGGTTTTCATCGATTTCGATAACGTCGAAATCGGCGTGAAGACCACGCTCGGCCTGCCGTTCGATATCGGCGCCGTGCTCGAGGCCATCAAGGAACGTGGTGAGATCATCACCAAGGTCGCCTACGGCGACTGGAAGCGCTCAGGCGACTATGGCCGCGCCATGGCGCAACACGCGGTCCGTCTCGTGCAGCGGGTGCCGACGCCCGGCGGCGACAAGAACGGCGCCGACATCAACCTCGCCCTCGACGCCCTCGAGATGGCGTTCACTTACGCGCACATCAACGCCTTCGTGATTGTCGGCGGCGACAGCGACTTCATCACCCTCGTCGAGAAGCTCAAGCAGTACGACCGCAAGGTGTTTGTCGTCGGCGGCCGCGCGTTCACGAGCCAGGTGATGCAGAAGAACTGCACCGAGTTCATTGCCTACGAGAACGTGGTGCCCGATCGCCGCCCCAGCCAGCCGCGTCCCGAACGTGGCAGCAGCGAGCGTCCCCGCAGCCAGAGCAGCGCTACCCAGCCGATCGAGCAGGCCGTGGCGCTCGTCAGGCGCGCCTTGAAGGTGCTTGCCGATCGCGAAGTGTCGCCGCAGCTGGGCCTGCTGAAGAGCACGCTCCTGCAGCTCGACTCATCGTTTTCCGAACGAGACTACGGCGCCGGCAGTTTCCGCGATTTTGCCGACCGGCTGGCCCAGCAGGGCATGGTGACGCTGAAGCACCAGGGCCGCAGCACCCTGGTGGAGTGGAACGAGGGCCAGGCCCCGGCGGAGACGCCAGTCGCGATCACGGCGCCGACCCTGGTCACCGACGCTTCGCTCGAGGCGGTGTCGGCCTCGCGCGAAGCCGGCCGCCGCGCGGCCCGTGAGCTGCTCGAGCAGCCGGACGCCGGCCCGGGCGCGGTCGACATGGGCGAGGAAGAAACCCGCCCTGCGCCGACCGAGCCGGCCTCGCTGGGTGACGGCGTCGCCCTCGTTCGCCGCCTGTTGGCCGAAGCCGCCACGCAGCCGCGGTGGCCGATGTATCCGCGTCAGTTCAAGCAGTTCCTCAAGACGGCACAGCCCGATTTCGACGAGCGCCGCTACGGCTCGATTGCCGACCTGATGCGCGCCTGCCAGAAGGACGGGATCTTGCGGCTCGAGCGCGACCGCCAGGGCGGCCTGCGCGTATTCGCCAATGGCGCCACTGCCCGCGCCACCGTGCCCCACGGATGGGGCCTGGTGGTGAACAACGCCCAGCTGCCCGCCGAAGCAGTCGACTCGATCGAAGCGATTGACCCGGTGATGCTGGTCGAGCCGTTGCCCGCCACGATCGCCGAACCCACACCCGTGCCAGTCGAGGTCGTCGTCGAGGCCACGGCGCCGAAGGCGAAGCGGGCCACCCGGGCCAGGAAGACCGCCACGCCCAAGCCGGCGAAGGCCGAGAAAGCTGAGAAGACGGAGAAGAAGAAGGCGGCTCCTCGCAAGAAGAAGACCGACTAGCGCTCGCGCATGCTGCACGTCACCAACGGATCGGTCGTCGTCACTCGACTGCATGAGCTCGGCCTTCCCGGCCGCGCGCTGCCGTGGGACGACGTGTTGCACGAAGGGCCGGTGCGGGCCGGCCTCGACCCGGCGGCCCTGCGGCGGGAACGGGCGGCCTTTCTCGGCGACAGTCCCGCCGCCGCCGCCGACATCGAACGCGGGCTGGCAGCGCGCGACCAGACCCTGTCCGCCGCCGCGGCCGATGATGAAGTAGTGCTCTGGTTCGAGCACGACCTCTACGATCAGCTGCAGTTGCTCCAGGTGCTCGACCGGCTCGAGCATCCCCGCGTGACCGCCGTGCTGGCCGGCGATTACCTGGGCGCCCAGTCAGGAACCACGTTGCGGGAGTGGTATCACGCCAGGCGCCCCATCTCGGACGACGATCGCCAACTGGCGCGACGCGCGTGGGCGGCATTTCAATCCGCCGATCCCGCCGACTTGCTCCAGTTCGTTGCCGAGGCGCCGACCGGACTCTCCCCGCACTTGTTGCCGGCGCTTCGCCGGCACTTGCAGCAGTACCCCTGGGTTGGCACCGGCTTGTCGCGGTCCCAGGCCCAGACGCTGGCCGCGGCCGCCGCCGGTGCGGCGTGCGCGCGCGACATTTTCGTGGCGGCCAATCACGGCGCCGAAGACGCCATCTTCATGGGCGACTCTGCCTGGTGGTGGCACGTGCGGCCGCTGATTGAGGCGCCCAGGCCGCTGCTCGATGTTCGGGGCGAGCGTCCGGCGACGTGGGGCGATCCGGCCTGGTGGTACGACGAACCGTCGGCGCCGGTGCTGATTCTCACCGCTGATGGCCGCCGCGTCCTGGACGGCAAGGCCGATCACGTCTCACTCAATGGCATCGATCGCTGGCTGGGCGGCGTTCACGTCACCATCAATTCGATGTGGCGCTGGGACAACCACACGGGAACGCTCCTGAACCTCCCCGAACCTCCCCTATAATCAACTTCCGCGTGGCCACTTCCTACACAGCAAAAGACATCACCGTTCTCGAAGGACTCGAGCCGGTTCGCAAGCGTCCCGGCATGTACATCGGCGGTGTCGGCAGCAGCGGCCTCCATCACCTGGTGTGGGAGACGCTCGACAACTCGATCGACGAAGCCATGAACGGCCACGCGTCGAATATCCGCGTGACGCTGCACAAGGACGGTTCGTCCCTCACGGTCGAGGACGACGGCCGCGGCATCCCGGTGGACGCGCACCCCAAGACCAGGAAGAGCGCGCTCGAAGTGATCTTCACCGTGCTGCATGCCGGCGGCAAATTCGAAGCCGGTAACTACAAGACGGCCGGCGGCCTGCACGGTGTCGGCGCCAGCGTCGTCAACGCCCTGTCGCGCGAGTTGGTGGCGACGGTGCGGCGCGACGGTCATCAGTACGAGATGTCCTTCAAGCAGGGCAAGCCGCAAGGCGCCCTGAAGAAGGTGGGTCCCGCGCGCGGCACCGGCACCACCGTGTTCTTCAAGCCCGATCCGCAGATCTTTCCGAAGGTCGAATTCGAAGCTGCCCTGATTCGCGAACGCCTGGAGGTCGCCAGCTACCTGCATCGCGGCGTCAAGGTCACGTTCGACGACGAGACGAGCGGTCAGAAGGATGTGTTCCAGCACGAAGAGGGGCTGGTCGACTACCTGAAGAAGGTCGTCACCGAGCGCAACTCGAAGCCGGTCCACGAGGCGCCGTTCACCCTGGAGAAGGACGGCGCCACCAAGCTCGAACTGGTCTTGCAGTGGACCGAAGCCACCGACGAGAACCTGCGCAGCTACGTCAACGGCATTCCCACCGCGTCGGGCGGCACCCACGAGAGCGGGTTTCGCGCCGGTCTCGGCAAGGCGGTGCGCAACTACATCGAGACCCACAACCTCTCGCCCAAGGGTGTGACCCTGAGCGCCGAGGACATTCGCGAGGGTCTCACCGGCATTCTCTCGGTCTTCATCCAGGAACCGCAGTTCCAGGGCCAGACCAAGGATCGCCTGAACAATCCTGAAGTGATGTCGGCGGTCGACGGACTGGTGCGGCCCGGCCTCGAGCACTGGTTGAACAACAACCAGTCGATTGCCGAGGCCATCGTGGCGCGCATCATCCTGTCGGCCCGCGCCCGCGAGGCCAGCCGCGCGGCGGCGTCGGAAGTTGTCCGCAAGGGGCCCACGGCCGGCCGCGTCAACCTGCCCGGCAAGCTGGCCGACTGCACCAATCCCGGCTCGATCACCAGCGAGCTGTTCGTGGTCGAAGGCGACTCGGCCGGCGGCTCGGCCAAGCAGGGCCGCGATCGCGCCCGGCAGGCCATCCTGCCGCTGCGCGGCAAGGTGCTCAATACCGAGGGCGTGTCCACGGCGAAGGTGCTGGAGAACAAGGAGCTCGCCGACCTGGTCACCGCTCTCGGGTGTGGAGTCGGCAAGAACTTCGACTTGAGCCGGATGCGCTACGGCAAGGTCATCATCCTGGCCGATGCCGATTCGGACGGTCACCACATCGCGACGCTGCTGCTGACGTTTATCTTCCGGCACTTGCCGCAGTTGATGTCGGCCGGCCGGGTCTACCTGGCGCAGCCGCCGCTCTATCGCATCGACATCGGCAAGGAGACCTTCTGGGCGCTCGACGAGGCCCAGAAGGAGCACATCCTCAAGACCAGGACTGGCCGCGCCAACCCTGAGATCACCCGGTTCAAGGGCCTGGGCGAAATGATGCCCAAGGTGCTTTGGGAAACTACCCTCAACCCCCGCACACGGCGGCTGCTGAAGGTGGAGGTGGCCGATCAGCTGGTGACCGATCGGGTGATTAACGAACTGATGGGGAAGGACGCCTCCGCGCGATTCCGTTTCATCATGGACCGGGCCGAAGACGCCGTCGAGCTCGACGTTTGAGGGTAGAATTTAGACCGTTTGTCTGATTTGTCCCAGAAGAAGAAGTCGCCGTTCGATCGTTCACTCGTCGAAGGCCCCATCGGTCCCGCCGTCTGGAAGCTGGCGTGGCCCACCATGCTTCAGAACGTGATCGCCGGCCTGCAGGGCGTGGTCGATCACATCCTGGTCGGTCACCTGATCGGCTACACCGGCAACGCCGCGATCGGGGTCAGCTGGCAAATCTTCCTCGTCGTCATCGTCTTCATCGCGTCGCTCTTCACCGGCCAGGCCGTGCTGGTGGCGCGCTTTGTCGGCGCCGGCGACATCGATAAGGTCAACAAGACCGTTCAACAGGCGCTGCTGACCGCGATTGCCATGTACGCGGTCATGGGGCCGATCGGCTACTTCGCCGCGCCCTACTTACTGGAGATGGTCAACGCGTCGGGCGACGTCAAGGCGCTGGCACTGCCGTTCCTCCGGATCAATTTCTCGTTGAGCTTCGGCATGCTGTCGTTCTTCATGCTGACCTCGGCGCTGCGCGCGGCTGGTGACGCCCGGACGCCGCTTCGGCTCGGCGTGACCATGACGGTGTTGAACGTCATCCTCAACCTGATCCTGATTCCAGGCCTTGGCCCGATTCCCGCGATGGGCACTGCCGGCTCGGCGCTCGGCACCGCGATCGCCGCCAGCTCGGTGAGCGCCTATGCGCTGGTGCAGTTGTTCAAGGGCCGGCTCGTGTTCCGGGTCTCGCGCCAGATGGATTGGCGCCCCGACTGGACCATCATTCGCTCGCTGTTCCGCTTCGGCTTGCCCACCGGCGTCCAGGGCATCGCGATGAACGTCGCCGGCGTCATCATGCTGCGCTACATCGGGTCGTTGCCACAGAGCGCGGCGGCGCAGGCGGCCTTCACCATCGGCTACACCGAGTTGTTCTCATTGATCACGTGGACCTCGGTGGGCCTGATGGGCGCCGCGGCGACGATTGCCGGCCAGAATCTCGGCGCCGGCCACCCCGAGCGGGCCATGCAGGGCGTGCATACTGCCTCCCGGATCGGCCTGACCGTGGCGGCCGTGGTCGGCCTCGCGTTCATTGCGATTCCGCAGGTCCTCCTTGGAGCGTTCGGCGCCACTGAAGCCGCGGTCGCGACGATTGGCCAGGAGCTGCTGCAGTATCTCGCGGTCTCCGGCTTCTTCATCACCATGGCGCTCACCTACACCGGCGGTCTGCAGGGCACCGGCGACACGCGCAGTCCGCTGTTCATCACCCTCGCTTCGCAGGTGGCCGTGCCGATCGGCATGTGCACCATCATCCAGGCCACGCGGCCGCTGGTCTCTGGCGACATCTGGCTTGCCATCGTGCTCGGCCATTTCACCCGCTGCGTGCTGACCGTACTGCGTTTCCGCCAGGGCAAGTGGCGAAACATCGTGGTCACCCACTAACCTCCTGTCGTCAGGCCAAGGGGATAGTCAGCGTGAAGGTCGCGCCTTCGCCCTCGCGCGAGGCCACGCGAATGCCGCCGCCCTGTTTCTCCGCCAGGGCGCGGGCGATGGTCAGGCCGAGTCCGGTGCCGGCGATGCGGCGGGAGTCGCTGCCGTCGAGCTGCGTGAAGGGCTCGAAGATGAAGTCCACCTTGCGGGCCGGAATACCGGGGCCATGATCGCGAATGGCCACGGCCATTAGCGGGCCCTCGCGGTCGGCCAGGATCTCGACCTGCGACCCCGGCGGCGCGTGCTTGATGGCGTTTGACAGCAAGTTGACCAGCACCTGAACCGTGCGATCGGGATCGGCCGTCACTTCGTCGTACTCACCCTCTGGCCCCACGATACTGACGCCGGCATCGCGCGCGAAGGCGGCGACCGATCGGATTGAGTCGTCCAGGATGGGCCTTAGCCGCGTGGCGCGTGGCGACACCAGCATCTCGCCGGCCTCGATCTTCGACATGTCCAGGATGTCGTTGACGATCCGGATCAGCCGGTCGGCATTGGACAGCGCGACCCGCACCAACTGGTCGGCGTCGTCGTTGCCGGTCATCTCGTCGGCAATCAACAGCTGCATCGACGCCCGGATCGAGGTCAGCGGCGTGCGCAGCTCGTGACTGACCATCGAAATGAACTGCGACTTGAGCCGCTCGAGTTCGCGAACCACGGTGACATCGGCACCCATGCCGATCAAGTACGACGGCAAGCCCGACTGCCCGCGTAACGCGATCACCGTCCAGGCAATGACATGCCGGCCGCCGCCCTGATCCACCCAGGTCCGATCCAGGGTAACCGGCGCCGAGGCCACTGTCAGCCGGGCAATGCCGTCGCGCACACCCTGCCGGTCATCGTCGAGTAGGAACGGCAGGTCCCACGCCGCCTGGCCCTGCACGGCGCTCATCGGCAACCCCGACAGTTTCTCGCACGCGCGGTTGAAACGGACGACGTGACCGTGGGCGTCGAGCACCATGATCAGGCTGGGCGCGGTGTCGAGGATGGCCGACACGAAGTCGCGTTCCGCGCGCAGCTCGGCCTGGGCGTTGACACGGTCGGTGATGTCGCGGGCCATGCCCTGGAAACCCTCGAGCTGGCCGCCGGTCAGGATGACCCGGACGTGCTGGCCGACCCAGATCTCGGAGCCGTCCTTGCGCCTGACCGGAAACTCGAGATACGAAGACTCGCGCGCCTTGGCCGACCTCTCGTAGAAGCTCATCGCTCGCGGCACCCAGTCGGGGCGCATCAGCTCGAAGTACTTCATCGCCAGAAGTTCGGCCTCGGAGTAGCCGAGAATCCTGGTCGCGACCGGGTTGACGAACGTGAACCGCCCAAACGGATCGGTGCGGTAGATCATGTCGCTGGCGTTGTCGACCAGGTCGCGATAACGGCGCTCGGTGCGCTCGACCGCCTGCGTGCGGACGCGTACCTGGCGGTGAAGCGAGCGGTTCCATGCCGAGGCGCCGACAAACAGCAGCACGACCAGTGCGCCGGCGGTTCCGAGCGTTCCGGCATAGCGGTCGATCCACGTGCGCCGGATCGGGTTGCTCAAGTATTGCTCGACGATGCGGTCGAATTCGCCGCTGGCTTTCAAGCGGTCGAGCGCCGACCGAAGTGGCGCGACCGCCGCTTCGCGTCCCGGGATCACCGCCATCAGGTACGGCCGCGACAGCAACGGTACCTCGACGGCGTCATCAGCGAGCGACCCCATGAGGAAGCGAAGGGTCAGGTGATTACCGGCCACGCCGTCGGCCTGGCCGCGAGCAAACGCCGTGATGGCGTCGCCGCGCGTCGCCACCACCTGCAGCGTCGGCCGTCGCGATTCCGGCAGGCCCGCCAGCAGAATGTGATTGATCGACCCATCGTCGACTGCCACGCGGATACCCCAGAGGTCATCCAGCCCGCGCGGATAGCGCGGCAGGCCGGGCCGCATCATCACCACCTGCGACAGGGTCCAGGTTTGATCGAGCAGCTGGTAGCGGGCCGCGCGCTCGTCCGAGTACGACAGGAACATGACGTCGGTCCGGCCGGCGTCGAAGTCGGCCATGCGTTGGTCGCGCAATTCAAGGCGGATGTCGACCGTGATGCCGGCGTCGCGCGCCAGCGCGCGAATCAACTGGATGTTGAAGCCCTGGGGCCGGCCCTCGTCGTCCAGGTACTCGTAGGGAGGAAATTCGCGATCGCCACCGAAAATGATCGACTGGGGCGCGGCCGGCTGGCGCTGCCCCTGGGCGGCTGCCGTCAGGGGCGCAAGCAGGCTCAAGACGAGCGCGACGCTGAGCCGAGGCATGGCCACGGCCGATTGTAACCGCGCGCGCGCCGACCACGCGCGGTCAACACCCGGCACCGGGTGTCCGCCGGCTATTGGTTCGGCCGCAGAATCTGCCTGAACTTCAGGGTGTTGATGTCGCGGAACATGGGCGTGCCCGGCGGCAGCAACGCCGGAGTCAGGAAGTCGGTGTCGAAGTTGTAGCCGCGAGTCGGCGCGCCGTAGATGTTGGCGTCGGCGCGGTAGATGCCGATCGCCTGCCGGCTGTAGAACAGGCTGACCATCGAGCCGCGATAGCGCAGGTTACGGCCGCTCCAGTTCTCGAGCATCTTCATGAAGTTGTGGACGCCGCCATCGGAGCCCAGTTCGTTGACGCCCCAGCCGCCAGGCTTGGGAAACGGAATCGTCTTGCCGGTCGTCATCGCAAAGCGATAGGACGTGTCGGTCGTGGCCACGCGGCTGGCCTGGGCGTTCGGGAACTGAAAGGTCATGGCGTCGTTGAACGAGTTGGACAACAAGGTGATCGAGTCGGCGATGATTGCCGTCGGCACGTTGGGTTCGGCCGTGACACTGGCCGTGGTGGCGTTGTAGTTGCCCTGCACATAGACGGGGTTCTCCGACGTCACCGTGAAACCCGCCGCCGGAATGTTGTTGACGGCTCCCACCATGCCGCCATTGATCAGCTTGAGCGCACGCCGGAACAACACCGGACGCGCGAGACGCCCGCGGCCCGAGTAGAGCAGGGGAATGGAGTCCCACGGCCGCGAAGCGCTGTCGAAACCCATGGTGGCGATGGCGTTGGCGAAGCCCACCAACGCATGCGGTGTCTCGCCGTAGGTCTCCAGGGTGTCATTCTCGTTGAAGTCTTCGCCCACCTCGAGGGCATTGGACTTCGCCCAGGCCGCCGCCGCCGGGTTGATTGAGTCTTCGAACCCGTACTCACCTGTTTCGATATCTGCCGTCGTCGCGTCGTTCTCGTTATGGTCGCCACGGCGGTCGGAGAAGTAGACGATGTAGCCGTTGTTGTTGAGCGCCTGGGCGCCGGTGGTGCCGATGGTGCCCGCGAGCCAGCGCCGAAAGTTGTCAACGTCGAGCGCCACGTACGAGAAGACGCCGCCGACGTTCATGCCCGAATTGGTGGCGATCAACCGCGACCAGCCTTCGCGGGCGTCGAAAATGGTGTTGGGCCAGAAGTCGGTCGGGGCCAGTGAAGCCGTGTAGCTGGTCGCCTGGCCCACGTTGCAGGCGCCGGCAGTGGTCATGCCGTTGTCCCGCAGGCGCTGTATGCGCAGGACGGCGTTGGGAGTGGGGTCGGCGCAGGCGATGCCCTGCTGGTTGGCTGCAGCAAATCCGAGGTTCAGGATCTCCATGGTGACGTCGCTCCACACCCCGGCGGCGTTCTGTTTCTCGATCTTGATGAAGCCGTGGAGCAGCGGTGTGTTGACCGTGGTGCTGGCGCCGGTGTAAACCGGATTGTTGTTGGCCAGCGTCGAGGTGGCCGGCCAGGTGCAGCCGAGCAACTGCGTGGCGCTGAACCCCGTGCACGTGACCGGATCTTCGCCGACGAAGAACGTCCGGGTGGCGACGAATTGCTGGGCTGTGCTGAAGGCGTTCAGCCGAATGTTCGCGCTGTTGGCGGCTTCTCCAGGGCTGGCCGTGGTCGCCACCGTGGTGCCGTCGCTCAAGGTGAACACCACGGCGGCATTCACCGGCACGGCGGCGTGGGCGGGGCACCCCGACAACTGTGCCGAGGTCAGGCCCGTGCACGCCACCGCGACGCCATTGACGGTGACGGAGGCCCACTTGAGCCATGCCGGTACGGCGTTGGTGATAGCCGCGAACGCCGCAGTCGGCGCCGTCTGAATCGTCATCGACGCAGCGGCGACTGACGCACGCGTGAACAGCCCGCCGCTTTCCGGATCGCCTGGCGACAGCGCCACCGGCGGCCGGCCGGCCGCCACCGCGTATCCGCTGGCCGCCAGGTTGGCCAGATCGACCGGCGCATCTGCCGTAATGGTCGGCAGGTCGGTAATGTCGGAGGCCCGGTCTGACAGCAGAATCCGCACGCTGGCCTGCGCGAAGTAGCGCTGGCCGTACAGAAACGGGTTCTCGGTATCTTCGTCCGACAGCACCACGGGACGTCTGAGGAGATCAATCGGCGTCGCGCCCTGCGAGGTTAGCGGCAGGTTCAACTGCTTGGCGCCGGTCGTCTCGGTGCGGATGTTGGTGCGATACGTCACCTCCGAGAGGTTCTTCCAGCCAGCCCACGGCGCCGCCGTCGTGCCGCTGCCTTCGGTGGATAACAGGTTGCGATAGGTGGCCGGCGCGCCGCCAATCACCCGCGGAATCGAGACGTTGCCTTCGTGGTTGGTCAGCACGATCGAGACACCGTTTGACAGCGTGTTGCGCACCACCTGCATGAAGGCGGTGATCTTGTCTCGGAACGTGAGCGTACTGCCGTCGCCAGAAGCCAGGAACAGGCGCTCATTGGTGTGGACCCGGCCGCCGAAGTCGAAGTTGGGGCCGGCGTGGAACCCCAGTGACTTCTCGCCGAATACGCCGAACTGGAACACCGGCACGGCCACGGTCTGCAGTTCGCGCCGCAGCCGCACTTCGGAATTACCGGTGCTCGACTTGGCGGTCACCGTGATCGTATACGGCGTGACCAGGCCCTTGAAACCCTCGAAGGGACCCGTCGTGATGTCCGTGTTCGGGAACGCCATGGGGTTGCCCGTGTCGGGGTCGGCGGTGAACGTGATCTGGTAGCCGGAGCCTTCGCCGCCGCCCGGCGCCGTGTATTCGAATCCCTCGATCGTCGGCGGCGTGTCGTCGATGGCGTCGATCTGGTCGGCGTTCGGGCTGAAGTCGGTCCCGAAGAGCCCGGCAAGATTGGCGGTCAGCTTCTCGAGTCCGGCATGCGCCGCAGCGTACGCCTGGCTCTGGTCGCGGTCGGTGGCTTGTGACCGCTGATCGACCAGCAGCGCCGCGAACATGCCGGCCAGCAGCGCGCTGGCCACCATCAACACCAGCAGGGCGGTGATGATCGCCACGCCCGCTTCATCCGAGCGGCGTGTCACGAGCCGTGTCCGTCTAGAATTCATCGAAGTGACCTCATCGATACCGGTCCACGAATGCCATCGAACGTAAACTCACCTGCGACTCCAGCGCCCGCAGCAGGTAGCCGGACTCGGCGGTCGGATTCTGCGACCGCGAGGTGAGTTGAATGTTCACTTTCCTGATCTGCGTTGTCCCGCACGGATTGGGAGCGCAGGCCCCGCCCGCGGTCAGGTCCAGGGCCACCATCTGCACGCCGCCGGGGTTCCCGGTGCCGTTGCTGATGTCGTAGGTGAACTGGAGATCGACCAGGTCGTTACCCACCGACGTGCCCAGCGCGTTGTCGTAGGTGAGCGGGTCGCCGTTGTTGATCCGGCGCACCAGCCGCGGATGCAACGGGTCGACGCTGACATCAAGGTAATAGGTAATCATCCGCACGCGGGAAATCCGGGTCGCGGCCGCCGAGTTGGCCGGCTCTTCGGCGTTCAACGCGACCAGGTTGCCCGCCGCCGCGCCGGTTTGATTGAGGCGCAGGGAGTCGCCGTTGGCAAAGGTGAGCGTGCGCGTATCCAGGTCGACGGCGGTCACTTGCACCAGCGTATTGACCGACCCCTTGCTGATCAGCATCAGCTGGCTGGGTGTCACCCGGTCAGGGCCGGCGCCGATATCGGGACCCGCCGCCACGACCACGCTGGTGTCGGTGACCGCATCCAGTGCCACGTCCAGGAAGGCGTTGTCCGCCATCAGCACCGTCAGGACGTCGGTCGTAACGCCGTCAATCATCGGACCCATGCCGGCCTGCGGGATCACGGCCGGCAACGTCGTGTCGCCGGCGGTGGTAAGAAACGCCGCCCCCGGAGGCCCCGGCAGGCGCACCTGCAATGAACCATCTCCGTTCGGAATGCTCACCGAATGGCTGGCGGGCAGTCCCGAGCCCACCTGAAGGAGGTCGCGGACCATGAGGTCCAGCCCGATCCGCGCCGAGTTGTTCATCGTCGAAATCATCACGACGATCTCGTTGCCTTTCATCACGTTCGCCAGCCCGCCGAGCGTGATGCCCATGATCACCGTGAGCAGGCCCATGGAAACGAGCAGCTCCAGCAACGAGTAGCCGGCAGCGCTGGCCGATCGACGATCGGAGGTGGGTGTCATGGCGTCGGTCAAGCCTCTAGGAATACGACGAGATGTACGTTGTCATCACGTAGGTGCGCCAGGTGCCGTAGACCCGGTAACGCACGACCACGCGCAATTCACGAAGATTGGGATTCAGGGTTTCGGTGCCGTCGAAATTCAGCGGCGTGATGTCGATCTCTCGGGTAATTTCCTCGCTGAGCTCCTGCTCCGCGCCGTCGTCGGCGGTGTTGACGAGGCCGTCGCTGCCCGGATCGCTGATCGGCTGCTCGCCGTCAAGGAACACGCCGCCGTCAGCGACATTGCGAATCGTGGCCCACGATGCTTCGCCGGTGTCGCGGGCGGCATGCACGCTCTCGATGGCCTCGCGCGCTTTTTCGCGCGCGATCAGCATGGGCGTGGACGCGGTCATGCGCTGCACCGACATGGCAAACATCCCTGCCAGCGGCAGCAGTCCGGCCGACAGGATGAACAAGGCGATCATGACCTCGACCAGCGAGAAACCCCGCTGGTCGTCGCCACCCGCCACCGGCCCGCCGACATGGACTAGCGCAACCATTGGCTGTTTCTCCACTTCCACGACCGCACCATGCCCGTCACCCCGGTAATCGTGACGGCCCGTGCCGTCTCCAGATCGCCTGGCTTGGCGACGAAGACGGTGCCGTTGGTGACGTCGCCGGCCGAATCAATCAGCGAACCGTCGCTGGTGAACATCACCGGCGGGACGCCGGTGAAGGCTACGGCGGTGGCCGCGCCGAACGCGTCGGGCGTGTCGGGCAGCGTCCCGTCTTTCGTGAACTCCTGTTCGCCTTCCAGCACCAGGTCGGCAATGACCGTACGGGTCCCGTCGGGCACTTCAATCCGCACCAACTGCATGCGGGTGGTGTCGACGAAGACCAACTCGATGTTGCGCCGTTCAGCCACGGCCCGGCTGCGAGCCAGGTCCAGGAACGTGGCGGTCATCACCAGCGACGTGTCGCCCCTGGCATTGGCCACCATGCGTTGCGAGATCGGAATCGCGACCGCCGTCCCAACCACCACCAGGGCGGTGACGACGACCATCTCGGCCAGGGAGAACCCCGCCTGTGAACCCGAACGGGCCTCGTGTCTCAGCACGCCCTCCAAAGAGCAATCGCCGATCCAACCGACCAACTGCGGCCGAGGTTGACGCGCAAGTCTGTATCTAGTTGTATTTGAATGACTTATTGGATTGAAACCAATGAATTCCTGCGGCTGGTGCTGTTGGGCAGTGTTCAGGTCTCGAACACTCGATCACGATATCGTCATGAAGTTCGAGACTTTGGCGTGCGGACCACCTTCCTCAGAGAGCGGGTTGGTCGAGCCTATAGAATACGGTTTGGCCTCATATTCAAAGGAAACCCGCCATGTCAGACGCCGTTACCGCCCGCCGCCGGGTGCCACGACCGGAGAACGACCCCAACCTGACTTATGCACCAGGCACGGCCGCCCGCGCCGAACTCAAGGCGCGACTGGTCACCATGGCGGCAGAGACCGTCGATATTCCGATTGTGATTGGCGGCAAGGAGATCCGCACGGGCTCGACCGAACCGTCGGTCATGCCGCACAAGCATGGCCACGTGCTGGGTCACTTTCACAAGGCCACACCCGATCTGGTCCGGCAGGCGGTTGAGGCCGCCCTCGCGGCGCGGCAGGAGTGGGCGAGCTGGTCGTTCGAGGATCGCGCCGCGGTGTTTCTGCGCGCGGCTGAGCTTCTCACCACCACATGGCGATCCACGATCGTGGCCGCCACCATGCTCGGTCAGTCGAAGACCGCCTACCAGGCCGAGATCGACGCGGCGTCCGAACTGGTTGACTTCTGGCGCTACAACGCGGCGTTTGCCCAGGACCTGTTGTCGGAGCAGCCAGACAGCAGCCATGCCGTCTGGAACCAGATGGAGTACCGGCCGCTCGAAGGTTTCGTCTACGCCATCTCCCCGTTCAACTTCACGGCCATTGGCGGCAACCTGGCCGGTGCGCCGGCGCTCATGGGCAATACCGTGGTGTGGAAACCCGCCGGCACCGCCATGTTGAGCGCCTACTACGTCATGAAGCTGCTCGAGACCGCGGGCCTGCCGCCCGGGGTCATCAACTTCGTGCCCGGCAATCCGGTGGAGATCTCGGACGTCCTGCTCGACCATCCCGACCTGGCCGGCATTCATTTCACCGGCAGCACGGCCGTGTTCAACAGCATGTGGCAGCGTGTCGGCCAGAACCTGGGCAAGTATCGCGGCTATCCGCGTCTGGTCGGCGAAACCGGCGGCAAGGATTTCATTGTCGTTCATGCCTCGGCCGACCCGCAGGCGGTGGCGGTCGCCGCCGTGCGCGGCGCGTTCGAATTCCAGGGTCAGAAGTGCTCCGCGGCCAGCCGCATGTATGTGCCCAAGTCGATGTGGTCCGATCTGCGCGACCGGATGGTTGCCATGATGAAGGAGATTCGCGTCGGTGATGTTCGCGACTTCCGCAACTTCATGGGCGCCGTGATCGACAAGAAGGCGTTCGACAAGATCAGCGGCTACATTGACGATGCGAAGAAGAACGCGAAGGTCATCCAAGGCGGCGGCTGCAAGGGCGATGAGGGTTATTTCATCGAGCCCACCCTGGTGCAGGCAAGCGATCCGGCCTACCGGTTGATGTGCGAGGAAATTTTCGGGCCGGTGCTGTCGGTCTATGTCTACGACGATCAGAAATGGGCCGAGACGCTGGCGATTGTCGATCGCACCTCACCCTATGCGCTGACCGGCGCGGTGTTCGCGCGCGACCGCGCGGCCGTTCGCGAGGCCTCGACCGCGTTGAAGAACGCCGCCGGCAACTTTTACATCAACGACAAGCCGACCGGCGCCGTCGTCGGGCAGCAGCCCTTCGGCGGGGCGCGCGCGTCTGGCACCAACGACAAGGCCGGTTCGAAGATGAACCTGGTCCGGTGGGTCAGCATGCGGACCATCAAGGAGACGTTCGCGCCGCCGACCGACTACACGTATCCGTTCATGGCCGAGGAGTAAGGCGCGGGCCTTCGGCCCGCATTGGGCTCGCGCCTTCGGCGCTCGCGGGGCCTCGTAGGTTAGAACCTGAACAATTTCGTGATCTTCACCACCAGGCTCCGGTTGTCCAACTCAGGGAAACCGGGGCCTGTGGTGTTTCTGCCGTCGCTGTAGACCACGAACAGTTCGCTGCCGGGCTGGTACTCCCAGCGAAACCTGGCGTTGGTACTGACCGAACTGGTGGCGGACTGGAACTGCACGAGGGCCGAGGCGAACATGCGTGGCGTCAGCGTGTAGGTGAGGCGGGAGCTGACGATATTGGCATCGCCATCGCCGTGCGGCGTCTCGAACCGGTTCAGCGAGATCGTCGGTTCGGCGTAGAAGCGCGGCCCGAACTCGACGCGGCCGCGCCAGGTCAGCTCCCGGAGCGTGCCGCCGTAGAAGCCGCCGTAGTTGAGGGTCAGCGTGCCCGAAACCGGCCGCTGTGGCGAGCTGGTGAAAAGCAGCTTGGCCTGTTGAAAGTCGTACGAGCCGGCCGGCACCACCACACCCGGCGTGACCTGGAACGGCGTTGCAAGGCGCTCGAACACCCGTGAGACCTCGGTGGCCCACTGGTCGCCGTTTGACAATTCCATGCGCGCGGCTGCCTGCGCCTCGCGCGATTCGGGGCGGCCGTCGCGATCCTCGAAATAGTCGTAGCTGCCTTCGTAGTAGAGCTTCCGCACCGTCTGCCAGCGGGCGGGCCGAGGGCTGAGCCGGGCCTGGCCGTAGGTGCGGCGGAATGCCGATCGCCGGACGAAGCCGATCTCGGGGTTGAACTGATCACCGAGGAACATGTGCTCAAGCTGGAGGCCGGTCAAGTCGGCGTTCCAGTTGACGTTGGCCCGGTAGCTGCTGCGCTGGTTCATTGAACCGGTGTCCGCTGACGCGCCGGCCCAGTAGGTGTTGATGGCGAGTTGTTCGAGCGGGTTAAACGTGCTGTCGACGCCGTAAGCGTAGCTGTCGACCCCAGTTGCACCTGAGCCTCGCCGGGTGGCGATCATGCCAACGCGGCTGCGCTTGAGGATGTCGCGATTGACCCGCAACACTGAAAAATTTGCGGCGGTCGCGCCGGCGGTCTCGCCGGCTTCAGTTCGCATTTGCAGGGCGCCGACCTGGAAGCCGTTGCCGCGGCCGAGCATCCTGGCGCCGCCCAGGATCGGAATGACCTCGCCGTTCTGCAGCCCGATCCGCCGGCTGAAGAACACGATCGGCGTGACGTTGCTGCTGCCCCCGCCCCCGCCGCCTCCTGGAACCGCGGTCGGCCCCTGTCCACCGCCGCCCTGGTTGGCGCCGGCGCCGGCGAAGTTGAAGACGTCCTGTCCCTCGAGGAAGAAGTCGCGCTTTTCGGGGAACAACACGCTGAAGCGGGTGAGGTTGACCTGCGCTTCGTCATCCTCGACCTGCGCGAAGTCGGTGTTGTAGGTGAGGTCGGTGACGATCGACTGGGTGATGCCCCACTTGGCGTCCACCCCGAACTCGCCGGCGCCGCGGTTCGAGAAGGCCGGCGTCGCGCGATGGTTGGTGGCAGTCGAGCCGAGGGCGTACGGCTTGACGTCGAGGTTGCGCAATCTGGTCGGCGACTGAAGTCCAACCAGCGTGCCGACCGACGATACCTTCGACAACCCACGCCGGCCCCACGAGACCGGCACCTGCGACAGGAAGGTGAGTTCGTTGCGCCAGCGCACCATGCGGCGCACGTTGACGCCCCATTGCTGGCTGCCTTCCTTGAAGCGCATCGACCGGAACGGGATCACGAACTCAACAGTCCAGCCCTGCTCGAAGTTGGCGGTCTTTACTTCCCAGAGCCCGTTCCAGTTGTTACTGGGCTGCTCGTTGGTGACCTGCCAGTCGAACATCCCGCCCTGGGCGTTGGAGGAGAAACCAAAGCCGTTACGCCGATCGTCGAAGGTGTCGAACAAGACCGCGACGTGGTCGTTGTTGTACATGTTGCTGGCGTCACGGCGCATGTCGCTGGTGACCCGGCGATCGGGATGGGTCTCCCACATGCGGGCGCCGACATAGAGGTTCTTGTCGTCAAAGAAGATCCAGAAGTCGGTCTTGTCGCTCGCCGGCGCGCCTTCGATCGGTTCCTGCTGAAGAAAGTCACTGGCGGGCTTCACCGACGTGTAGAACGCCTCGTCGAGCCGCCCATCGAACGTCATCGGCGCGTTCAGGCGGGTGGTGCGAAGCACGGCGTGCCCCTGGGCGTCGCGGGTCACGACTTCGGGCGGCACCGGTACGTCCTGGGCCGCGGCCGGCGCCGGTGCCGACAGCCGTATCAGCACGGCGAAAGCCACGACCCTCGCCCTCGTCACCACCGCAGCAACCGCGTCACCTTGACGACCAGGCTCCTATTCTCAACTGGCGGCAGGAACCCATCACCGAGCGTCGTCCGGCCATCGCTGTAGACAACGAACAGTTCGCTGCCGGGTTGGTACTCCCAGCGGAAGCGGGCGTTGGTACTGACCGTGTCGGTGGACGACTGGTACTGAATCAAGGCCGAGGCGAACATGCGCGGGGTAATCGAATAGGTCAGCCGCGAGCTGACCAGGTGGCTGTCGCCGTCGCCGTAGGGCGTCGTGAAGTAGTTGAGCGACACGGTCGGCTCCATCAGGAACCGGGGGCCAAACTCCGCCCGGCCCCGCCACGTCCATTCTCGCAGCGTGCCACCGTAGAAGCCGCCGTAGGTCATCTGCAGGGTTCCCGAAACCCGCCGGGCCGGCGAAAACGTATAGAGAAACCGGGCCTGATTGAATTCGTAGGCGCCGTCCGGCACGGCCAGGCCGGGGGTCGGCGAAAATCCGGCGTCCAGCTTCTCGAACATCCGCGAGAACTCGAATGCCCACTGGTCGCTGTTGGTGAACTCCATCCGCACGGCACCCTGCGCCTCGCGCGACTCCGGGTCGTGGTTGGCATCCTCGTAGTAGTCGTAGCTGGCCTCGTAGAACACCTTGCGGATGTTGCGCCAGCCGACCGGACGGGGACTGTAGCGGGCCGAGCCGAACGTGCGGGCAAACGCCGACCGCCGCAGGAAGCCGATCTCGGGATTGAACCGATCGCCGACAAAGTTGTGTTCCAGCCGAAAGCCGGTGCGGTCCGCATTCCAGTTGATGGCGCCGCGATAGCTCAACTCGCTCGACGCCCCTTCGGGCGACGGTTCATTGGTGGAGCCGGTTTGCGCCACATAGCCCGACACGTTCATATTGGTGCCGAAATTAAAGTTGGCGTCGGCGCCGTAAGCGTAGTTCTCGTAGCCCCCGCCCGCGCCGGGACCGCGGCGGGTGGCAATCACGCCAATGCGGCTGCGGCTGAGGATGTCGCGGTTGACGCGGAAGACCGAGTAGTCAGTGGCCGCAGCCACGCCGGCCACCTCACCGGTCCGCATGTGCAGCGCCCCGACTTGATAGCCCTTGCTCTTGCCAATCAGCCGCCCGCCGGCAACGATCGGCACCGCCTCGCCGTTCTGCAACCCGATGCGGCGGCTGAAGAACAGCACCGGCGCATTGTTGGGCGGGTTCTGCTGCGTGGCCTGTGGAATGCCGCTGCCGCCCTGCTGGGATCCGCCGCCGGCAAAGTTGAAGACGTCCTGGCCTTCGAGGAAGAACTCCCGCTTCTCCGGAAACTGCACGCTGAAACGCGTCAGGTTGACTTGCGCTTCGTCATCTTCGACCTGGGCGAAGTCGGTGTTGTAAGTGAAGTCGGTGATCACCGACTGGGTGATGCCCCATTTCGCGTCGACACCGAACTCGGCGCGGCCGTCGTTGTTGATCGGCGGATTGGCACGCCGGTTGGTCAGCGTCGAGCCCAGCGCGTAGGGCTTGACATCGAGATTGCGCAGCTTCTGCGGCGACTCGAGACCAACCAGCGTCCCGGCCGATGAGATTTTGGTCAGGCCGCGGCGGCCGTACGACTGGGGGATCGGCGTCAGGAATGAGTGCTCGTTCTTCCACCGCACCACGCGCCGGAAGTTGACGCCCCACAGCCGTCCACTTTCCTTGAAGCGCAGCGAGCGAAACGGAAACCGGAACTCCGCCGTCCAGCCGCCATCAAACTGCGCGGTTCGCACATCCCAGAGGCCGTTCCAGTTGTTATTGGGTTGCTCGTTGGTCAACTGCGCATCGACCATGCCGCCCATGGCATTGGCATAAAAGAAATAGCCGTTGCGGTGATCGTAGAACGTGTCAAACATGACCGCGAAGTGGTCGTTGTTGAACAGGTTGCTCGAGTCGCGGCGCATGTCGCTGGTGACGCGGCGGCTCGAGTCGGTCTCGAACATGCGGGCGCTGACGTAGACGAACTGATCGTCGAAAAACACCCACACGTCCGTTCTCTCGGTGGCCGCCTGGCCTTCAAACGGCTCCTGCTGGACGAAGTCACTGACCGGCCTGATGTCGGTGTAAAACGCCTCGCTCAGGCTGCCGTCGAACGACAGTGGCGAGGGCAGGCGGACGGTGCGGATGGTGGCGTGCCCCTGAGCGTCGCGGTTGACGACCTCAGGCGCGACCGGTGCCGCCGGACCATCAATGCGATCATCCAGCGCCTGCTGTGCCTGGGCGGTCGACGCGGCAAGAAGACATGTAAATACAAGTATCAAAAGCCGACGCATGAAGCTGCTGATTATAGCTGTCGCGGATTACCCGCACGTATCGACCTTTGCCTGGGGCAGCCCCGGCCAGCGCGCTATGCCGGCTCGATCGTCCCGGCGAAGCTGCTCGTGAACAGTGCCGGAATGCCGCCGGTGTGCAGAAACATCACGGTGTCGGCTGGACTTACCTCGCCGCCCCGTACGTGCGCGATCAACGCGGCCATGCCCTTCGACGTATAGCAGGGGTCCAGCAGAATCGCCTCGGTTCTCGCCAGCAGCGCGATCGCCTCGCGACCGCCCGTGGTCGGGATGCCATACCCGTCGCCAATGAACGACTGGTCCGTGATCAGGTCGGGCAGGTCCAGCCGCTCGGGCAACCGGAGCCTGGCGGCCGCCTCGTTCGCGATGCGCCTGGCCCGCTCAATCTTCTCCGGCTCGCCGGCACTCACGGCGATTCCGGCCAGTTGGTAGGAGGCCCCGCAGAGTTTCGCGCCGAGAGTCAGTCCGGCCTGGGTGCCGCGCGATCCGCTGGCGTAGTACAAACGCGCCGGGCTGACGCCCATCTCCGCGAGCTGTTCCACCAGTTCGGCCGTGCCGCTGACATAGCCGAGGACGCCGACGCCGCTCGATCCGCCGACCGGAATCACGTACGGCACGCGCCCAGCGGCTTCTTCCTCCGCTACCACCGCGGCCACGATCGCCTCGTCTTGTCCCACCGCCAGCATGGGATCGATCGCCGGCACCAGCCGGACGCCCGCGCCAAACAGTCGGTCGAGGAGCAGGTTGCCGGCCAGCTCCGGGTGGTCAGTGGCGGCGGTCAGCACCAGCACGCACCGCATACCGGCCACGGCGGCCGCGGCCGCCGTCATGCGTGCGTGATTGGATTGCACCGCACCGGTGGTGATGAGCGTGGTCGCTCCCTGGGCTTTCGCATCGGCGACCAGGTACTCGAGTTTGCGGGCCTTGTTACCACCCAGGCCCAGCGCCGTCAGGTCGTCGCGCTTGATCAGGATCCGCGGACAGCGTGCCGGGCCGCCCAGGGCCTCGCGCAGGCGCACCGCATCGTGAATGGGAGTGGGCAGCTCGGCCAGCGGCAGCCGGGGTTGCGCCGACAGTGCGGCACGCACGCGGGCGGTTGTCGTCACAGTCATGATTTGATCCGCGATTATCGCATTACGTGCGAACCGCGGCCGTGCCTGGCGCGAGCGTGTCCGCCGGCAGACCGAGGGCAGCCGCCAGCTGCCTCATGTCCTTGGGCAGGGGCGCCACGATTTCGAGCGAGACGTTGCTTGCCGGATGGCGCAGCGACAGCCGCCAGGCATGGAGCGCCTGCCGGTCAAATGCGTTGGCCGCCGCCGCGACGCTTTCCGCGTCGGCGGGTTTCCGCTTCCGGCCATAAACGGCATCGCCGACAATCGGCCACCCACGCGCTGACAGGTGGACGCGAATCTGATGGGTGCGGCCGGTGATCAGCCGGCAGCGCACCAGCGAGAAATCCGAGGAGGTCGCCAGTCGCTCGTACTTCGTTACCGCCGGCTGGCCGCCACGGTCGGTGACGGTGATGCGGCGCCGATCCCATGGGTCGCGATCGAGAGCCAGGTCGATGGTGCCGCGAACCGGCGATGGCCGGCCCCAGACGATGGCCGCGTAGACCTTGTCGATTTGCCTCGCATCCATGGCCCGCTGCAACGCAGCATGCACGGCCGGGCGCTTCGCGATCACCACCACGCCCGAGGTCAGCTTGTCGAGGCGGCCGAGCAGTCCGGGTCGCGAGCCCGCCGGCCAGGCCTTCGCGAGTTCCAGCACCCCGTTCATCAGCGTGCCGTCCGCGTTCTTGTACGAAGGATGCACCACCAGACCGGCCGGCTTGTTGAGGGCCAGCAAGTCATCGTCCTCATAGAGGACGTCCAAATCCATCGCCTGCGCGGCCGGCCGGGTCCGAGGCCGTGGCTGCGCGATGCGGACGCGCAGCTCATCACCCGCTTGCACTCGCCAGGCCGCGCGCCCCGGCAGCGTGCCGTTCACCAGCACATCGCCGCCGTCGATCAGCTTCTGGATGCGGTTGCGCGAGAGCGAGGGCTCATCGCGCAAGTGCCGCTTCAGGACAAGGTCGACCCGGACGCCGACGTCGCCCCGATCAATCGCAATGGTCCGCCACGTCACGATCACCAGCGTACAGGAAACGGCCCGGACATTCATGGAATGCCCGGGCCTGAGGTCGAGTCGAGACGTTGAGCGGCTTAGTGCACCACGGTGGCGAACTGGAGCGACCGGCGCTGCAAGCGCCAGTCCTCCGCGAGAATGCCCCACAACACCTGGTCGTGATACTGGCCGTGCCGCTGGAACGAGCGGCGCAGCACCGCTTCCTTCACGGCGCCGAGCTTGCTGAGGGCGCCGTTGCCGCGCCCGTTGGCGACGCAGGCGCGCGCTTCAAGCCGTCGCGCCCCGACGCAATCAAACGCGAAGTCGAGGACGAGGCGGGCGCCTTCAATGAACACGCCGGTGCCCCAGAACTGCGACCCGAGAGCGAAGCCCCATTCGGCGGTGCCGAAACCCTGCTCCAGCGACCGCAGCTGGAAGATGCCGACGGCAACCGACATTCCGGTGGGCACCACCGCGAAGCAGGCGTAGTTGCCAGCCTGGCGTTCGCGGTTGGCCCAGGTGATGAAGCGCTCGAAGCCTTCGACCGTGGTCGGAGGCGGCGAGATGAAGCGCGAGACTTCCTCGGTGGTCAGCATCGCCAGCAGCGAGGCCGCATCTTCGAGGCGCAGTTCGCGCAGCGTGAAGCCGGCACCGGTGAGTACCGGCAGGCCGGCCTTCCAGTCACTCGTGGTGACCGTGGTCGTGGTGGTCGAGAAGACACCAACCATGGTTGTCGTCCGTTCCTGTTCGGGTTGGAAGGGCATCTTCTCCATTACTGCACCCCTTCCGCGGTCGCGACTCCTGAATCGGGCGGCTCGGTAACCGCAGGCGGCTCGACCGCGGGGTCCGGCGTGACCACCGGCTCGGGCTCGACCGCCGGCTGCGGCTCAACCGCCGGCTCCGGCTCGACGACGGGAGCGGTCATCAGCTCCAGCTCACCGCCGAACAGGTCTTCGAAGACCAGCGGGTCGAAGGTCTCGAGTTCGGCAGTGTCGTCGCCAAACTCGTCGCCGTCGCCGGCCGAGTTGCCCCAGGAGATGTTGTCGTCATCGCTGGAGTTGCCCCAGACGATGTTGTCGTCGGCGCTGTTGCCCCACACGATGTTGTCGATGCCTTCGGCATTGCCCCACACGATGTTGTCGTCGTCGGTGTTACCCCAGACGATGTTGTCGCAATCGGCGCCGGCGCAGTCGTTGCCCCAAACGATGTTGTCGTCATCGCCGTTGCCCCAGACGATGTTGTCGTCATCGCCGTTGCCCCACACGATGTTGTCGTCGTCGCTGTTGCCCCACACGATGTTGTCGTCGTCGGTGTTGCCCCACACGATGTTGTCGCTGTCGTCGGACTCGCCCCAGACGATGTTGTTGCCCCAGACGATGTTGTTGCAGCCGTCGGTGTCGCAGTTCTCGCCCCAGACGATGTTCTGGCCGAGAGGCGTCAGCGTGTCGCCCCAGACGATGTTCTGGCCCCAGGCGGTGCCGCCGGGCGTCAGCACGCCGCCCGTGACGCGGCGGTTGCCCCAGAAGATGTGCTTGCTCCACGCCTTCATGTTCGGATATTTGTCGCCCTTCTCGCCGGTCGCGAAGAATCGCGAGAGGCGGACGGCGCCGAGCGTGTTGAGGAAACCGGCACCCTGCGTGAGGTAGTTGTAGCCGTCGTAAACCTGCGCCGTGAACTGCAGGATCGCCTTGACCATGTTCGGCGTGAGGTTGGGGTTGGCCTGGATCATCAGGGCCACCGTGCCCGAAACCACCGGCGCCGCCATGCTGGTGCCGCTGAGTGTGAGATAGGGCAGGTAGCTCAGACCACTCCGCTTGCCGGCCACCAGGTATGGCACCTTGGTGGCGTAGAAGAGGCTGTTGGGTGTCGCGAGCGACACCGTGCCGCTGCCGGGCGCCACCAGGTCGGGCTTGGCGCCGAAGTCGATCATCGTCGGCCCGCGCGAGCTGTAGCCGGCGATGGTGTCGTCGCGGCGATCGATCGTGCCCATCGTGCTCGAGGCGCCGACGGTCAGCACCCAGGGGGCGTTGCCGGGCGCGCCGATGGCGCCGTACTGCGGCTGGCCATTGGCGGCCTTGCCCATGTTGCCGGCGGCGGCCACCACCACGATGCCGGCGTCCACCGCGCGCTTGGCGGCCAGCGTCAGCGGGTCGGTGTTGTAGCTCTCGAATACGCCGGCGCCGAGCGACATGTTGATGACGCGGATGTTGTACTGCGCCTTGTTGGCGATCGCCCAGTCGAGGGCGGCGATGATATAGCTGATCTTGCCCTTGCCTTCGCCGTCGAGCGCCTTGAGCGAGATGATGTTGGCCTTAGGGGCAATCGCTTCGCGCGCGCCGGTCGAGTCATAGCCGTTGCCGGCGATGATGCCCGAGACGTGGGTGCCGTGACCCCAGTCGTCGTACTTGGCCGTCTGGCCATTCACGAAGTCGACGAAGGCGGTGACGCGCTGGCCCTGGCGGTTGGCGACCGTGAGGTCATCGTGAAAGGGCGTGATGCCCGAGTCGATCACCGCGACGCCGACGCCGGCGCCGTTGTAGCCGTACTGGGCGTGCACGTTCTTGGCGCCGATGGCCGCAGCCGTCCGCGCGATGAACGCCTCGGTCTTGCGGTCGGCATGGATGCGCTTGACCTTCGGGTCGTCGGCCAGGCGCTTCAGGAGCGCACGCGGCATCCGGCCGGTGCGGGCCTTGATGATTCCCAGGCGTCGGCCGGCCTTGCCGCCGGCGCCCTTGATGCGCGCGCTGCTGTCGGAATCGTCGCCGACGAACTCGATGATGACGTCCATGTCGTCACCGACCGTGTCGGCAACTTCATTCAACGCCTTGTCGAGCTTCGCATGGCGAACCTTGGCGGGCTTCTGGGCCTTACCGATGCTCGCCTTGGCGGGCTTGACGTTACCGCGGCGACTCTGGGCCTCGGCGGGCACCCCCAGGGCGACGAGGGCAATCAGGGCGAACAGAATCGTTCTGCCCCATGTGAACTTCTTCGAAACTCGCTTAGACGGACGCTGGCTCATGCCCTCTCCTACTGCAATTCAATGGCCACTTTTGGTGTAAGAGTACGCTCGAAGTGGTTCGATGTCATAAAGAGTCAGTTAATCCGGGTTACTTTCAATCGAACTTTTTCACCAGATTGCGCCCAAATTCGTCAATTTCCCAGAACAACCTCGACCCTAGTGTGCCACTTATGACCATGAACGGGCGGCCCATGCTCAGCAGTTTCAATCTAAGTTGTTATAAACAAGCTACTTAATAAGAAATGGGCCTATCTGGAACACTGAGTCTCAGAAAGGAACGTTCGAGACATCAACCCGGGGCGCGAAGGATCCTCGAATGGGGGAAAGAAGAGAGGGCTTGGCGCGAGCAGCGAATTCGAAGGGGGACGAGCCGTACAAAAAAGTGGCCCGGACACCCCTGGAAATGTCCGGGCCTAAGGTCTTGCTGTGAGTCGCTGAAACCTAGTGCACGACGGCGGCGAACTGGAGCGACTGGCGCTGCATGCGCCAGTCTTCCGCGAGGATGCCCCACAACACCTGGTCGTGATACTGGCCATTGCGCAGGAACGAGCGGCGCAGCACGCCTTCCTGCACCGCGCCCACCTTGCGGAGGGCGCCGTTGCCGCGACCGTTGGCGACCGCGGCGCGGGCTTCGAGCCGGCGCGCGCCGATCGTGTCGAACGCGAAGTCGAGGACGAGACGGGCGCCTTCAATGAACACGCCCGTGCCCCAGAACTGGGACCCGAGGGCGAAGCCCCACTCTGCGGTGCCGAAGCCCGGCTCGAGCGAGCGCACCTGGAAGATGCCGACGGCGACCGACATGCCGGTCGGCACGACCGCGAAGCAGGCGTAGTTGCCGGCCTGGCGCTCACGCTGGGTCCAGGCAATGAAGCGCTCGAAGCCTTCGACGGTGGTCGGCGGCGGCGAGATGAAGCGCGAGACTTCCTCGGTGGTCAGCATCGCCAGCAGCGAAGCCGCGTCGTCGAGGCGCAGTTCGCGCAGCGTGAAGCCCGCGCCGGTCAGCACCGGCAAGCCGGCCTTCCAGTCGCTGGTCGTGACCGTCGTCTGGGTCGCGGTGGCGTTCACCATGGTCGTGGTCCGGTTCAATTCGGGTTGGAAGGGCATCTTCTCCATTACTGCACCCCTCCGCTCAGAACTTGCCCGCTGAACATTCCCCACACGATGTTGTTGCCCCAGACGATGTTGTCATCGTTGCTGTTGCCCCAGACGATGTTGTCCATCCAGTCGTTGCCCCAGACGATGTTGTCCTGGGAGTATTTGTGGACGTTGCCCCAGACGATGTTGTCGTCCCAGAAGCCCCACACGATGTTCTCGGCCCAGAAGCCCCACACGATGTTGTTGCCCCAGACGATGTTGTCGCCCCAGACGATGTTGTCTTCGATCTTGACGTTGCCCCAGACGATGTTGTCGAACTCGTCCCAGTAGTTGCCCCACACGATGTTCTCGCAACCTTCGGCGCAGTTGCCCCACACGATGTTGTCGAGCAGCGCGTCCATGCCCCAGACGATGTTGTCGTCCCAGCGCGACATGTGGATGTAAGCCGCGTCACCCTTGATGAAGCGGTCGCCCCAGATGATGCGTTTGCCCCACTTCACGGTCTGGCCGTTCATGTCTTCGTTGACGCCGGGGACCGACCCGCGGCGCAGCCAGTAGGCGCCAACCTTCGCCTTGGGGTTGATCATCGCGGCCAGGCGGGTGGCGCCGAGCGCATTGAGGTATCCCGAGCCCTGCGACAGCGCATCCACGCCGGGCATCACCCGCGAGGTGTACTGCATGATCATCTTCACGGTGTTGACCTGCAGCTTGGGGTTGGCGCCAAGCATCAACGCCGCCGTGCCCGCCGCCATCGGCGATGCCATGCTGGTGCCGCTGAGCGTCATGTACTGCGCCGGCGTATTGGCACCCTCGTAGCCACCGGTCACGCGCAGCGCGGGATAGGTGTTGTAGAGGTAGCTGCCCGGCGCCGACAGCGAGATGACCTTGTGGCCGGTGGCCACCAGGTCAGGCTTGGCGAGCAGGTCGAAGCGCGAGGGACCGCGCGAACTGTAGTCAGCCACGCGGTCGTCGTCGAAGCCGTCGGTGTTCTTGGTGTCACCCGAGCCCACGCAGATGGCGCGTGGCGCGTTGCAGGGCACGCCAACGCCGCCGTAGCCAATCTTGCCGGTCTTGGGGTTGACGCCCATGTTGCCGGCGGCCGTCACGACCACCACGCCCGCTTCAGCGAGCTTCTGGACGGCCTTGACCATCGGGTCCGACGAAGACGGCTCGAAGATGGGGTGACCGAGCGACAGGTTGACCACCCGGATGCCGCCGTAGTTGTTGCGGTTCTTGTAGACCCAATTGAGCGCGTCGATGACGTCGCTGGTCTTGCCCGAGCAGTCGTCGCCGAGCACGCGAACGACGACGAGGTTGGTCTCGTCGGCGACGCCGCTGAAGTCGCCGTCCGAGGCGAGGCCGCTGCCACCAATGATGCCGGCGACGTGCGTGCCGTGGCCGCAACCGTCGACCTGCGCCGAGCCGCCGGTCACGAAATCCTTGAACTTCAGGATGCGGGCGGGCGCGATGTCAGGGTGCGGCTTGAAGCCGGAGTCGATGACGGCGACGGTCACGCCAGTGCCGGGGCGGTTGTAGTTGGCCTTGGCGATCTTGGCGCCCAGGCCGCGAACAAACTTCGCACGCACAGGCGCGGCGGTCGCGGCCGCCACCTGCACGGGCGCATCGTAGGAGATGCGATCCGCGTAGTCGACGGTGCCGAACGCGGCCGGACTCGCGAACACGTTGAGCGACGGCGTCTCGTCGTCGTCAAGCACGCGGACGGCGGCGCCCTTATTCAGAAGCTCCCCGGCCGCGCGGTCGCGGTCTTCCTTGGTCGCGAATTTCATGATGACCCGGGAGAAGGAGCCGGTACTCCACGCTTCACGAACGGCATCATCGAACTTAGCGGTGACGTCGGTCGTGCTGGTCTGCGCGGCGGCAGGAGCTGCAATCAGTGCCGCGAGCAGAGCCAGGAGCATGGAACGGCCCCAAACCGCTTTCTTCCGGGCATTGGGGGACGTGAGCGTGAATCGCATGGTGCCAAGTCTAGAGCAAGTCTGAGGCCAACAGGCATAGAATCGTCACCAATGTCATATAGAGTCGCTTTGAATGGCCTTTTGCTCGTGTTTTCTGTCCGTTCAGCCCACAGTTCTCTGAGCGACGTTAGCTGACAGAAGCCGTGGAAATGCACGAACGGAACACAGAGCGCTTGATTTGAGCGAGATAATAAAGCTAACTACAACATAACAAACACGTTAGCTGTATATGTTCCGTTTCAGGAGCCGATCTTCATTTTGGAACACGAAAAGGTGGGAAAAAGGGTGCCAAAGTGCCCGGCTGGCGCTTCGGCACCCTTTTCTGAAGCTACTTGATGGCGATCAGTTCGACGTCGAAAACCAGCAGGCCGCGAGGCGCGCGCTCACCCTTGTAGGCCAGGCGCTCGGGGATCCAGAAGCGCATTTTCTCGCCGACCGTCATCAACTGGACCCCTTCGGTCCAGCCTTCAATGACCTCGCCGAGACCGAAGGTGGCAGGCCGTCCGCTCGCTACTGAGCTGTCGAACATCTTTCCGTCGGTGGTCCAGCCGGTGTAGTGCACCGTGACATCACTGCTCTTCACCGGTTTGGGTCCGCCCTTGCCAGGCCGAAGCGACTTGTAGGCCAGCCCCGAGGCCGTGCGCTTAGCGTCGCTCGGTGGCGCCGCGACATCGGGCGGCGGCGTGCTGGGCGACGGGCTGAACTCGATGAGTTCGATGTCGAACACGAGCATGCCGGCCGGGCGCTGGGCCTGCCCTGCGTAGGCCAGATTCTGGGGAATCCAGAGGCGTCGCTTCTCGCCGGCGACCATGAGCTGCAGGCCTTCGCCCCAGCCCTTGATCAAGCGATCCAGGGGGAATGTGGCGGGCGCGGGCGAAGACAGCGAGCTGTCAAACATCTTGCCGTCGGTGGTCCAGCCCGTGTAGTGGACGGTCACCAAGTCAGTGGCGCCGGGCCTGGCCGTGCCCTTTCCCTGAGTCAGAACCTTGGAGCTTAGTCCCGACGCGGTCTTTATCGCGTCGGCGGGTGGCTTGGCGACGTCGGCGGGCGGTGGAACGGTAGGGACGGCGGGACGCTGCGCCGCGAGCGTCCATCCCATGGCCATCATTATCGCGACGGTCGAAAGCAGTCGGGTCATCCTGATATCGTGACCTGCCCGGCGGTCCGATCGCAAGAACAACGAATCCGCCCGCCTTGCCCTGCGCCCTGACCGACGTCAGGCTTTTATCTATAGCTCCATACGTGGTACCGTTCCGCCACCCTGGCGGCAGGGCAGGATGACCACCGAGAAGCACTCAAAGTCGCACCGTATCGTGCTCTCGCCGCAGGAACCGCTGGTTGCCGGCGGCCGGGCGGAGGAGCTTGAGGGCCAGATTCAAGCGGTCTTCAAGTCGGGGTTTGCCCACGTCGTGATTGACCTGCGCGGCGTCCCATCGGCCGACAGCGCCGGCATTCGCGCGCTGGTGCGCGGACACACCACGGCTCAGCGCCTCACCCGCCGGTTCACGCTGGTATCTCCCAACCCTCAGGTGCGCGAGCTGCTGGAGCTGTCGCTACTGACCAACGTGCTGGAAGTGGTCGACACGCTGGTGGAGGCCAAGAGCAAGACGGTGCCGTGGGAACGGATCTGGTCGGGTCTGGCGGTTGCCGCGGTCGGTCTGGCCCTGGTCGGCGTTGGTGTGGCGTGGCCCGACCTGGGGCTGGAAGGGGTCGTCCTGCCCGGCACGTCGTTCCTTGGCCAAGCCGGCCAGCCGCAACCCACCAACTTGATGGCCAACCCGCTCTTTGAGCTCGCCAAGCTGGTCGCGGCGGCAGTCATCGGCATGCTCGTAACCGTGGTGCATCGCCAGTACCGCGTCGAGAAGAGCGCCAACCCGGCGCTCGATCAGGCGCAAGTACTGCTTTGTATCGCCGGCGCGCTCATGATGATCATCATCGGCAATTCGGTGGCCCGCGCCTTTGGCATTGCCGGAGCGGCCAGCATCATCCGCTTTCGCACGCCGGTCGAAGATGCGCGCGACATCACCATCCTGTTCATCCTGATGGGCCTGGGCATGGCGGCCGGTCTGGGCGCGCTGGCCGTCGCCGGCATGGGCACACTCTTTCTGTGCGCGATGATCCCCATCCTCAATATTTTCAGCTCCGACCGGCCGCGAACCATGATGGTGGAGATTGTGTCGGAGGATCGCGAGTTTCCCACCGCGCACGTCTACCAGGTGTTTGCGGTCAACGGCATTGGCTTCGAGCCGCGCGAAGTGTCGCAGGGCGACGAAGCGACCGCCAAGTATCTGACGACCTTGAGGCCGACCGATTCGCTCGAGGAGTTGAGCGTCCAACTGATGGGCGATGGCAAGAAGGGCATCAAGAATGTCTCCTGGTCGGCGCCCAAGCGCGGGTAGCCCGCGCGTGGCGTCGGTCGGTCCGGTTGCCGCCGCCAGGGAGACCCTGGTTCTCGACCCGGCCGAACGCAAGGCCGCGTTGCTGCGCGTCATCGCTGGCGCGAGGCGGCGCCTCGTGCTGTCGCTGTTTCGCTGCGACGATTTCTCGGTGCTCGATGCCCTGGCGAGCGCGCTCGAACGCGGCTGCGAGGTCGAGGCCATCCTGACCAAGCGCGCCAAGGGCGGGAAGAAGCGCCTCAAGAAGTTGTGGGGCGCCCTCGAGGAAATGGGCGCGATCGTCACTCGCTACGGTGATCCGGTGGTCAAGTATCACGCCAAGTACCTGGTGGCCGACGAGTCCACCGCGGTGGTCACCACGCTCAACCCGACCCGCAAGTGTTTCTCCCGCACCTGGGACGCGGTCCTGGTGACGCCGGATCCGGCCGTGATCAAAGGCCTGCTGACCCTGTTTCGCGCCGATGCCGCCGGCCAGCCGCTGCCGTCCCGGCGGCCGATCAGCAACCGCTTGATCATCGGACCGGAACGGTCGCGGCCCGAGATCCACCGGCTGATTGCCGGCGCCGGCCGCAGCATCCAGATCCTCGATCACAAACTGTCGGACCCCGACCTCGTCGGCCTGCTGCGCGAACGCCGCAACGACGGCGTTCTCGTGTCGGTGATCGGCCGCCACCCGATGGGCGCCATCGAGCCGCACGGCAAGATGATGATCATCGATGGCCAGCGTGCCGTCCTGGGCAGCACGGCGCTGTCGACCTTAAGCCTCGACTTTCGCCGCGAGGTCTCAGTAATCATCGAGGAGCCGGCCCTGGTCAGGCGTCTCACGACGGCGTATCAACAACTGAGCGCGCGCGCCGGGGCGGCCGCGGCGCACTTGCCCGGAGACCGCATCGCATGAGGACGATTCTGTTGACGATGTTGGTGCTTGGCGCTGCCACTCGCGCGGCGGCGCAGGACCCGCGCGGCCTGGTCTGGGACAACCGGCCAAAGCTCGTGTTCGGCGACGACATCACACTGGAGATCCGGGCCAAGCTGCAGCTGGACTGGCGCCGGTTCGATCCCGAGATCGACGAAGAGGTCTACGACTTCCGCACGGCGCGCGTCGGGCTCAAGGGCGATCTCACCAGGCACTTCGACTACGAGATCGAGCGGGCCATCGACCAGGACGGCAAGTTCGGCGACTGGAAGGACGTCTACCTCAACTGGTCCACGTTCGACGTCCTTCGCGTCAAGGCCGGCCGGTTCAAGATGCCGTTCGGACTGGAGCAGAACACCGGCACCACCGACCTCGATTTCGCCAATCGCAGCCTGGCATCATCGACCATCGCGCCGGCGCGCGACCGTGGCGTCATGGCCTACGGCGAAGTTGGCCGTCTTGGCTACGAGGCCGGCGTGTTCGACGACGATGGCGACAACGGGGAGCTGAAGGAGCCGCAGTTTGTCGACACCGGCGACGATCCGGCGCACGTCGGTCCGTCGTACGCGGCGCGCCTGACCGGCGAACTGCTGCGTGCCCTGCCGGTTCCTCGCCGGTTCCAGAGCGCGAGTTTCGGCGTCGCCTACACCAATGCCGCCGTGCCCGAAGGGTTGAACAGCCTGCGCGGCGAATCGGCGTGGGGGACTGCGAACTTCTTTGATCCGGTCTACGTCAAGGGCCGGCGTCAACGCTTCGGTGCGCAGTTCGAGTGGACGCCCGGACCGACCGGCCTGAAGGCGGAGTGGATGCAGTCGCGCGAGCAACGGCTTGGTCAAAGCAACCGCAATGAGGATTTGTCAGACCTGATCGCGACCGGCTGGTACGTGAGCGGCACCTGGTTTGTGACCGGCGAAAGCAAGGGCGGCAATGTCTCACCGCGCCGCCCGTTGTTTCAGGGCGGAGTCGGCGCCATCGAGCTGGGCGCGCGCTACGATCAGTTGGAGTTGCGCAGTGCGGCCACTACCGGCACGGCCTTTACCAATCCCCGCGCCGATTTTCTGCTGCCGAACTCCGACCAGGTGTGGACGCTGGGCGTGAACTGGATGCCGAACCGCTGGGTACGCGTGATAACCAACGCCATTCACGAGGAGTTCGCCGACAAAGCGCGCTCACCCGAGCCGGGGACCGCCTCGTATTGGTCCGGGCTTGTGAGGTTGCAAGTTGTCTTCTGATTCCCTCAGGATAGGCAGATGACGACGCCCCACCGGTGGCTCCTGGCCGTGGCGGTGCTGGTGTGCACGTCGGGCGGTGCCGCGGCACAGACCGCCGATGATTTCTTCAACCCGGAAACCCTGCAGCGGGTCGACCTGTGGATGAATTCGTCGGACTGGTCCAAGCTCAAGGCCGCCTTCCAGGAGAACACCTACTATCCGGTGGACGTGACCTGGAATGGCCAGACAGTCCGCAATGTCGGCGTGCGCTCGCGGGGCCTCGGGTCGCGCAGCGGCACCAAGCCCGGCCTGCGCATCGACTTCGATCGCTACGCGACCGACCAGACGTTTCTCGGACTCAAGTCGTTCGTGCTCGACAACCTCACCCAGGACGCCTCAGGTGTAAGGGAGACCGTGGCGATGCGTTTCTTCGCCCGCCTGGGCATTCCCGCACCGCGCGAAACGCACACGCGCCTGTATGTCAACGGCAGCTACGCCGGCCTCTACGCGCTGGTCGAATCGGTCGACAAGACGATGTTGGGCCGGGCGTTTGGCAGCATCGGCGACAACCTCCAGAACGACGGCTATCTCTTTGAATATAACTACGTGCTCGGCAGCCCGTGGCGGTTCGACTACCCAGGTCCCGATCTCGAGCCCTACAAGGAACGATTCGACATCAAGACCAACGAGACCAAGAGCGACGCGACCATCTGGGGGCCGATCGAGGAGCTGGTGCGGCTGGTCAACACGGTCTCGTCAGACAGCTACGTGAGCACGGTCGGCGCCCTGCTCGATCTCCCGGCGTTTGTCCGCTACATCGCGGTCCAGAATTTCGTGGCACAAAACGACGGCTTCAACGGCTACGACGGGATGAACAACTTCTACTTCTACCGGTTAGAGGACAGCACGACGCACGTCTTCATTGCCTGGGACGAGGACAACGCGTTTCTAGCGCCCGACTTCCAGATCACGACCCGGCTCAGCGACAACCTCCTGACGCGGACCGTCCTCCAGTTCCCGGTATTCAGCGAACAGTATTTCAGCGTGCTGCAGGAGGCTGCCAGCGATGCCAGCCAGTGGATGGCGGCGGAGGTCGAGCGCCAGTTGGCGATGATCGCGGAGGCGATGCAGACCGACCCGGTCAAGCCGTACACCAATGCCGAACACGAGGCCGCTCGCGGCGTGATGCTGGCGTTCACGCCGGCTCGGGTTACTTACGTGCGGTGCGAGGTCGCGAAGACCGTGGGGACGACGCGCCCGGAGGGTTGCCAATGACGGCCGTGGCCGCCTTGTCGATCCCATCACCGGCCAGGGCATAGATCGGCCGCCCCGGCGCCGACTCCAGCCTGGCGATCACCGCGGCGCGCGAACGGGCCGGCCGCCTGCGCGTCGCCGGCCCGGTGAGGGCGGCGCAGTATTCCGGATATCCCCGATCGAGCCGTGGCTTCCAGCCGCGGTCAAGCTTGCGTTCGCGCGCCAGGCCGTAAAGGTCAGGCGGCGCCGCAAATCGCAAGAGCTCCCGCAACCACTGCTCCGGCAGTCCGCAACCGGCACCAAGGGCGACCGCGGTTTCGACGTATGGCGCGGCGATCACCACCTGGCCGGATGCGAGGGCGGCGCGAATCTCCCAGCGCAGACGGAAGGCGAGGTCGGCGGCGTAGACCAACGAAAGAGTGCGAGGTGAGGCGGTGGCGCTGGCCCCGGCCTGCGCCAGTTCACCGAACAGCCCCGACGCGTCCCAGCGGCTGATGACACACGTGACGCCGCGGTCGCGCAGCGCGGTGGCCAGATGGTCGGCCGACCTGGCGACGTCGGCGCCGCGCGAGCCATCGACGGCAATCAGGCGGGCGGGGTGTTTGGTTGTCGCAGCCATTCTTCCAATGCGTCCTTGCTGAACACCGGCCAGGGCCGCTTCGCGGCGGATTCGACCAGCTCGCGCACCCGTTTGTGCTGTTGGTAGACGGCCTCGCTGGCGTCGACGGTGACGAACTTGAATACCGTGGCCAGGTTCTCGTACTCGGTGACCACGCGATCGACGAAGCGGCCGTAGCTGGCCAGCGGATCGTCGATGCCGGTCACGTCCTGGCCTGCCTCGTAGAAACCCGGCGAGCGGGTCGAGGCGATGCGGCGCTGCGAATCCTCCGGGGTCATCGAAAAGTAGATCACCAGATCCGGCCAGAGCAGCGGGGAATAGGCATGCAGCAGCCAGTCGAGGTCGAGCCCCCGGGCGGCGTCGCGCGCCAGCGCCGTGAAGAGGTAACGGTCGGCCAGCACGGTCTTGCCGGCCCACAAAGCCGGCAGGATTGACGTCTCGATGCGGTGCCGGAAATCGACGGCATGCAGCAACGAGTACTCCTCGGTCGACAGTGTGCGCACGCGCTTGCGGGACTTGAGCAGCGGCTTGATCAGTGGCGACGAGGCCCAGCGGGTCGAGACGACCTCGTTGCCGCGGCTCTCAAGCCACCGCTGAAGCAGCTTGCGCTGGGTGGTCTTGCCCGAGCCGTCCGCGCCCTCGAACGCAATCAGCAGGCCGCGGCCGGCGTCACGCTGGGCGATTTGCCGCGTGAGCGGCCGGCCGGTTGCTGTTCGCGCCATCCTCCGGCCATTCTACGCGTCGAGCAGCATCCAGGCCGGGTCTTCGATGTATTCCTTGATCTTGACGAGGAACTGCACCGCTTCACGGCCATCCACCAGCCGGTGGTCGTAGCTCAAGGCCAGGTACATCATGGGCCGGATCACGACCTGGCCGTTGATCGGCACGGCACGGTCGGCGATCTTGTGCAAACCGAGAATGCCAACCTGCGGCGGATTGAGAATAGGCGTGCTCATCAGCGAGCCGAACACGCCGCCATTGGTAATGGTGAACGTGCCGCCCTTCAGGTCGTCGAGGGTCAGCGATCCATCCTTGGCGCGGGCGGCGAAGTCGCGGATGCCCAGCTCAATGCCGGCAAAGCCCATCCGGTCGGCGTCTCGCAGCACCGGCACCACCAGGCCGCCCTCGGCACCGACCGCCATGCCGATGTCGTAGTACTGCTTGAGGACGATCTCGTCGCCCTGGATCTCGGCATTGATTTGCGGAAAGGCCTTGAGCGCGCCAATCGCGGCCTGGACGAAGAACGAGGCGATACCGACGCTGACGCCATGCTTCTTGAGGAACGCTTCCTTGCGCCGCTCGCGCAACGCCATCAGCGCAGTCATGTCCACTTCGTTGAACGTGGTCAGCATCGCCGCGGTCTGCTGCGCCTCCACCAGGCGCCTGGCGATGGTCGCTCGCCGCTTGCTCATGCGCTCGCGGGTTTCACCGCGGTCGCCCATCACCGGCGCCTTGGGTGCGGACGGTGCCTTGGGTGCCGGGGTGGGTGCCTTGGGTGCGGCCGCCGGTGCGCTGGCTTTCAGCACGTCCTGCTTGGTGACCCGTGAACCGGACGTCTGCACGGAATCCAGCTTCACATCGTGAATCTTCGCGGCGTTCTTGGCCGCAGGTGTGGCTTTTCGGTCCGTGGCCGCAGCACTGGGCACCTCCGGCACATCACCCTTTGACCCGCCTTCGCTCGCCGGGCTACTGGCGAGCTTCGGCGAGGTCTCGCCGGAGCGGCCTGCGGCCGCGGAGGCGGACACCTCAGACGCGGTGCCGGCTTCCTCCAGGACCGCCAGCACCTCGCCCACCTTCACGTCGGCGCCTTCCTGGTGTTTGATGGCGCCGAGGACGCCGGCCCGGTCCGCGCTCACCTCGAGGTCGATCTTCTCGGTTTCGAGTTCCACGAGCGCATCGCCGGCGATCACGCTGTCGCCGGGCTGCTTCAGCCACTTCGCGACGCGCGCTTCGACCACCGACTCGCCAAGTTCCGGTACCACGATGTTGGTTGCCATATTTCCTAGACCTGTTTCGACAGGACGCGATCGAGTTCCCTGGGTTCGGCCTTCGCTTCGAAGGCCTGTTCGACAATCGCGCGCTGGTTCGCCGCATGCCAGCTCGACGAGCCTTCCGACGGGCTCGAATTGCGGGCCCGGCCGATATAGCGCAGCGGCCAGCGGCCGCCGGCCAGTTCTTCAAGCTGCGGGCGCACGAACTCCCACGCCCCCATGTTCTCCGGCTCTTCCTGGACCCAGCAGATCTCGCGGAGTTTCGGATAACGCGCCAGCGTCTCGTTGATGGCCGCCTCGGGAAACGGGTAGAGCTGTTCCACGCGGGCGATCGCCACGTTCGGATTGCCCTGGCGCTGCTCGCTGGTCAACAGGTCGACTGCGACCTTCCCGCTGCAGAGCACCAGGCGCCGCACCTTCCCGGCCTGCGCCGGGCTCAGCTCGTCGTCGATCACCTGCTGGAACTTGCCGGTCGCCAGTTCGGCCGGGGCCGACGCGGTGAAGCCGTGACGCAGCAGGCTCTTGGGCGTCATCACGATCAGCGGCAGCGGATCGGTCGTGAGCAGCAGGGCCTGCCGCCGCAGCACATGGAAGTACTGCGCGGCGGTCGTGCAGTTGACCACGCGCATGTTGGTGTCGGCGGCGGCATTCAGGAACCGTTCGAGCCGCGCGCTCGAATGGTCCGGCCCCTGCCCCTCGTAGCCGTGGGGCAGCAACAGCACCAACGACGGCGACATGCCCCACTTGGCCCGGCTCGACGTCAGGTACTCATCGAGGATGATCTGCGCGCCGTTGATGAAGTCCCCGTACTGCGCTTCCCACAGCACGAGCCGGCCGGGTTCCTGCAAGCTGTAACCGAGTTCGAAGCCCACGCAGGCGTACTCGCTCAGCGGACTGTTGCGGATCTCGAACGCCGCGGCCGCCTGGCCGAGCGCCTGCAGCGGCACGTGCTCGGCGCCGCTGACGGCGTCGTGATAGACCGCATGACGGTGGCTGAAGGTGCCGCGCTCCACATCTTCGCCGGTGAAGCGGATGGCGATGCCGTCGGACAGGATCGACGCCAGCGCCAGCTCTTCGGCCGCCGCCCAGTCGATCGAGCGCTCGGCCGGATCGGCAAACATCGCCCGGCGCCGTTCCCGCCCGCGCTCAAGCTTGCGGTGCACGGTGAATCCCTCCGGGAGCTGCAACAGCCCGGCGTTGAGCGCTTCGAGACGGGCGAGAGGCAGGGCGGTTCGTGCCTTGGTCGCCGCACCGCTCGGCGGCACCTCCGGCACTGGCGGGATGTAGTCCTGGTCCGGCTTGACGGCGGCATAGGCCTGCTCGAGCGCCGCCATGCGCGCCTTCACCAGGTCGTCGGCCTGCGCCGACGTGATCTGGCCGGCCTCAACCAGCGCTTGGGCGTACTGCTCGCGCACGGTCGGATGTCCGGAGACGATTTGATAGACCGCCGGCTGCGTGAACGCCGGCTCGTCGCCCTCGTTATGTCCGTAGCGGCGGTAGCCCACCAGGTCGATCAGGTAGTCGAGCTGGAAGCGCTGCCGATAGGCGATCGCCAGGCGGGCGGCCTCGATGCAGGCGACCGGATCGTCGGCGTTGACGTGGGTGATCGGAATCTTGAAGCCGCGCGCCAGGCCGCTGGCGTAGCTGGTACTGAACGACTCTTCCGGATCGGTGGTGAAGCCCAGCTGGTTGTTGGCGATGATGTGGATCGTGCCGCCGACGTCGTAGCCATCGAGCCGCGACAGGTTCAAGGTCTCGGCGACCACCCCCTGGCCCGGGAACGCCGAGTCGCCGTGGATGAGGATCGCCAGCACCTTTCCCTTGTCGACCACGGCCGGTCCGCGGTGGTCCACGGACGTCGCGGCCGCGCGCGCCATGCCGATCAACACCGGATCCACCGCTTCCAGGTGACTCGGGTTGGGCGGCATTGAGACGACCACGTGCTTGGGCAAGCCGTCGGGCCGCGCTTCGACGCGGGCGCCGGCGTGATATTTCACGTCGCCCATCCAGCCCAGGTCGACGCGGAGCTGCTTCGAGAAGACCGGGTCCTTGAACTCGGCGAGGATCTGGCTGTACGGCTTCTGCAGGATGTGCGCGAGCACGTTCAGGCGGCCGCGGTGCGCCATCGCGATCATCACGTGCTGGACGCCGCCCTCGGCCGCGTCGTGGATGATCTCGTCGATGATCGGCATCATCATGTCGAGGCCTTCAATCGAGAAGCGCGTCTTGCCCGGGAAGGTCCGGTGCAGGAAGCGCTCGAAGGTCTCCACTTCGGTAATGCGATCGAGCAGCTTGACCGCATCAATGGGGTCGACCGGCGGCCGATACCGGCCCGACTCCACGACCTCGCGCAGCCAGACGCGTTCCTCGGGGACGAACACATGGCTGTAATCGTGGCCGGTGGTCGAGCAGTAGATCGCGCGCAGGCGCTCAATCGCCTCCAGGGCGTTGGCGGCCCCGCTGGCCACCGGCCCTGACACGATCGACGCCGGCAACTGCTCCAGCACGCCGTTGGTCAGCCCGAGCGATTGCGCCGCCAGTGACGGATCGCCGATCGGATCGTAGAAGCCCAGCGGGTCGAGGCGGGCGGCAAGATGGCCGAACCGGCGGATGTTGCCGGCCAGCGTGAAGGCGGCAATGCCGGCCTGCAGGTCAGGCGATACCGTGTCACGGTTCGCGGTGCTCCCGGGCCCGGGCCGGCGCTCAGCTGGTTGGTCGTGGGGGAAGGCGGGCGTCCAGGTAGCAAACGCCCGGCGGGTCGCCTCGTCCACCGACGAGGGATCGCGCTGGTAGCGCTCGAACAACTCGTAGACATACCCCGCATTGGCCCCGGTAAACTGGTCCCACGGGTTCATAACCTTCTTACTTTATCAGGGCCGTGCGCCCGCGAACGAGACGAAAAAATGATGCAAAAACCGACCTATGACGATGCCAACCTGATCCTGCGCCTGTACGAAATGCGACGCGAAGAGCGCATGCGGAAGGCCCGCGCCTGGTTTACCGCCACCTGCAAGGCCAAGAGCTACGACGAGCTGCTCAAGCTGGCCCCCGGCGGCAGCGACGAGAATGCCTCGGTTCGCATGGTCACGTCGTACTGGGATCTGGTGGCGTCATTCATGACATCAGGCGTGCTCAACAAAGAGCTGTTCTTTCAAAGCGGCCGCGAGCTGCTGCTGGTGTGGGAGCGAGTGCGCGACTACCTGCCCTCGATGCGCGAGGCCTACCAGGATCCCCGCTACTTGCAGCACCTTGAGGCGATCGGCAACGAGTTTGCCGCCCACTTCAAGAAGCAGGACGCCGTCGCCTACGCCGCCTTCCTGAAGCGGATCAAGTAGCCATTGATCCGGCTGCTCGCCATCGACATCGACGGCACTCTGCTCGACAGCACCGGCCGTGTGCCACCGGCCAATCGCGCCGCCATTGATCGCGCCGCCGCGGCCGGGGTCCGCATCGTCATCGCCACCGGCCGCAGTTTCCACTTCGCGCTGCAGGCGCTCGAGGCCCTGCCCGACGACCTGACCCTGCTGGTCTACAACGGGGCGATTGCCCGCACGCGCTCGGGTGACACCCTGCTGCGCCGGCTGCTGCCGCAGGCCGTGGCGCGCGACGTGCTCGCCGCCACTCTCGAGTGGCGGCCCGACGCGGCGTGCGTGTTCGATCGGCCCGCCGCCGGCCAGCTGGTGTACGACCGCATGGACTGGAGCCATCCCAATCGCGCCGGATTCATGCGGCGCAATGCCGCCATCATCCAGGCAGTCGACCGGCTGGAGGACGCGGTCAGCGAGGACCCCGTCCAGGTCACGTTCAATGGTGGCGTGCGGGCCATGCGCGCCATCCAGGCCCACCTGTCGGCGCAGGTGGTCGCCGCTCACCTCGAGGTGACCCTCACTGAGTACCCGCAGCGCGACTTTTCGCTGGTCGACGTCTGCGCCGCCGGCACGACCAAGGGCACCGGGCTGGCGGAAGTCGCCGGCCAGTTCGGGATCGCGCAGGGTGACGTGATGGCCGTCGGCGACAACCACAACGATCGCGACATGCTGGAGTGGGCGGGCATCGGGGTCGTGATGGGTAACGCCGAACCGGAACTCAAGGACGCCGGCTTTCACCAGACCGGCTCCAATGACGACGCCGGACTGGCCCAGGCCATCGAGCGCTTCATCCTTGGCGCCTGAGCACCCAAGCACGATTCACGTTATTGCACGTTATTGCCCCGGCTCATACAGCCGGTCGCGGTAGAAACCGATAGCCGGTCTGTCATGGGACAGAACGGAGGCTGCGGCCAGGGTCAAGGAAACGGAAACGGTGTGGGAGCCAACCTGGCCTACTCGAAGTTTCTGTTCGTGATGGCCCGTGCCGAGGACGACGCCCACGGCGCCCGGCTGAGGACCGCGGGCGGCCACCTGGCGCGTGGCTTCTTCAACGACTTCGACATCGACGACAGTCGCGAGACCCAGGCTCACCCGTTCGAGACCATCCAGTTCTTCGTGCGCGATGGCGAGCTGCCCGAGCCGGCACCCACCTGCGTCGGGCCCTGCATCAACAAGGCCCGGCACCTGGTGCAGGTGTCGAGCAAGTACCGGCCGCGCCTGCAGGAAATCGAAGACGAGCTGCGCCGCCGGATTGGCGATGCCGCCGACGTGCTGCCGCTTGACGGTGCGGTGCGCACGCCGCGCTACACCAGTCCCGAGATGGCCCACTACACCAACAAGGGGGCGCCGGCGCGCCGGTCGGGCCGCGCCAGCCGCAATGCCGTCATCGTCCCGATCCGGAAGACCGCTGAGTGGTGGCAGAAGAGCCCGCTCGAGCGTCACGCCTACTTCTATCCGCATGTCGACCAGGCGAGCGGCTGCCCGGTCAAAGGGCACGCGGTAGCCGCCGAGCAGGGCATTCCCTCACTGTTCCGGCGGGTCTACCACAACCCCGACGGCTACCAGCGGCCCGGTGAGTTCGACTTCATCACCTACTTCGAGTGCGACGACGAGGCGCTACCGGTCTTCGACGGTGTGCTTGAGGCGCTGCGTGATGTCACGCAGAACCCGGAGTGGCAGTTTGTCACCGAAGGGCCGATCTGGCGCGGGCGGAGGGTGCTGCGGTGGTGAGTTGAAAGTTGAAAGTTGGAAGTTGGAAGTTTCAGTGTGAGTTTCAGTTTTAGGTTAGTGAGCGAATGCTGCCAGGTGTTCGCGTAGGATGTCCCGGCCGAAGTCACCGCTAAAGTCCCGCCACACTGAGTGCACGTGGTTGCCGTTGTTCTGGGTGTTGTCGAACTCGATCAGGAAGGTCGGACCCTGGATCCGGTAATAGTGCTTCTGGCCCTTCTCGATGGAACCCGCCCACGCAAAGCGCAACTTGTCCAGGCCCTCGCGGGTGGCGACGCGCATGCGTTCGGCGGCGACGTCGGCCTCCATCGTGTCGGTGTAGGTCGCGATCACCCGCCGGAGCAGTTCCTGCTGCGCCGGGAGCAGCGCCGAATACAGGATTCCCTCGTCCGGCAGCGGCGTAATGGCGTTCTGGTTCATGGTGAGGATGTCGGTGGGCGCCACGGCGGCGGTGATCGCAAGGCGCCGCTGCTCGGCCGACAGCGCCTCGACCAGCGCGCGGGCGGCGTCCTCCTCCTCGCCGAGAATGCGCAATCCCTTTTGCGCGCCGTCGCGGACCTCGGCCGGGTTGCTGCCGAGGAACATCGGCGAGCTGGCCACCTGATTGCTGATCGACCCATCGTGGATCGTGAGGCGCAGCGACACGTGGTGGCCCTCGACGCGCCAGCCCCACGCGCCCTTCGGCCCCGGCGTGCCAAATACCGAGAACAGGTACTCCTCCTTGTTGCGGGCAAAGCGGCCGCCCGCCTCCATCACCTGGAGGATGTCTTCGAGCTGGAAGATCGCGGTCACCTTGGTATAGCCGCGGGTGCTGAGCGCGGTTCGCAGCAGGCCGTGGGCGAGTCGGCGCTGGTCCTCGCTCATTTCCTTGAGCATGAGGCCCTTGCGCGGGAACATCTCGTTGGGAATGAAGTGCCAGCGCAAGCGCTCGTCGTCAGTGAAGGCAAACCCGGCCTTCGCGCGCTGGTCGGGTGACAGCGACGCCAGGAACTGGCTGGCTGCTGTGGCCATCGCGGCCGCCGACTTTGGCGACGCGAGCAGGGCGCCGCCCATCAGTGAGGCGACGAGACCGGCGGCAACGGCAAGTCTGAGCGCATTCAGTCGGCTCATGGCGATCTCCTGCCGCGCAGTCTAATCCGGCTGGCGCCGGATGCTACTGAAAAGTCACGCCCATGCCGAAGTGCCAGCGGACGTTGCCGGTTTCGTGGGCGCGGGCGACATCAAGGGCGAGGCTGAGGATGGTCAGGTGCAGGTAGGCGCCGCCACCGTAGCCGTGGACCAGCTTCTGGTTGCGCGCCCTTTCCCCGTGCGGGTAGGCCGCGCCGGCGTCAACAAACGCCTTGAGGCCGAACCGGCCGATCGACAACGGGGTTGTCAGCGGCACGCGAAGCTCAGCGGTGGCGACGGCCAGGTTGTCTTGCGCGCGATAGCCCGCGTCGTAGCCACGAATGGTCGTCCCGCCACCGAGCAGGCCCTTCTCATAGTCAGGCAGCGGCGCGGTGGCCGTCACCGACAGCGCGCGAACGGCCAGCACGCTTTGTCCGACCAGGCCCAGGTAGCCGCGCAAATCGGCGGTCCGGCGAGAGGCCTGGCCGGCGTCGAAGGTGAGCCGTTCGAGGCCGAACGTGGCGTGCACGGCGTTGCGTGGAAAGGCCGGATCCACCCGGGTGTCGACGGCGACCTCGCCGCCAACCGTCACCAGCCGGTCGTCAAGATCGCCGAACCTGATGGCATCGACCCGGGCGCTGGCGGACAGCCGGAGCCACCGCTGCAGCGACGATTCGATCCGGCCCGCCACGGTCTTGCGGGTATCGGCGATCTCAAAATGCGGGTTGTCGCGGCGGCCCACGCCGGCCTGCGCGGACAGGCGGGTGATGGGGCCGCTGGCGAATCCGCGTTCGAGCTGCACCCGTGCCTGGCGCTCGCCACCCCAGGTCACCGGGAACGAAACGCGACTGCGCGGCCCGAAGCGATCGACAAAACTCACCCGCGCCCCATAAGTAAAGCCGTAGCCATCTTCGCGGTGCAGAATCGGCAGGAACATGCCGCTGCTGGTGAGCTTCTTCAGGGGCCCCGGCGTCAGGTCGTCGTCGCTGATGCCCGGCACTTCGTCGACCACGATCATGAGGAGGATGTCATTCGGGTCGTCGATCGAGCGAAAGCGCTTGCGAACGTCGACGCCGTCAAATCGGCCGCTTCGCTCGAGCCGGGCGGCGACCTCAATCACCAGCGCGTCGGTGGCCGCCTGGCCCACCACGTCGCCGACGATTGCCAGCACATCGGCATCGGGCGTCGTGTGATTGCCGTGCACGCGCACTTCGTTGACGATGCCGGGCGAGGTTTGCGCGGCCGCGTTTGTCGCGAGAGCAAACACGAACGCGATGGCGAGGGTGCGGATCGCGGCAGGCCCAAGCCCCAAGTCGCAAGCCCCAAGCCTCATTTGATCTTGTAGGTGACGTCGGCTTGCTTGTAGTTCAGGTACTCGACCTGATAGGTGGCGTCGACCGTGCCGACCGCGACGGTGAGGCCGAAGTGCATTTCGATGCTGCGCGGCAGCCACACTTCTGGAAACGGCTGGCCCATCCGCATGGTGGCCTTCAAGTCGCTCACCCGCATGAGCGCGCGCCCGGGGAAGAAGTCCATGTCGATATCGTCGAAGGTGTACTGGAGAATCTGGAAGGTCTTCTGATCGACCCACAACGTGACCAGCGACACCTTGTTCATCTTCTCCTCGATCTCGTCCTCCCGATCGCGCACCTTCCGATTGGGCCGTGACTTGCCTTCATTGAACAGCCCGGTGCCAGGGTAGTACTCAATCTTCAGCGCGACGCGGCCATCGACTTGTTCACGACCGGCCAACGCATAGTGGCCCTTTTCGAACCGGAACTTCAGGAAGTAGGCTGCCGACACAAACTGCGGGTCGCCACCCTGCTTGAGCAGGTCGTCCATGTTCGACGGCAGGTCAGAGGCGGTGGTCGGCAACTCCTCCTTGACCTCAATGCCGGCCGGGCTGACCACGATGGCGCGGCTGTCTGGCTCGGCGGGGAGTCCCTGCTTTTCGCGCTCGGCTCGCCGCTTGCGCCGCTCCTCCCGCCCGATCTCCCGCTTGAGCCACTCGTCTTCGGCCTTGCGCCGATCCGCTTCGGACAGCGTCACGCCGTTGGCCCTCACCGGGCTGCGCACGAAGATGCCCTGCCGGATGAACCAGGAGTATTCGCGGCGCAAGCCCCACAGCGGCAGTCCGCCCGGGCCCGTGAGGTCGAAGGCCTCTTTCTCTTCGAGGACGTATTGCTGGAGTTTCTTCCAGTTGTCGTCGCGGCGTGCCAGCACGCGTTCCATGAACGCATCGAGATCAGACTGGGCGCTCACGCGGCCCGGAATGATGGTGACGAGCAGGGCCAGCCCGAACAGGGCAATTAGGGGTTTGCTGCGCATGAGTTAGTCGTGTGATCAGACGAACAGCGGCGTGGCAGGGTTCCCCTAGCCGACGGCCGGCGTGTGGTGATTTCGGGGGCCTGGCCCCAATCATCCATTTGCTACGGTGCGACGGTGGTGTCGAGCGGTTCACGCTGGTACACCACCTTGCCGTCGACGATCGTCACCATGACCAGGGTCTCCGACAGGCGGGCGGTGGGACCGTCAAAAATATCCTCCGACAAGATGACCAGGTCGGCCAGCATGTCGCGCGCGAGGATGCCCTTGCGCAGGTCGTCGTAGGATGCCCAGGCCGCATCGCTCGTATAGGCATCGATCGCCTGGCGGACGGTCAGACGTTCATCGGGCAGCCAGCCGCCTTCCGGCAACCCCTCGGCCGTGGTCCGGTTCACCGCCACGTGCAGCCCCATCATTGGATCCAGCGTCATCACCGGCCAGTCGCTGCCGAATGCCAGCCGGCCACCGGCCTTGACGATGCTGTTCCACAGCCACCCGCGGGCGGCCCGCACCGGCCCGATGTTGATGCTCCACACATCATCACCAGGGGTCGGGCTTGGCGTGGCATGCACGGGCTCCATGGAAGCGATCACGCCGAGTGCACCCAAGCGGGGAATGTCGGCCGGGTCGATGGTTTCGATGTGTTCGATCCGATGGCGGCGCCCGCGCTCGGGGGCCGGGTTCAGTCCGGCCGCAGCCTCGTACGCGTCAAGGGTCATGCGCACGGCGGCGTCGCCAATGGCATGGGTCATGACCTGCCAGCCTTCGCGGTCGAGACGCGTCACCGTCCGGTTCAGTTCCTCAGCCGTGAAGCGCGGATCGCCGGAGATGCCGGGCCTGTTGGCATAGGGCTCCAGCATGGCCGCGGTGTGCGATTCAATCACGCCGTCGGCCGCCAGCTTCACGGCACCTGTCTTCAGCAGCGGATCGTCGTCGAACCGCTCGCGGATCGCCGCCAGCTGCGCCAACTCGTCTTCGCCTACCGGTCCATTTACGGAGAGCGCCTGGTACACGCGCAGCGTCAGTTCGCCGCGCTTGCGCAGCCGGTCATAGAGGTCCAGGTCCTCGGCGGTTCCGCCGGCGTTCTGCACGCTGGTGATGCCCACCCGGTGCGCCTCGACCATGCCGGCGCGAATGGCGGCGATCTTGTCCTCGGTGGTGGGCTGTGGCGCCGCGGTCATCAGCGCCATGGCTGCTTCCTGGAGCGCGCCGGTCGGTTCGCCGGTGCGCGGATCCTTCACGATCACGCCGTTGGCGGGCGGCTTGGTGCGCCGCGTGATGCCGGCGGCCTTCAGCGCCCTGCTGTTGGCCCAGCCGGTGTGGCCGTCGTAGGCAATCAAGTAGGCGGGCCGATCCGGCACCAGCGCGTCGAGCAATTGGCGGGTGGGCAGCGCGCCGGCAAACGGCTGGTAGTACCAGCCGCGGCCCGTGATCCAGGTCCGTTCGGGATGGGCTGCGGACCAGACGCGGATCGAGTCCTTGATCTCGTCGAGGGTCGTGGCTTCGAGCAGGTTGATTTGATCGAGCCCCAGCCCGCCGCTGATGAAGTGGGCGTGCGCGTCGTTGAATCCGGGCACCACGGCGCCGCCATTGGCGTCGATGACCTTGGTCTGGGCGCGCCGCAACCGCTGGATTTCGCGGTTCGAGCCGACCCGGACAACTTTGTTGCCGCGGATCGCAATCGCCTCGCCCATCTCGCTGGTGGCGCCGCCGGCATAGACCTTGCCGTTGACCACGATCAGATCAACCACGTCGTCGCCGGCGCGCTGCGCGCGGACAATCAACCCGGCTATCAGCGTCACGCCAACGATGCAGGCTACGAGGTACGCCGTAATGCGCGCGGCCATGGGCAAATTCTAGCACTGTGCTAAAACCTCTGCGGAGGCTCAATGAAGTTCGCCATTCTGGGATCGGGTGCTGTCGGCGGCTACTTCGGCGCGAAACTGGCCCGCGCGGGGCAGGAGGTGACGTTCATCGCGCGCGGGGCGCACCTGGAGGCCATTCGCAAGTCCGGCCTGCGGGTCCAGAGCGCCAAGCTCGGCGATTTCGAGGTGAGGGCCGGTGCCGAAAGTGACACGGCGAAGGTCGGCCCCGTTGATGTGGTCCTTGTCTCGGTAAAGGCCTATGACAACCCCACCGCGTTGCCGATGCTGGTGCCGATGATCGGACCCGACACGGTTGTGCTGACCCTCCAGAACGGGGTCGACAGCGTGAACGAAGTGGCCGCGGTGGCCGGGGAAGGCCATGTGCTCGGCGGCACGACCTATGTCGCCACCGCGCTCGAGGGGCCCGGGCTAATCGTGCAGACCGGCGTGCATCGGTCGATCATCTTCGGCGAGGTGTTTGGCGATCGCAGCCTGATTTCGCCGCGCGTCCAGGCCATCGCCGACGTTCTAGCCACCGCCGACATCCAGGTGACGCCGGTGGCCGACGCGCGGGTGCCGATCTGGGACAAGTTCGTCTACCTGGTGGCGTTCTCGGGATTTACCGGCGCTTCGCGCCTGGCGATCGGCCACGTGTGGAAGTACCCGCAAGTCCAGGAAATGTTCTACGCCACCTCGCGCGAGATCGCGGCGATTGCGAAGGCGGAGGGCGTTGAGATTTCCGGCGATCGGTTCGCGACGCTCAAGCAATACATGGACCACATTCCGCCGACAACGCGGTCGTCGTTGTTGATCGACCTCGAGCAAGGCAAGCGCATCGAGGTCGAGGCGCTGCAAGGCGCGGCCGTGCGCCGCGCCCAGAAGCTCGGTGTCCCGGTGCCGATCACGGCCACCCTCTACGCGGTGCTCAAGGCGTGGGAATCGGGGCCGGTGAAGTCCTAGCCGGCCAGGTCGCGCTCCGCCGCAACGCACCGATCGCGCAGCGCCGGCGGCAGGAGGGGAAAGCTGGCGACGACGTGGGCGTAGTCGTCGCCGCCGATGCCGTAGAGGCGGGCGGCAATGGCGTTCAGGCGTGCGTAGGCATCAGGCGCGGAGTCGATGCCGGCGCCGGCCAGCCGCCGCGCCAGCGCCGCGATGTCGGCAAACGCCGCTGAGCCCATCGCCGGCCTGGGTACGGGCAGCCTCGCCATGAGCGCGGTGGTGACGTGCGTGGTGACGTTGAGCCGCACCAGGAAGTTCGCCATCAGGCTGTTGAGCAGCCCAAGCAGGCACCACTGCGACTGCCGGTCGAGCGGCGTCTTCAACACGAACACGGTGTGCGTCGACACCACGCTCCTGGGCACGAGGCCGGCGATCAACGTCAGCCGGTTGGTGGCACCGGCGACATCGCGATAGCCGATGCGGTCGCGCGCGAAGCTGATGGCGGGATCGATCAGCCGTCCGGCGGCTTGAGGGGTGATGGCGAGGGTCGCAAGGTCATCGCGCACCTGGAACGGGGCCAGGTGCTTGCCGGCCACGATCGGCAACAGCGACCCGCGACCCCGGCGCGGGATCGGGACGAAGTGCGCCCGGTCGTCGGTGGCGTTCAGTTCGCGACCGAAGCGCGCGTGCCATCCCCGCACGTCGCCCAGTGGCGGCGCGATCGCCGAAACGGCGGTCAGGATGGCCAGGTCGTCCGCTGATGACACCGCCGGCACCGTCAGATGTTCGCGGTCCCACGCCGCCAGCCGGGAGCGGGTCACGCCGAGCCACCGGGCGCCCTCGTCGTGGCGAGGGTCGCTCGCACACCGATCGAGAACGGCGGGATCCTGAAGGCCAGACGCGAAGCGCAGCATGTCGGTCCGGCCGGCGTTGGTGGCGGCCATCACGACGAATCGGACGCTGCGGTGAATGGGGAAGATGCCCGCCTTGTTGTCGAGGCCAATCCAGGTGTCGAGCGCGGTGCGATCGAACAGCCGATGACGAAGCGGCGCACTGCCGTGATCGGTGCCGATGCCCGAGGGAAGAATGAGCCCGAAGCGTCCGCCAGGCCTGGTGAGCTGCAGGGTCCGCTCGACGAACAACTGATAGCGATTGGCGTGGCCATGACCCTGGGCGGTGAAGACGCCTGAGTCGCGAAAGAAGCGGCGAACCGGCACCGCGCGCTGGCGATCGGCCCCGCGCGCGGCGGCCGATCCGGAGTCGGCGCGCAGCATGTCCCAGGGTGGATTGCCGAGCACCGCATCGAAACCGCCGTCGCCGCGCCGATGGCCGGCGGTGTCGAAGAACACTTCGGGAAACGCCAGCTCCCAGTGAAAGACCGAGTGGTCGGCCGCGACGGCAGCGGCCTCTGCCAGCGATCGCGTCAACTGCGCGACCGGCACTGTGGTGGCGCCGCCAAGCAGCGATGCCAGCCACTCGGTCACCACCGCGGGTGATGGCGGGACGCCGGGCCACAGCGCCGCCGCGCACCACGCGTCGAGGGCGCGGGTCCAGTTGGCGAATGGACCGCCCGGCGCAGACAGCCGATCGAACAACCGCTCCTTGTTCCGAACCGCCTGGAGCGAATCCGATGCCTCCAGGCCGAGGCGCAGGCGATCCGGCAGCACTTGCTCTGCCGCAGTCGTCAACGCGTCATCGTCAAAGAGCGGCAGGGATGCCGGCGAGTGCCGCCGCCCCCGTCGAGGCGGACTTGCCAGGTCGGCGAGCCGGCCACCAATCAAGCTGTTGCCGACGGCCAGGTGATGGTCGAGAAAGGTCAGGGGCTTGCCGGCCGCAAGGGTGGTCAGCCACAACGAGAGGCGGGCCAATTGCACGGCCGTCGGATTCAAGTCGACGCCGTACAGGCACTGCTCGGCGACCCGGCGGCGAAGACCGGCGCGGTCGGCTGGTGAGACCGTCCTCGCCGTCCACTCACCGTCGCGCAGCAGGGCCTGCTCGCACTGGTCGGCCAGGTAGTGGCAGGCGGCCACGAGAAAGGCGCCGCTGCCCATGGCGGGATCGACTACTCGCAGGCCAAGAATGTCGCGGGCCGGCCGGTCCACGACCAGCGGGTGCAGGGTCCGCCGCACCAGGAACTCGGTGATCGAGCGAGGGGTGTAGAAGCTGCCGGTGGCTTTTCGTTCGGTCGACGTGCGCTGCAACACCACGCCGGACCGGGTCGCGACCGGCTCATGTTCCAGGACCCGCTCGTAGACGGCTCCGAGCTGTTCGACACCGAGATCATGATAGGCAATGCGCCGGCGTCCCGCTGGCGTGTCGACCGTGGCCAGTGCGAGGATCAGGGCACGAACCACTTCGTCCGGCACGCGTCGCTTCTCGACGAGTGGGGCATGGCGCGGCGAGAACAACCGGCCGTTGAACGCCGTGACGTCAAGGTCACCGGCCTGGCAGCCGGCATGCGCCAGCCGTGCCGTGGCTTGCAGGGCTGCCCAGAGGCCGCGTGACGGACCGGCGCCGGCCGCACGTTGACAGAGTGCGTCGATGGTGTAGGCCTCGCGATACACGGCGTGCCACGTCGGCACGAGCCCGCGGGCTTCGGCGAACAACAGGAACAGCACCCGGTAGACCACGGTGAGTGCCTGGTCGTAGGGATCCGCCGCTCGTGTCGGCGCTCGGCCCGCCGACAAAGACGAGGCCAGGGCGGGCAGGGCCGTGAGCACGCCGTCGCCGAGCGCGTGACACACGCGTGCGGCTTGCGCGGCCGAGGCGTCAACCCGTTCTCGCAGCGCCTGAGGCCCGGAGCCGCCGGTGGCGTGTGCCCCTGCCAGTGACCAGAGCAGCGGTGCGCCGCCCGGCTGGGCGAGCAGTGACGCGAACTCAAACTGCAGCGACTGCTTTGCCCACGGCCTGGCGCAATCCACGATCTGCAGGCTCCGTCCATTGGTCAACAGGGCCCACTGCGCCTCGGCGCCTGCCGCGTCTGGAACCGCCTCGCGCCAGGCCAGGTCGACGCGCATTTCCCAGGGCATCGCCACCACCAGCACCGTGGCGCCGCTGCCTGAAGCGGCCAGTGCCACCAACACGCCCCCGGCCGGCCGGACCATCGAGACCGAGTAGCCCAGGCTGTTGAGTAACGGCGCCGTGGCGACATCGAACACCTGGCGGGCGCCCGCGGTCGGACCGATCTGGCGTGTCACGCCGCGCCACCACTTGAGCGCCTGCCGCTCGAACGCCGCAGTCGTCACCGGGTCGAGCGAGGGCAACACCTGCTGCTCGAGATAGGCGTGCGACACCAGTGGGCCGTCGATGCCGGCAATCACGATCTTGATGTGAGCGGCCAGATCGCTACCAGCCGCGAGTTGACTGGACCGAGGTCGGTGACGGCCAGCGATTCGGCGCGCCTCGCCAGCGCGCGGTCGAGATGGGCGGCGAGTTCGCGCCCGGCGTTAGCGGCATGGTCCGCCCGCCCTTCGAACAGCGAACCCTGGTGCAACCCTGACTGAGCCGCCAACCGCGTCCTCGCCGCATCTATCCGTGCCAGCACCGCCAGCCGCGTGGCCGTGAGGCGCGCGTCCGCGCCGCCATCCACGCCGGCGTTCAGGAGCGACGAGAGCACTTCCCGCCAGGCCGCCGCGGTGTGCACACCGTGAAGCAGGATCTTGCGGGCGTGCATGCGCCGCTCGATCACGCTGCCGTGCGGACCCAACTGCACCGCTTCAAACAAGGCGGCGGCCGCTGTGGACTGCCACGGGCGCCGCGCTCGGGCGAAGACCGTGTCGTGGCGAACGACGCCCAGGCGCGCCCGCCACTGCCGCTGGCCGGACACGCGCCGCACTTCGTCGTCCGCACCGTCCATTCGCGTCGCGAACGGGGTGGTGATCGACGGCCGATGGGCGGCGACGCCGTCGTAGATGGTTCGCGCCACGTCGTCGACCGTGGGCGCGTCCCAACCGGACAGCACCTCGGTGGCTCGCCGGCGCCGCTGCTCGAGGTGCCGCCAGACCCGGTCCTCCACCGACCCGCGATGAACCAGGTGAAGGGCGTGGACCCGGCGCTGCTGGCCGAGCCGGTCAACCCGGCCCACGCGTTGCTCAAGGCGGCGGGGATTCCACGGCAGCTCGAGATCAATCACCAGCCGGCATCGCCGGTGCAGGTTGAGCCCCTCGCCGGCGGTGTCAGTCGCCAGCAGCACGTCGATGCAGCCGGCGTCGAACTGCCGGACGACATCCTGGCGGATCGGCGCGGGCACGCCGCCATGGATGACGCCCAACCGGAAGGCCGCCGAGAGCGTGACCGCGGCGGCCTCCAGCGTGTCGCGATACTCGGTGAAGACCACCGCCGGCTCTCCGGCCCGGGCGAGGAAACGCCGCAGGCGTGCCAGCTTTGACGAGCAGGCTGCCGCCCGGCGCGACAGATCAATCAGCGCACTCAGGCGTCTCCGCTCGACCTCCTCGTCTGGCAGGCCGGGCTGGGCCAGCCACTGCGTCGGCTCGGCGCCATCCTCGTCATCGACTTCATCCCAGGGAAGCGCCGGCTGCGCCGGTGTCGCCGGGCCGTTGCCCGACAGCAGTGCGCGCCGGCGCGCGAGCGTGCGGCCAAGCGCCGTGGCGCTTGACGCCGCACGACGGGCGAGCGTGATGGCCACCAACTGGACTGCGTAGTCGGAGCGGCCGCGGCCGTGCCAGATGGCGCGGGCGTAGTCGTCGACGGCGTCCAGCAGCTGCGACTCGTCCGCGGTCGGCCTTACCGCCACCCGTCGCGTCCGTCGATTCCTGGGCCGCCCGATGTCGGCGCGGCTGCGGTGGAACACGGTGAGCCGATCACCCAGGGCTCCAATCGAAGTCATGAAGTCGAAAGCAGCCTGATCGCCAGAGTGCGGCGTCGCCGACACCAGGATCACCCAGGGGGCGCGGGTGGCGAGGCGATGCACCGCGCGCGCGCGGTCGCTGTCGGGCGTCAGGTGGTGCGCTTCGTCGGCGATGACCAGGTCAAACGCCACGCCCTCGGCCGCCGCGAGCACTTCCGGTCGCTTGATGAAATCGATCGACGCGACGATCACCCGATGGGCCGACCACGGATTGACGTGGGCCGGCAGAAACCGGAGGTCGCCGGTAATGGCGGAGTGATCGAGCACGGCAGCGGCAATGCCAAAGCGATCGCGCAGCTCGCCGGCCCACGACTCGCGAAGCCCGGCGGGGCACACGATCAACGCCCGCTCGACCAGGCCCCGGGCCTGGAGTTCGGCCAGGATGAGACCGGCCTGAACAGTCTTGCCCAGGCCGACCGCGTCGGCCAGCAGGACGCGCGTGGCTCCGCGCAGCACCGACAGCGCCGGCTCGAATTGGTACGCCAACAGGTCGAGACGGGCATCAGCCGCGGTCCAGAGCCCGAGCGCCGGTTGCTCCTGGGCGATGACGCCGAGGGCACGGCGCAAGACCGCGGCGCGCTTGCGGCACCTGGGCGGCGCCGCCTGAGCGCGGGTGACGTGGTCGAACGGGGCAATGGCCTGAAGGCGGCGACCCCAGTTACCAGGTCCGCAGCCATCCAGTGTGAAGATCGTGCAGTGCTCGAAGTTCTCCGTGCGGGCCACCGTCCAACTCTCGTCACGGACCACCACTACGTCGTCGGTTCGCATGCCGGAGTAGCTGCAAACTGGCGGCCCGGCGCCGATCCGTGTTTTCCGGTGGAGAAGGTGTGAGTGGGGTTCAGCAGCGGCGCAGTTTTGTCCGCATGGCCGCCTGGCCTCTGTTGCAGTTCCTGCGATCCTAGCGGGCTGTGTGCAGCGCGTTGAAGAACAGTCGGAACGTGGCGTGCGATTGCCCGCGATGTTGCGGACGGAATCCGAACAGGATGGCGCGGCCCTGGCCGGATTTGACTTCCACCATGGCGCCTCTGCCGGCGATCACGCGCTCGCCCTCGAGCCAGCCGCTGAGCAGCACACCGCTCCTGGCGTAGCGTCCCACGATGCGGGCCGTTGAGGCGGCGGCACCTGGAGTCGAAGGGGAAGCCGTCACGACGTCGAAGGCGCTGTTGAACGCGCAGAAGCCGGCGGTCTCGCCCGGCACGCCGTAGGTCAGCGGATCCGAATCCAGTTCCAGCTTGATCACCGAGCCCGGGCAGAAATATTCGGCCGGGGACAATCCGCTGGTGACATCAGTCACCGGCGCCGCCAGCAGGTTCACGGCGAAGGCGCTGGCCGAGTCGAGCGCCACCAGCGTGCCGCCCTCGGCGACGAACTGCCGGAGCCTGTCGGTGCCGTCGCCGCCGATGCCACTGACGTACTCGGGCGGCATGGTGCCGGCGGGATGTCCGGCGATCAGGCGCTCGGCGGTCACGTCGGGCAGCACGATTGCGTCGAAGCGCGCGCGCAGGCCGCCGCGACGGATGTCGGCGTCAGTGATGGTCGCGAACGGGAACTCGTATTGCTCGAGCAGCCACCGCGTCCAGCCTTCGTCGATGCTCTCGACCCACGGCTTGTACAGCGCGATGCGCGCAGCGCCCAGCGGCCGCGCGTCCTGCGGCGGCCGGCCCGTGACGGCGGTGACCCTCAGGCCCAGGTCGCGGGCCACGGCATCGACCGTCTGGCGCACGCCCGTGGATTCGGTCACCACCAGGGCGCCGGTCTCATAGGTGTGGCCCTGGACCGCCAGTGCCGACGCCAGCCACGACACGCGCGCGCCGGCCTTCTGCAACCGATTGATGGCGAGGCTGGCGCCGTTGCCGCGTCCATCGATGAGATAGAACGACGGCTTGCGGGTCTCGCCCCAGACCCTGGCCGGGGCGATCACGGCGCGATCGAGCCGCGTGGTGGCCGGTGGCTCGAAGTACTGATCGATGCGATCCACCTTGACGTTCATTTGCAACGGCAGCGTCCAGCCGGCCACGTCGTACGGACGGTCGACTTGCGCGCCAGGCGCCAGGCGGCGCACCGGGTACACCTGTCTCTCGAGCAGGGTCTTGGCGTAGGCGCGGAAGGGCTGCGCCATCAGGATGATGTCGGTGCCATCCGGATAGACGGTTTCGGCGATCCGGAACGGCTCAAGTGATCGCCGGACTTCAACCGCGCCGTCGATTAACAGTTGCTCCAGCTTGCGTGCCGCATGCGGGTCGAATTGCCCGGGCGGGATGATGAACGCGAAAGGGCCGCCCTGCCGGCCCAATTCGACCTGCCGCCTGCCCATCCGGTAGAAGTTGCGCACCAGGTCTTCCCGATATCGCGCCGCGCCGCCCAGCAGGCCTCGCGCGGCCGACAAGTCGTAGTCGACGATGTCGCGAAGCCGCCATTCGCCGCCCGGCCAGGGATTGGGAAACGTGGTGGAGGGCGAGTGGTCTGGAAATCCGCGGCCGCCGCTCAACTGCTCCGGCAGCACCGTGATTGGCGACGCCACGCGCACGCTCGCGGCTTCGGTGAGCAGCGTGACCGTGTTGTGGCCGATGGGCGCCGAGTCTTCGTAGCCGGGCCAGTAGTAGTCGTACAGCGCGTTCTGCAACACGCCGGAACGGCCGTCTTGCTCGAGCGATAGCGCCATGGCATGGCCGAGCAGGCCGGCGGTGCGCCAGACCAGCGGGTCGTAGTTGCGGTCGATCGGATCGAGGTTGGGCGGAACGAAGAAGCGCGCGCCGCGCGGCCCCATCTGGTGCATCGACAGGAACACCTGGGGATGCCACCGGCGGTAGAAGAAGTCCGCCAGCGACCGGTTCTCCGCCATGTTCATCATGAACGCATCGCGGTTGATGTCGTGGCCGACGTACTTGTGGTACAGCCACGGCATGCCCGATCCCTCGAACTCGGTGCCCTTCCACTGGCGGTACCAGTCCACCGTGATCACGTGGCCGTCGGGGTTGAGCGAAGGGAACAGGATCAGCACGACGCCGTCTAGCGATCGCATCACCTCTGGGTCCTGCGATGTCGCCAGCGTGTGCAGCAGTTCCGGCGCCGCCTGCGTCGCGCCAATCTCGGTGGCGTGAATGCTCATCCCGAGTGCGACGATGACGGGCTGCCGTTCAGCAATCGCCAGGGCCTCCGCTTCGCTGAGCGTCCGCGGATCGGCGAGCCGGATCGCATTGGCGCGGATCTGCTCGAGCCGCGCCATGTTCTCGGGCGACGATACGATCGCCGCGATCAAGCGCCGTCCCTCGGTGGTGGGCCCCGCGTCCACGATCTCGACGCGGTCCGACGCGGCCGCGATCGTTTCGAAGTAGCGTTGCAGGCCGGGCCAGTCGGCCAGCTCGCGGTCGGCCCCCATTCTGAAACCAAACGCCGACTCGGGACTCTGAATCCCCGCGGCCGGCGGCGCCGCCTGGGCGCCGAGGGAGGCCGACAGCACGCCGGTAAGCACGAGGCGTGTCGCAAGGGCTCGCATGACGCGTGATCTTATCGCGCTCTCAAAAAAATCGGGGGTGCCACGCGGCACCCCCGGAAGGACGAGGAGGAAAGGCGGAGGTTATTGGGTGTCGCGCAGCGACGGATGTTCGGCGACGACGGCGGTGGCGGCCGCCTTGGGCCGCTCGCTCACGGTTGGATTTCTGGCGTCGAGTCGGGCGAACAGTGCCGCGAGACCGGCCTGTTCCGGGTCGTAGACGCCCCATTCGTCCTTGGCGGGGCGCGTGGGTGGTTGCGAAATGGGTTTGGCCATGTTCCTTGGTCGGGGGGTTGCCCTCACCGTAGAGCAAGGCGCGTGCCGCTGCCGCTCCGGATACCGGTGCAGGCACAACCCGGCCTGTTTGGCGTCAGTTAGCGTGATTGCCCCTCTTTCGAACCGCCCAGGCTTGCCTCCAGGACCCCCAATTCATGTTCCAGCACTTACAGATGTGCAATTGCCAGGGTTCGACCTGCGCGGCCCCCGCCGCTATCAGGAAGGGAAACGTGGCCTTCTCGTTCTGGCACACGGGTTGCGTCTACCGGGTCATGATCGTGAGCTACCTCGGCACGAAGGGCGGGACTGGAACGACGACGCTTGCCGTGAACGGCGCGGCCGACATTCGCCGCCTCACCAACAAACCGACTGCCATCGTCGACCTGAGAACCGGTCCGGGCGACGTCGCGTTGTTTCTCGGGCTGCGGCCGCGCTATACCGTGCTCCACGCCATCGACCAGCTGGCCTGGATGGACCACGGCGCCCTGTTCAAGTATCTCGGGCACCACGAGTGCGGCTTGCATGTGCTGGCCGCGGGTGACGAGTTCAGCCGGCCTGCGCCGCGCGACGTCGAGGCGATCGAGCAGATCCTGCGCTCGCTCAATGCCCTCTACGACTTCGTGATTGTCGACGTCGGCAATTCGCTCAACGCGTGTGGCGCCATGGCCCTGCAGTTGTCGGAAATGGTGATGCTGGTGGCCAACCCGGACGTGCCATGTCTGCGCAACCTGCAGCGGCTGATTGATGCCGTCAGGCTGACGGGGGTGTCGGGCGAGCGCCTGAAGATTGTTCTCAATCGGGCCTCGGAGTTCGGCGTGCTGTCGACGGCGCAGATCGAGCGCGTCCTTGGCCTGGCGATCGATTTCAGCGTGAACAGCGATTACCGCACGGTGGCCTCGGCGGTGAACTCCGGCGTGCCGGTGTCGGCGCTGCGGGCCCCGGCCGAGTTACATCATCAGCTGGATGCCATTGCCCGGGCGATCTGCGGCCTGCCTGACTCCGGGGTGGTCACCCTGGACCACGATCCCGCCACCGCAATCCGCCACCAGCTGTAGCAGCTCAGCCCTGGGTGTAGTCGGCGGTCACCTTGGTGGTGATCCCGCCCCGGGCGGTGAAATCGCCGACCACGGTCATTTTCCTGGGGGCGCAGGCGGCGACCAGGTCGTCCAGGATTTGGTTGGTGGCCGCTTCGTAGAAAATTCCCTTGTTCCGGAACTCCAGCAGATAGTATTTGAGGGACTTGAGTTCGATGCAGCGGGCATCGGGCACGTAGCGGATACGGATGACGCCAAAGTCGGGGAGTCCCGTCTTCGGGCACATCGACGTAAACTCGGGACAGTCGATTGCAATCTCGAACGTGCGTTCGGGTCGCGGGTTGGGAAACGTCTCGATGGTCGACGCGGTAGACATGGTGATCAGTCTACGGCAAAAGGATGCAGTCTTCGGATCGGCGGCGATTGACAGCCCCCAAGGTCGGGGTTAGCATACACGCCGCTTAACACTGACCCTGGGGGACACGATGGACGAAGCCCGGAGGATGGGCAAGTCGGAGCTCTTTTCGCACTTCGCTGAACGGTTCGACGTCAAGCGCACGCAGTCGCGTGAATTTTTCGACGAACTGGCCATGCTGTGTGAGAAGGAATTAAAGCGAACCGGAGAGTTCGTGATCCCCGGCATGGTAAAGCTGGTGGTGCAACACCGGAAGGCGCGCACGGGACGCAACCCGGCGACCGGCCAGCCGATTGAGATCGCGCCCAAGACGGTGGTCAAGGCGCGCATCGTCAAGCAGCTGAAGGACGCCATTCTTCCCAAGCCGCCGAAGTAAGCGCGTCTCACCGCGGACTGGCGGGGGATCTATTTCTTGATCTTCCTCGCCAGCTCCCGAATCTCCAGCCGTTCCATCTTGAACTTCAACGTGCTCAGGGGCACGCCCAGGTAGCGTGCTGTCTGCGTCACGTTCCAGGCGTTGCGTTCAAGGGCCCGCACCAGGAAGTTGCGCTCGAAGGTCGAGAGCGCGCGATCGAGCAGGCTGGTGTCCGACTTGGTGCGATCGAGCTCCACGACGTGGAACTCGAACGGCAGGTCCTCATCGGTAATGAATTCATGATCGGACACCGCGACCAGCCGCTCGACCAGGTTTTCGAGTTCGCGGATGTTGCCCGGCCACCAGTAGTGCGACAGCATGCGCAGGGTTGATTCGGCGATGCCGCGCACCGGCTTGTGGAACCGCGCGCTGTAGCGGCGGATGAAGAAGTCGACCAGGATCGGCAGGTCCTCGATGCGCTCGCGCAGCGGCGGCAGCCGGACCGGGATCACGTTGATGCGATAGAACAGGTCCTCGCGGAACGCGCCATCCTTGACTGCGCGCTCGAGGTCGACGTGGGTGGCGGCGATCAGCCGGAAGCTGGTCCGCACCGGGCGGGTGCCGCCGACCCGCTCCACCTCGCCTTCCTGGATCGCGCGCAGCAGCTTGGCCTGGAGGTCCGGCTTGAGGTCGCCGATCTCATCAAGAAACAGGGTGCCGCCATTGGCCAGCTCGAACTTGCCGATGCGCTGCTGAATCGCCCCGGTAAACGCGCCCTTCTCGTGTCCGAACAGGGTGCTTTCCACCAGCTCGCGGGGAATGGCCGCGAGGTTGACGGCGACAAACGGCGCCTCGGCATTCACCGATTCGCGGTGCAGCAGGCGCGCGAGCAGTTCCTTGCCGGTGCCGCTCTCGCCCAGCACCAGCACGGTCGCCGACAGCTTGGCGACCTTGTGCACCGTCTCGAGCACGCCCTTGAGCGCGGTGCTGGGGCCGGTGATGAACTCGCGCGCCGACGCATCGTCGGCCGCGTCGCGCAGCGTGAGGACGTGGCGATTGAGGTCCTGGCGTTCGCCGGCGTGGCGGACCAGCGCGCGGAAGACATCGGGGTCGGCGTCCTTGGTCAGGAAGTGATAGGCGCCGAGCTTGATGGCGCTGACCGCGGCGTCGACGTCGGGTCCGGCCGAGGTCATGATCACTTCGACCAGCGGGAAGTTCTCGCGGACCACCTGCAGCAGGTCGAGGCCGCCGAGCGCCGGCAACTGCATGTCGGCCACCAGCACGTCCACGTCCTCGCGATCCATCATGCCCAGGCCGCCCTCGGCCGAGGTGGCCCGAATCACCCGGTAGTCGCGCCGCAGGATCTGCGAAAGGCGCTCCCGCGCCTCGTCGTGGGCGTCGATCACCAACACGGTTTTGCGGCGGGCCGACATCGGAAGGGAGTATAGGACCTGCGAGTTGAAAGTGGAAAGTTGGCAGTTGACAGTTTCGGCTGAAAGTTCCAAGTTCACAGTGATGACTGGGGCCTGGATCGTGGCGCTTGTGGCGTTGGTGGTGGCGGTGGTGGCGTACGGGCACTCGCGGCGGACGGCTCGCCAACTGGCGCAGATGACCGAGATGTATTGGCAGCTCAAGTTCGACCACGGCGAGCTCAGGGCCAAGGTCGACCCGCCGGCGCCGGTCGCGGCTAGACCCCAGGAGACGTTTGTGCCGCTCACGCAGCTCAAACGGTGACAAATAGAGACCGGCGCGATTGGGCATCGGCGCTTGACCTTCCGTTCAATTCCGAGCGACATTGAGGGGTTGCCGCCTTTGCCGAAGGCTTCGGCGGGCCAAGGCCCGCGCCAACGGCTGCGGTGGCACCGGCCCATTGCAGAGGGGCGCGGCATTCAGATCGGGAAGTGTTCTTTATGGCGAACGAGTACGACGTCGTGGTGGTGGGAGCGGGAACGGGCGGGTACGTCGCGGCCATTCGCGCCGCGCAGCTTGGCCTTAAGGTCGCGGTGGTCGAACGGCAGAAGGCGCTCGGCGGCACCTGCCTGATCTGGGGCTGTATCCCGACCAAGGCGCTGCTGGAACACGCCCATGCCCTGAAGGTGGCGCAAAGTGCCAAGGAGTGGGGCCTGACCGGCATCGACCCCGCCGGCGTGTCGATCGACATGGTGGCCGTGCATGCGCGCAAGGACAAGATGGTGTCGGGTCTCACCGGCGGCATCGAGATGCTCTTCAAGAAGAACAAGATCGACTGGATCAAGGGCAGTGCGCGCCTGACCGGCAAGCAGGGCGTCGAGGTGACGCTGCACGACCCTTCGACCGGCTCAGGGCAGGGCGGCGCGACGCAGTCCCTCACCGCCACCAAGGAAATTATCGTCGCCACCGGCTCGGCGCCGCGCAGCGTGCCCGGCATCGAGGTCGATCGCAAGAAGATCATCTTCAGCGACGAGGCCATCCACCTCCCCTACGTCCCCAAGTCGATTGCCATCATGGGCAGCGGCGCGGTGGGCGTGGAGTTTGCCTCGATCTTCAAGAGCTATGGCAGCGAGGTCACCGTGATCGAACTGCTCCCGCGGCTGGTGCCGGGCGAAGACGAGGCCGTGTCGGCGGAACTCGAGCGCACCTTCAAGAAGCGCGGCATCAAGGTGCTGACCGGCTCGAAGGTCACCGCCGCCAGGACCGGCGCCAAGGGCGTCGAGCTTGAGGTCGAGACCGCGGGCAAGTCGCAGAAGCTGAGCTACGATCTCCTATTGGTGGCCACCGGCCGCGGCCCGGTCACCGAGGGGTTGGGCGCCGAGGCCCTCGGCGTGAAGATGGACCGCGGCTACGTGGTGGTCGATTCACTGTTCAAAACCAGCGTCCCGGGCATTTCCGCGATTGGCGACGTGATCACGATGGGCGGACCGCACTACCAGTTGGCGCATGTGTCGTCGATGGAAGGCATTGTGCTCGCCGAGCGGATTGCCGGCCACGCCGTGCAGCCGATCAACTACGACCACGTGCCGCGCTGCACCTACACCGAACCCGAGATCGGCAGCGTCGGCCTGACTGAAGCGCAAGCGAAGCAACAGGGCCACGACGTGCGCGTCGGCACCTTCCCGTTCCGCGCCCTGGCGCGCGCCCGCATGGCGGGCGAGACCGACGGCTTCGTGAAGATTGTCGCTGAGAAGAAATACGACGAGGTCCTGGGCGTGCACATCATCGGCCCGCGCTCGACCGAACTCATTGCCGAGGCGGTGATGGCGCTTCGCATGGAAGTGACGGTCGAGGAGCTGATCAGGACCATCCACGCGCACCCGACCATGTCGGAAGCGGTGGGCGAAGCCGCGCACGCCGCTCACGGCGCCGCGATTCACTTGTAAGATCCAGGACCCAAGTCCTGAGCCCTGGTTCCTGAGGTCGAAGGCGAGATCTGAGAAGCAATTATGTCAACACCCGTAGTCATGCCCCAGATGGGCGAGTCGATTGCCGAAGGCACCATCGTCCGCTGGATCAAGAAAGTCGGCGACGCGGTCGACCGCGATGAGCCGCTGTTCGAGATCTCCACCGACAAGGTCGACGCCGAGATTCCGTCACCGGCGGCGGGTGTGCTGGTGGCGATTGCCGTCAAGGAAGGCGAGACGGTTCCAGTGAACAGCGTCGTCGCCACGATTGGCGTGGCCGGCGAGCAGGTTGCGGCCCAGGCGCCGGTGACTGCCGTGGCCGCAGCGCCGGTTGCGGCTGCGCCGCCCTCAACGGCCGCCCCCGTCCCCGTGCCGGCGGGCGCCGGCGGGCCGGTTGCGGCGGCAGCGCCTGAGGACGGCGAGCGTCAGAAGTCGTCGCCACTGGTCCGCCGCATCGCCAAGGAACACAACGTCGACATTGGCCGCATCCACGGCACGGGCCTTGGCGGCCGGGTCACCAAGCAGGACATCCTGGGCTTTATCGAGAAAGGTGGAAGCACGCCGTCCATCGACTCGCGGTCCGCTCGCCCTGCGAGCGCACCGCTCGCTCAGGATCAGCCCCCTGTGGTCCGAGGGGCTGGCGATCAAGTCGTGCCGATGTCGGTGATGCGCAAGAAGATCGCCGAGCACATGGTGGTGAGCAAGCGCACCTCAGCGCACGTCTACTCGGTGTTCGAGGTCAATTACTCGCGTGTCGACCAGATCCGGAAGGCGAAGAAGGAGGAGTACGAGCGGTCGGGCGCCAGGCTCACCTTCACCTCGTTCATCGCCAAGGTGGTGGTCGATTGCCTGCGGCGGCACAAGGTCATCAATGCGTCGATCGACGGCGACAACATCATCTACCGCGCCGACATCAACCTCGGGATCGCCGTGGCGCTCGAGCAGGGCCTGATCGTCCCGGTCGTCAAGGCGGCCGGCGAAAAGAACACGCTCGGGCTGTCGAAGGCGATTCAGGACGTGGCCGAGCGCGCGCGCGCGAAGAAGCTGAGTCCCGAGGAAGTGCATGGCGGCACGTTCACCATCACCAACCCCGGCAACTTCGGCGCCCAGTTCGGCCTGCCGATCATCAATCAGCCGCAAGTGGCCATTCTGGGTGTCGGCGCGATCGAGAAGCGGCCGGTGGTGATCGACGATGCGATTGCGATCCGGTTGATGGGGTTCCTCACCCTGGGCTACGACCACCGGCTGGTTGACGGCGCGGTGGCCGATCAGTTCATGGCCGACGTCAAGAAGGGCATCGAGACCTTCGATTCGTCGCAGGTGTGATGATCGACGTTCGCAGGCTCGGGCTCGTCTCATATGCGGACGGGCTCGATCTGCAGCGCGCGCTGGTGGACGACCGCAAGGCCGGCCGCATTCCCGACACGCTGCTCCTGCTCCAGCACCCGCACGTCCTCACCATTGGCGTGAAGAAGGATGGGCGCCGGCACATCCTTGCCGCGCCCGAGCTGCTCGCCGCGCGAGGGGTCGAGGTCTTCGAGACCGGACGTGGCGGCGATGTGACCTACCACGGCCCCGGTCAGGTGGTCGGCTACCCAATCTTCGACCTCAATCCCCATCGGCGCGATGTGCACAAGTACGTCCGCGACCTCGAAGAGGTGATGATCCGCGTGTGCGCCGGCTACGGTCTCACTGCCGATCGCGTCAAGGGGATGAGCGGCGCCTGGTTGGGCAACGCGAAGGTCGGCGCCATCGGCGTCCGCATCTCGCGGTGGGTCACCAGCCATGGCTTCGCCTTCAATGTCACCACCGACCTGGATTTCTTCAACTTGATCGTTCCGTGTGGCATCGCCGACAAGGCGGTGACGTCACTGGCGGCCGAACTTGGCCGGGTGGTCCCGATTCCCGAAGTGGAGGACGCGCTGATCGACCAGGTGTCGGCGGTCTTCGCCCAACCGCCCGGCGAATCGTCCGGAGTAGCCTGACGCCCTAACCCGACATCGAGGTGTCGTAGCGCACGCGGTCGCGCGACGACAACGCCGGTTCGACGATTGCGGCAATGCCCGCGGGCTGAAGGGTGACCGGCATGATGGCCGAGCGCCCAGGCGTGCCTTCCGCCCGCGTCACCGCCACCACCGCCATGTGCACGCGCGGCGCGCGGGTGATGGCGGTGCGCAGGATGCGTGCGGCCGCTGACGCCAGCGCAAAGGGGCCAGGCGGCCACAGTCGCGCCACCCGCGCATCGAGCCGCGCCAGTTGCGCCGCCGACAGCACCTTCGGGATCGACCGGCCGCCAATCGCCGCCTCGTCCCACGGCACGATCACCTGCTGCGGCGGACGTCCCAACACCGACAGCGAAATATCAGAAGGCGATGCCTCGGCCTCGAGTGCTGTAATCGCCGTGACCGCCGCACGCAGGGCCTCGGCGGCGGTGCCAAACAGCCGCGTACGCGGAAGGCCGAGTTCGTTGACGCCGCGTTCGATCAGGCGGCCCTGCCCGGGCCCGGCGCATAGCAGCGGCGCCACCTGGTTCAGCCCCGCCACCTGCCGCAGCAGGGTCAGGCCGGCCTCGTCTGGCCATTCGCCGCCCGGCTGACCGGCCCGATCGGCGAACACGATCACGGCCGCCCCGGCCACCGCCGCGATGTCGTTGGTGCCTGACATCGCCGTGTGATATCGATCCACGGGGCTTGATTGCGCCACGTCCAGGGCCTTGCCGGCCGCGACCGCGCCCAGATCGTCGACCAGGACGATTCGCGAGACCAGGTCGAGGGCGGCGAGTTGGCGGGCCAGCGCCCCGCCGATTTCCCCCGCTCCGATGATGGCGACCGTCGACACGAGGACTATTCTATAGGCATGGCGCGCGTCACCTTGATCACCGGCGGCACGAGAGGGATTGGCTACGCGTTGGCCGAGGCGCTGCTCGCTCGCGGCGAGCAGGTGGCCCTGACCGGCACTTCCACCGACGGCGTGGTCCGGGCCGAGCACACATTGGTCACCGCGTGCGGCGATCCCGGCCGGGTGGCCGGCATCGTCTGCGACGTGCGCGACCCGGCCTCGGCCGAAGTGGCGGTGCGGACCGCCGCGGCGCGATTCGGCGGCATCGACGCCCTGGTCAACAATGCCGGTGTCGGCGTCGGCGTGCCGGTCAGCGAGATGCCGCATGAAGAGTGGGATCGCATCATCGGCACCAATCTCACCGGCGTCTTCAATTGCTGCAAGGCCGCCATCCCGGTGCTGCGGCAGCGGGGCGGCGGATGGATCGTCAACATCAGCAGCCTGGCGAGCAAGAATCCCTTTGTCGGCGGCGCCGCCTACTGCGCGTCGAAAGCCGGACTCAACGCCTTCAGCGAGGCGCTGATGCAGGAGTTGCGGCCCGACAACATCCGGGTCACCTACATCCTGCCCGGCTCGGTGGCGACCGGGTTTTCCGGCCGCCAGAGCAGCACCGGCGCCGACTGGAAGCTGCAGCCGGCCGACGTTGCCCAGGCGATTGTTGATGTGCTCGATCACCCGGCGCGCAGCTTGCCCAGCCGCGTCGAGATTCGCCCATCGCAGCCGGCCAAGACCTGAGTGATTGCCAACCGCTACCAGCCGCTCGAGTTGGCGCCGCCCGGCGCCGCCGTCAAGGCGCGCGATATGCAGACGGCGCAGACCGTCATGTTACGGCCGGTCGCCGGCCTCGACGAACGCCTGCGCGGCCTCTTTCATCCCGCGCTGCTCACGGTCTTCGATATCTTTCGCAACGGTGCGGCTACCTTTGCCGCCTGCGAGTTCGTGCAGGGTCGCAGCCTCAGGTTGATCATGGGTGGTCAGCCGTTCAACATTCGCCGGGCATCCGAGATCGTGGCCGAGGTGGCCGACGGCGTGGCGGAACTGCATGCGCTTGGCCTGTGCCACGGCGCCATCACTGTCGATACGGTGCTGCTGACCGCCAAGGGCAAGTCCAAGCTCGACCTGGTGCACGCGACCGCATCGACCGAGGCCATCGATGTCAGGCAGTTGCGCGAACTGCTGGCGGCGTTGGTCGGGCGCGCCACGCCTGAACTGGATCCGGCGGAATCGGCGGCATCAGTGGCGGCGCGCCTGCGCGGCCGACAGGGCTAACTGACGTGGAACAGCCACTTCGGCAGGTCGACGTTGCTGCCGGTCACCAAACTGACGACGCGCTGCCCAGGCGCCGACGCCCTGCCGGCAATGACGGCGGCGGTCGCGGCAGCACCCGCACCTTCCACGATTAGCCGCTCTTCGGTCGCCAGGCCCTTCATCGCCCGGACCAGGTCGTCCTCGCTGATCGTCACGACGTAGTCGACAACCTGCCTGACCAGCGGGAAGGTCATGGTGTCCGGCTCAAGATTGCCGGTGAGGCCGTCGGCGAGCGACAGCCGCGGCGTGATCTCGGTGATGCGCCCGGCCTCCAGGCTCAGGGTGAACGGCGACGATGCCTCCACCTCCACCCCCACCACCGTGACGCGCGGCGCCGCGGCCTTGATCGCCAGCCCGACGCCGCTGGCCAGGCCGCCGCCGCCAAGTGGAATCACGATCGCGTCAAGCGCCGGCAACGATTCGACGATCTCCAGTCCGATGGTGCCGGCGCCGGCAATCACGTCCCGATGGTTGTAGGGCGAGATGTAGATGCCGCCCTCGTTGGCGGCGAAGTCCCGGGCTTGCTGCTCGGCGGCATCGTAATCTTCGCACTCGCCGTGCAGCACGGCGCCGTGACGGCGAATCGCGTTCTTCTTGGCCTCGGGCGCGGTCGCCGCGGTGAAGACCACGCAGGCCAGACCCAGTTGCTCCGCCGCCAGGGCCAGCGCCCGCCCGTGGTTGCCGGCCGACGCCGTGACCAACTGCGGCGACGCACCGGACGGACTGCACTCGACCAGCCGCAACGCCGCGTTCAGCGCCCCGCGGATCTTGAAGGAGCTGGTGAGGTTGAGCGACTCGAGCTTCAGGAACAGCTCGCCGTCGGCAATCGACGACAGCCAGTGCGACTGCATCAGGGGCGTCGGCCGCAGGTGCGGCTCGAGCCGGCGCCGGGCATCGTAGATGTCGAGAACGGTTGGCAGTGTCATGAGCCCTGCAGTAATTGCGGCAACTGGGTGACGAACGCCGAGCGGGCCAGCACCTGATCGATCCCGGCCAGGCGCGCCTCGCCGATCAATTCGGTCTGCACGTGCGAAACAAACCCGACGGTGGGAATGGCCGCGAGCGCGGCGTCGGCCTTGAGCGCGGCCACCGCTTCGAGCGGCCTGACTTTCAGACTGTTGAGGTCGAGGATCACCAGGCGCGGCGCCTTGGTGCGGGCCGCCTCGACGATCGCCTCGGGCGACCGAGCAAACGCGATCGGCACGCCGAGCGCCTTGGCCGCGCTCGAAATCCGCGAGGCAAACATCAGATCGTCCACCGCCACGATGACCACCCTTGTATCCTAATTCAATGATCCTTGGGGTTGCCGCGGAAGGGCCGTTTCAGAAGAACGGCTATGTGCTGGGGTGCGAGCGGACCCGGGCGGCCGTTTACATCGACCCCGGCGACGAAGTTGAACACTTGCTGGCGTTCATCGCGGAGCAGCATCTGAAGGTCGGCGCCATCCTGCTGACCCACGCGCACGTTGACCATGTTTCGGGAGTGGCCGAGGCGCGCCGCCGGCTGAAGGTGCCGATTTACCTGCATCAGGCTGACCAACAGCTTTACGACAACGCCTCCCAACAGGGCGCGATGTTCGGGTTGCAGGTGGAGCAGCCGCCGCCGGTCGATCGGCACTATACCGACCAGGAATCCATCTCCTTTGGCGACTACGTGGTGATGGTTCACCACACGCCGGGTCACGCGCCAGGCGGCGTGTGCCTGGCGGTGTCAAGGCGCGACGCCGAAGGGGCGCCGGCGCTCTTTGTCGGCGACACGCTGTTTGCGGGTTCCATCGGGCGCACCGACCTGCCGGGTGGCGACTACGACGTGCTGATGCGCGCGATCACAGAGGTGCTGTTCGCGTTTCCGGACGAGTCGATCGTGTACTCGGGGCACGGACCTGAAACCACGATTGGCCAGGAGAGGCGCAGCAATCCGTTCGTGCTCGAGTACCTGGCCGGCCGCTAGCCGGCCCCGCCCTTTACGTCGTCCAGGTCGTCTTCGGGTGGCCAGCCCGCTGTCCGGGCGAATCGGTGTTCACCACGAACTCCACACGGCCGACGGTCAGCTTGTCGCCGTCATGGAGCGTGGTCTTGGTGACCTTACTCCCGTTCACGAACGTGCCGTTGGTGCTGCCGAGGTCCTCGAGCAGCAGCTCGTTGCCGTTGCTCAGGGTCAGGCGGCAATGGACGCGAGAGACCAGCGCGGCGTCGACGACAAAGTCCACGCCCGGCGCCCGGCCCATGGTCTTGAGCGTGCCCGGCAACAGACGGAAGTTCCAGTTAGCGTCGGCAGAATCGATCGATTGCAGTGTCCACATGCGGTGTTGGTGTCGCCGGCGCCAGAAACCTCCCTGGCCGCGAGGCCATGACAGTGTAAACGACACCGGCCGGCCTGTGATACAAGCTCACCCCATGCGGGCGGCCGGGCCGGACCATCAGCGACTCGTGCGGAACAGGAAGCCCGTGAGGTGACGTGAGCCGCCACCGGGTCGTGCGGACGCTCGTCTATACGCACCGGTGGCTGGGGATCGCCCTGAGTGCGGTGTTCGCTGTCTGGTTCGCATCCGGCCTGGTGATGATCTATGTGCGGATGCCGGCGCTCGATCCCGCCGAGCGGCTGGCGGCGCTGGCGCCGATCGACAGCGCCGCCGTCACGATTGGCCCAGGCGTGGTGTCGGCCGAGGCGCAGCGGCTGACCCTGGCCATGCTCGACGGCCGGCCGGTTTATCACGTCACGACCGACGTGGGCGCGCGGACGGTGTTCGCCGACACCGGCGAGGCGCTTACCCCGCTCACGGCGGCCGGCGCCCTCAGCATCGCCCGATCGTTCGCGTCGCCCGGCCACGGGCTTCACTACGACGCCAGGATCGAGGCGCCCGACCAGTGGACGTTCAGTGTTCGCACTCAACTGCCTCTCCACCGGATTGCGGTGGACGATGGCGAAGCAACGCGGCTGTACGTGGCCGAGCGCAGTGGCGACGTCGTGATGAAGACCACTGCGAGCGGACGGCGGTGGGGCTGGCTTGGCGCCGTTCCACACTGGCTCTACTTTGCGCCGTTGCGCCGGCAACCGGCGCTGTGGTCCGCCCTTGTCATCGGCCTGTCGCTGGCAGGAACCGTCACGGCGCTGGCCGGCTTCTCCTGGGGTATCTGGCGGTTTTCGCCCTTCCGCCGCTTCAGGTTGAAAGACCGCCACTACCGGACGCCGTATGCCGGTGTCACGCGCCGGCACCACTATGCGGGCCTGGTCTGCGGCGTCGCCACCATCGCGTGGGTGTTCAGCGGCCTGTTGTCGATGGACCCGTGGAACTGGAGCCCGAGTACCGCGCCCACGCGCGCGCAGCGCGAGGGCGTGTCGCATGGACCGCTGCGGCCCGCCGACGTGACGCTGGCTGCCCTTCAGCGAGGACTCGATGCCTTCGGGTTCGCCAAGCCGAAGCAGGTCGAGATTATTCGCTTTCACGGGCAACACTACCTGCGCGCACCGGCGGGCCTGGTGGCGCTCGATACAAGAGCACAGGGGCCGGATGCCGCTTTCAATGCCGATCGCATGCTCGGCGCCGCGCACGACGCCATGCCTGGCGTGCCCATTGAGGGCGTTTACTGGATGAGCGAGTACGACGCGTACTACTACCGTCGCGACGGCCAGTTGGACCTGCCGGTCCTGCGCGTGCGCTATCGTGATCCGCAACGCACGTGGCTCTACCTCGATCCCCGTCTCGGCGCCATCGTCCGCAAGGAAGAGCGCCTGAGCCGCGTCAATCGATGGCTGTATCACGGGTTGCACAGCCTGGACTTTCCGTTTCTCTACTACCGGCGGCCGCTGTGGGACCTGGTCGTGATCGGCTTGAGCCTGGGCGGCCTGTTCGTAAGCGCCACCGCCATGTGGCAGGCCTACTTGCGGCTGCGGCGCTACGCGGGCAGGTTCAGTCCCTGAGGGGAGGAGCGGGCTTGCCGTAGCCGGGACGATAGTGCTTGTGGCACGACGTGCACGACTCCAGCAGTTGATCGCTGAGCGCGGCGATCGCCTCCACATTCCGGCTCTTGGCCGCCTTGACCGCCGCCGCGCCGGCATCGAGCATGAGCCGCGCATCCGCCATCCACTGTTTCTGGTCGCGGGCCCGTCCGGGCAGCATCAGCAGGTTGGCCGACTCCGCCACCAGCAACGCCTGGCCCTCAAGCGCGGACCACTCGGCGTCGGTGGCCGGCGTGCGCGATTCGATGTAGAACAGGGCGTCCGACGCGGGGTAGATGATCTTCACCATCAAGTCGCTCATGGTGCCGATGTTGCGGGTCGGCGGCCGTTGCGGCGCCGGCGTGGGGGCGGCCGGAGCCTGCGCCAACGCCGTCGCACCGGCCAGGAGCACCAGGGTCAGGATCCTCATGCGGCGGCAGTCTAGCACCGCCCGAAATGCATTAACATCCGGGCCTGACAAGGGAGGCTTCCGTGATTCGACGCCCGCTCCTCGCGCTGCTCGTGTTCGCCGGCCTGGCAATGTCCGGTCCCCTCCGTGCGCAGGCGCCGGCCGCGCAGGCGCCGGTGGCCGCATCGCCCAACGACTACGCCGACGACAAGAACTGGTTGTGCCGACCGGGCCGCAAGGGCGACGCCTGCGACATCGACCTGACCACGACGGTCGTCGCCGCTGACGGCACCATGACGCGCGAGACGTTCGCGGCTGATCCCAAGGCGCCGATCGATTGCTTTTACGTCTACCCGACCATCTCCACCGACCCGACCGACAACAGCGACATGAACGCCGACCCGGCGGAGCTGAATGTCGTGGCGCAGCAGTTTGCGCGGTTCGCCTCCAAGTGCCGTCCCTTTGCGCCGATCTATCGACAGCTCACCCTCGCCGGGCTGCGCAAGCAACTGGCCGGTCCCCGCTTCTCGTTCGACCGCGGCGTCCAGTACGACGATGTGCGCGATGCGTGGCGGACCTACCTGCAGCGTGACAACCAGGGGCGCGGCGTCGTGCTGGTGAGCCACTCGCAGGGGTCGTTCATCCTGACGGCGCTGCTGCGCGACGAGATTGAGGGCAGGCCGGTGCAGAAGCAGTTGGTGTCGGCGTTGATTCTTGGCGCGACGTTTGAAGTGCCGGCCGGCAAGGACGCCGGCGGCGCGCTCAAGGTGATTCCGTTGTGCCGCAAGCCCGGACAGATCGGCTGCGTCGTCAACTACTCGGCGTTCCGCGCTGACGTGCTGCCGCCGGTCAACACGCGCTTTGGCAAGGCGGGCACCGCGGGCATGTCGGGTTCGTGCACCAATCCCGTGACACTAGGGGAAGGCAGCGCTCCGTTACATGCCTATCTCTCGGCGAGCGGGCGCACGATTACCGGCACGACACCGGCCGCGCCGTGGGCGGCCGGCAAGACCGTCGACACGCCCTTCGTCAGTGTCCCCGGTCTGTTGACGGCCAGGTGCGCCAGCAACGACCACGCCACATATCTGGAGGTCACCGTGCACGGCGATCCCGCCGATCCCCGCGCTGACGACATCGTCGGCGACCTGGGCATGCGGGCCAAGCCGTTGGCGGACTGGGGCCTCCACCTGGTGGATGTCAACCTGGCCATGGGCAACCTGCTCGACCTGGTCGGACAGCAGTCGAAGGTCTACCTGGCAAAACGCTAGGGCGCACGCCTGGGTGCGAACACGGCGAGGCTGGTGGCAACTTCGCGTCCGTCCGGGCGGTCGGACGAGGTGTTCACCAGCCGCGCCTCACCGGTAACCGGGTCGGCCATCGCCAGGGAAGTTGATCCACCGCCATCGAGATTGAGGGCGTCCCACACGCCGTAGTCGGCGGCGAGCAGCGCCGCGACTTCGCTCAGCCGCAAGCCATCGCTGCCACCACGGACATCAGCCGTGAACAACGTGAGTGTCTGGCGATCGCGCGACAAGCCGATGGCTGATCGCGCGGTGGCTACATCGCCCCACGCCTTGGCGTTGGAGTAGGCGTTGGGACCACCGGGTTCCAGCAACGCATCAGGATGGGCGGCATCCCGATAAGCCGGGACCGTAATGGCGCCGCCGGTGACGATCTGCGAGGAGCCGGCAATCACGTTCCACAGGGTGACGGGCTCGAGCACATGACGTCCGTCGGACTGCGCCGGATCGCGGCGCACGATCGTCGCCCGATTGTCGCGGTCGAGGTTGAGCGCCGGGGCGTCGACGACCAGCGCGTAGCGTTGCTCCGGCGACTCAAACGCGGAGTACACGCGGCCTTCAGACGCCGCGAGTCCGATGACCCAGGCCGTGCGGTCGGTGGAGGGGAAGGGCAGGAAGAAGTGGCCGTTGATCGCCAACTGCGCGCCTTCCTGCCGGAGGAACGCCAGCGTCGACTGCCGGATCGTCTCGCGATCGCCGGCCGGCGGCGACAGCTTGAAGCGCAGCCCTGGTGTTGCCAGGTCGATCTGCGCGATGTGGAGGTGGACCCGCCGCGGCGAGTCCAGCCAGCGGTCGATGGCGGTCACGCCCGCGTAGGGTTGGGCGACCTGGGCCTGTGCCAGCGGCCGGTCAGCCGACCGCGCGGCCAGCACCGCGAGTACCGCGAGCACCGCGAAGATGCGTATGCTTGTGCTAGATTGCCGGGATGACAACGCGAAACAAGGTGGCGGTTGGCTTGACACTGGTGTCCCTCGGCCTGCTGATCCCCGGGTTGTCGCAACCGGCGCTGACCATTGTGGCCTCGGTCCCCTTCGGCAACAAGCCCATGGAGATCTTCCGCCAGACGCAGAACGTCATGCAGGCGGTGAAGAGCCTTTACGAAACCGGCAACTACTTCGTCGCCGGGCTGATCCTGTTGTTCAGCATCATCGTGCCGTTCATCAAGGCGGCCATCCTCGGCGTCATCCTGGCGATCAAGGCGCCGGCCCTGAGGTATCGCCTGTACCTGTTCGTGCGGTCGATCAGCAAGTGGGCGATGGCCGACGTGTTTGCCGTCGGTGTCTTCATCGCCTTCATGGCGTCCAAGGCGATCGACAATCTCGATGCGGTGATCGGTGCCGGTTTCTACTACTTCGTCGGGTACTGCCTGGTATCGAACGTGGCCTTCCAGTTCCTGTCGGTGCCGCCGCCTGACCGGACATCGACGCCCTGACCGAAGAACAGGAGAGGAAGAGTTGCTCTCGATCTCTTCCCCTCCTGTTTAGCTCCTGGGTTCGTAGTACTTCTTGTACATACCCCGGCGAAACAGAAACCCGCCCAGCGGGCCGCCCCAGTCGAGCACGTAGTGCATGAAGCCCAGGTCCATCAGCTCGATCAGGTTGCCGTCGCAGTCCTTGGCGAAGAAGAACGTGTGGCCGCGGGGTGATTTCTCCGGCTTCGACACCACTTCCACGCCCTTGCTGACCAGGTAGTCGTACCACTTCTGCGTGTTGCGCACGTTGAGGCTGAAGTGCGTGAGGCCGACCCGGTTCCAGGGTCCCTGCACCAGCGGCTGCTGCGGCTGAAACTCGAAGATCTCGAGCACGGCGCCGCCCGGCACGCGGATCCAGCCGATCTTGCAACTTGGTGCCGGAGAATCGACGCCGAAGAAGCTGCGCACGCGATCGGAGGGCGTGTCGGAGACGCCCACGAGCGGGCAGCCGAACACGTCCCAATAAAAGCGCACGAACTGGTTGAAGTCGCGAACGGTGATGCCGACGTGGCTGAAGGAGCGCGCTTTCATGCGCTCCATTATTAACTGCCGGCGCAACGAGCGGCCAGCTGCATCCACTCTTCGGGAGGGGCAGCCACCCAGCGTGTCAGCAGTTCCACGGCCTTGTGGTCCGGCACCACGGTGCCGATCGGCGGCATCTGCGACAACGGACGCCGCGAGCGAACCCGGGCGATGAGCGAGCTCAGCTCGGGCCGGCCGGGGTTGATGATCCGCGACGTCTCCGGGTGGGCCGGCACCACCCAATGCCCCCTGCGGTTGATCGCCGTGGCCAGCGCGGGCGCGCAGGTTGATGCCGATGGGTTCAACTCGTAGGTGAGCGACAAGCCCAGCGAAGCAAGCGAACTCTCCCGGTTATGGCAGTTGCCGCAGTTGGCCGACAAATAGCCGAGCGCGGCGCGGGTGTCGGGCGCGGTGGCGGCGATGCGCGGCGGGGTTGACGCGAGACCGGTGCGCCGTGGCGAGACCAGGCCTTCTGCGACCAGCGTGCGTAGCGTCACCATGCCGGGCGCCAGCGCCTCAGCGTGCAACGCGTTCGGATCGCGATCGTCGGACAGCTGCAATGCGTTGAAGCCGAGGACCTCGGTGCGCGCCGAGTCGTGGCACGCACGGCACTCCATCACCGATGGAATGCTGTGCCGCTTGCCGTCAGTGATGGCCGCCGCATCGGGAAGGCCCGAATCCGGGACCAGCGTTGCCTCGGTCTGCTCGTCGTTCCAGGCATACGACGCGAACACCCATCCGTGGTCACTTACCTTCCACAAGAAACGCGTTTCCACCTTATGTCCGTCAAATGCGAACTCCTTCCAGAAGCGGGTGTCGACCGGGAAGTCCCAGCGATCGAGGTTGTTGATGTCGATGGGCGCGCCTTCGGGCAGGCGCACCCAGCGGCGCTTGGCGGCGCCATCACTCCAGAGCGGATACTGCGGAGCAAAGGCGCGGTTGCGGCGGTCCACAACCCGCGTGCCTTTGCCCGCATACAAGCCGGACTCTGACAGCAGGCGCGGCGCCACCGGCGCCAACGCCCGGACCTGCGAGAAACCGGTTGCTCCGAAGAGCGCCAACAGGGCGCCGGCCAAGAGCCAATTGGGTGTCATGGTTCGTCTCCGGCCATTGCGGGCACCACCGAAGTGGCGCCCTCCAGGCAAGGTTGCTACTGGCTGCTGTCGGGCGGGTCGACCGGCTGCGGCACGCGGTTGCGCATCGGCGGCAGCGACTGCAGGTAGGCAAACAGGCTGGCGATGTCCTCGTCGCTCAGCTTGGCCAGGTTGAAGTAGGGCATGGGCGGCAGCAGTGCGCGGCCCTTGCCGCGGTCCCTGCCCGTCTTCATCGTTGCGATGAACTGCTCAAGCGTCCAGTCGCCCAGGCCGGTCTCTTTGTCCGGCGTGAGGTTCATGGTGTAGCTGACGCCCCAGGGCCCGGACCAGGCGGTCATGGTGGCGGCCGCGGACATCATCCACGGACCGGGCGGCAAGGCCGGCGCGGCCGGCATGGTCAGCTCTTCGGGATGACCGCTGAGCGCGCGCGACATGTCCAGTTCCGGGCCCTTGGGCCCCAACTTCCATGGGGTGTGGCAATCGTGGCAGCCCATGACTTCGACAAGGTATTTGCCACGGGTGATGCTCGCGCTGCTGCCGGATTGCCCGGTTGCGGTGGCGCCGACGCTGGCGACCGCCAGCACGCTGGTGAGGATGACGGCGGCGGCGATGACGAGGCTGCTAACAACGAGGTCGGTCTTTTTCATGGTCGTGTCTGTCTCCGTATCCTCTTGGACGAAGCAGCACGGCCGCCGAACCCTAATCCCTTACTAGCAGATTCTTAAGAAAATCCTAACCGGCTATACTCGATGACCTCCGTCCCTATGATCGACGAAATTCTCGCCGAATTTCTTCAATCCGGCCTGGGCATCCACGTCGGGACCCGCAACGAACAACTGCTGCCCGCCGGTTGCCGCGCCACCGCCATCAAGGTGGAAGACGATGGCCGGCACGTGGTGGTGTTTGTGCCGAAGTCGGCCGCTCCCGCCGTATTCGAGAACCTTCGCACCAACGGCCGCATCGCGGTTTCGATGGCCCGGCCGGCCGACGACCGTGCGGCACAGGTCAAGGGCCTGATGATGTTTTCGTGGGACGCCAATCCCGACGAGGAGGCGTTGGCGCGGGCCCAGTGGGCCGGCTTCCTGGCGCAACTCGACGGTATTGGGCTGCCCGGCATTGCCACCAGTTCGTGGCGGGTATTTCCGTGCCGGGCCGTTCGCGTCAAGGTGACCGCGGTGTTCAACCAGACGCCGGGTCCCGACGCCGGGGCGGCGCTGCCATGAGCCTCGGACTCGAGCGGCTCACGTCATGCTTCCAGGGCATCATCCCGGCCATGCTCTACACCTGCGCCGCCGATGGCACGCCCAACGCCGCGTTCCTGAGCCACGTGGAGTACGTCGATGCCACCCATGTCGCGCTCTCGTTCCAGTTTTTCAACAAGAGTCGCCGCAACATTGCCGAGAACCCGCACGCGGTGGTGCACGTTACCGACCCCGACACGGCGCAGGGCTGGGCGTTGCGGGTGACCTTCGACCGCTCCGAAATATCGGGGCCGATCTTCGACGCCATGCACTGGCGGATCGAGGCGATTGCCTCGTACTGCGGCATGAAGGGAGTCTTCAAGCTGCTGGCCGCCGACATCTATACGGTGGAGTCGGTGGATCCGATCCCCGAGGAAGACGGCCAGGCTGACCGCTCGGCCCCGCCGCTGCGCGCGCGGCCGCCGGACCCGGTGTTTACCATGAAGGCGCTGCAGGACCTGTCGCAGCAGATCAATACCGCCGATTGCCTCGAGCACCTGCTCGACTCGATCGTGGTGGGGCTGAAGCAGCACTTCAACTTCAGCCACTCGATGATTGCGCTGGCCAGCGAGAAGCCAGGCACGCTGGTGATGATCGCGAGCCGAGGCTATCCGCAGAGCGGCGCCGGCGCCGAGGTCCAGTTCGGTGAGGGCATCATCGGCCTGGTGGCCGAAGCCAGGAAGCCGATCCGGATCTCCGGCCTGCTGCGGGGCATGTTGCATGCCTACGCGGCCAAGCGGCGCGCCGAGGAAAAGGGTTGGTGTTCCGACGAGCGACGCGTGCCGTTGCCGGGGCTCGACAATCCGTCCAGCCAGCTCGGTGTGCCGCTCATGGTGCGGGGCGAACTGGTCGGCGTGCTGTGCATCGAGAGCGAGACGCCCTATCGCTTCCACGAGGAAGACAAGACCGCGATCGAGCTACTGGGGTCGTATCTGGCGGTTGCGATCCAGAACATGCAACTGCGCGGCGACGAGGCCGAGCCGGAGGCGGCGCCGGTCGACACGGCTCCGGCCGGCTCGGGAACCCGGCACGAGTTGATCTACCACCGCGACGAGGAAGTGGTGATGCTCGACGGCGAGTACCTGATTCGCAGCCTGCCGGCGCGTATTTTGTGGAAGCTGCTGGAGACCTATCAGCGCGAGGGCCGCGTCGAGTTCACCAATCGCGAGCTGCGCCTGGACAAGTCGCTCAACCTGCCCGGCTTCAAGGACAACCTGGAGACGCGCCTGTTGCTGTTGCGGCGCCGTCTCGATCAGAAGGGCGGCGCCATTCGCCTGGTGCCCAAGGGTCGCGGGCGCTTTGCCCTGGCGGTGTCCGGCGCGCTGGAGCTGATGGCGCGGGACTAGCCCCTCAGGGGTGACCGCCACCACTGGGGGGCAGGCCGAGCCACTCGCGAGCCGCATCGACGTGGTTGAACTCAACCCTCAGTTCGTCGGGATACTGCGAGGTCAGGATCTCGAACATCCGCAGCAAGCCGAACATGGTGAGCGCGCCCGGGTGCACCAAGAAGGCGCGGCGGGCGCCGGCGCGGAACAGGTTTCGTTCGGCCAGCGTGCGGATGCCTTCGGCGGTGAGTTCAACCAGGGTGACGTCGCTGAAGTTAAACAACTGATTGAAGCCGGGCTTGAAGGCCGGATCAGCGCCCAACCGCCGCTGGTGATCGAGGAGATCGAAATCGGTCAAGACGCCCCACGCGCGGCTGATGACCGCGCCCGCGTCGACGTCGATCACGTAGTCTGCCGGCATGTTGTTTCTCCAAACAGCGGACCAGATTCTGGTCCGTCGTCGATAACAGCATCCTAGGCGATCCGCATGCGCACGGCGCGGGCAGCGGGACGGCGCAAAAAGCGGGCCGAATCCGAATCGCTCGCGCAGATTCTTGAGAAGATCCTAACGGGCTATACTCGGGACTCCCCGGCATGGTCGACGCGATTCTGGGCGAGTTTCTACAATCCGGCCCCGGCATCCATGTCGGGACCTGCAACGAGCAGCTGAGGCCGTGCGGCTTCCGCGCCACTGGCGCCAAGGTGGAAGACGATGGCCGGCTGCCGACATACCAGGACAAATTCAGCACCGAGGTCACCAGTCGTGAGCCGCGCCTGGACATGCTGCGGCGGCTCTGCCTGCCGATGATGGTGGCGCTGGTGGCGTCGTGTGGCTCGGGCCGTTCGCCTTCGCCCACCGCACCCAGTTCGTCCGGCATCGACAGCGCGCCGGCCGGGACGCTCACGTTTCGGACGTCGCCGATCGATCCCGCCGCCATCCGCTGGATTACGCCGCTCGGCAACCTGAATCCACCGGGTCACACAACCCCGACCGACCACATATATTTCTATTTTGCAAATCCGGACGCGGGCGAGTCGTTCGCGGCCAGGCGCACCGACTTTTTCGCGCCGGGCGACGGCACGGTGACCACGGTGTTCGGCGGCGTCGGGCAGGAGACCAAGCTCTTCATCCGCCAGACCTCGACGTTCACTTACTATCTCGACCACTTGATCCTCTCGGCGCCACTGACCCGGGGATCGACGGTGACCGCCGGGCAACGGCTGGGCACGACTGGCGACGCCTATGCCATCGACCTGGGCGTCAGGAACGAGGGTTTGACACTGAACCTGCTCGTGCCACGGCACTACCCGGCCGACACCATTCATACCGACGCGCCCTTGAAGTACTTCGACGAGCCGCTGCGGAGCGAGCTTTACGCGCGCGTCCGGACGTTGGGGCCCAACTTGGACGGCCGCATTGACTTCGATGTGGCCGGGCGCTTGAGTGGCAACTGGTTCCTCGGCGACACGGCGGCAGCGTCGTTCGCGTACGACACCTACGATCAGTCGCGCGTGTTCATCTCGTTGGGGCTGGGCAGCGTCGTGGGGGTCTTCACCATCGCGCCCGGCGACCCGCCACCGGTGGACGTGTCGAAGGAGTCGGGACGAATCCTCTACCGCCTGGATCGTGCCGTCAACGTTCCAGGGCGTTTCCCTCCGCCTGGGCCGGCGGCGTTCCTGCTGGTCGAGATGGTCGACGACAGCCACCTCAAGCTGCAGGCGTTCGCGGCGACAGCGGTGCCCGACGGTTTCACCGATCGGGCCGCGCTGCTCACCCGCTAGCGGCTGATTGACGGCGGGCTCGCTGGAGCAGGACCAAGGCCCGGCGCGCAACCGGCTGCGCCCTGCCAACGCCCGAAGGCGCTGCCAAGCGGGACCAGGAGGCCGGCGACGAGACGAGGTGTCGCCGTCACGCCCGCGGTCGTGCCGATTCGATGTACTGGTCCACGTTCTTGCCGAGCACGTCGAGCGGCACATTTCCGCCGAGCACCAGCCCGTCGTTGAATGCCTTGCCGTCAAACGCCGCCGCCAACGTCGTCTTTGCGCGTTCGCGTTGCCGGTTGATCTCGCTGTGGCCCACCTTGTAGCCGCACGCCTGCCCCGGCCAGGAGCAATAGCGGTCCACTTCGCTGGCCACCTCCATCGGATTCGAGCCGTTCACCTCAACGAAGAAGCGCACGCCCTGTTCCCGGGTCCAGCGCTTGGCGTGAATGCCGGTGTCGACCACCAGCCGGCAGGCGCGAAACGCGATGGCCTGCAGGTAGCCGAGCCGGCCAATCGGGTCGTTGTCATAGGCGCCGAGCTCGTCGGCCAGTTGCTGGGCGTACAACGCCCAGCCTTCCGAGTACGCGTTGAACGCCAGCAGTTGCCGGATGAGCGGCATCTGGTGCGTGTACTCACCCTGCCAGATGTGGCCGGGGATGGATTCATGGAAGGTCAGGTCGGCGAGGCTGTACTTGCTGTGCAGCGCCGGCGTCCTCAGGTTGATCCAGTACTTGCCCGGAATCTTGCCGTCGATCGATCCGGCGCCGCCGTAGGCAGTGGGCGCGCCCGGCTCTTCTTCCGGAGGCAGTCGCTTCACTTCCATGTTGGGATTGACCAGGGTGTTGAACGCCCGTGGCAACTGGGACCTGATCCAGGCGAGGCGTTCCTGGATCAACGCCAGGATCTCGGCGCGGCCCGGGTCGCCGTCGGCAAACTGGTAACGCGGATCCTTCGCCAGCGCCTTCATGCGATCGCCCACCGTGCCGCTGGTGTAGCCCTGGCTCTTGAGGATGGTGTCCATCTGCGCGTGCAGCTCTTGCAGCTCGCGCTGGCCCATGGCGTGGACTTCGTCCGGCGTCATCGCGGTGGTGGTCGACGCCTTGAGCGCCCATCGGTAGAACGCGTCGCCGCTCGGACGGGCCCACATGCCGGCGTCGTCTTTGGCGACCGCGCGCTGCGCTTCGAGCTCGGCGATCTGCCGATCGAGGGCTGGCGCCACCTCTTGCGCGGCGATGGTGCGCGCGCGCTCGGCCCAGTTGCCGGGTATGCCTTTGGTCCGCCGCGCGATCGACTCGACCAGCGAACCGCCGTCGCGGGCGCTCTTGGCCGATAGCCGCATTTGCGACAGCGCCTTGTCGATCAGGAACGCAGGTGGCACCAGGCCCTGGCCGCGCGCGGCCTGGATGCGGCCCAGCTCGCCATCGAGTTGTTTCGCATAGGACTGCAGGCGGGCCAGGTAAGCGTCGGCGTCGGCCGCGCTCGTGACCGGATGGTCGCTGTCAAGGAAGCGCGGCAGGTCGAGATAGGCGCCGACGTTCTGGATCACCACGTACGGCGTGTTCCGCCAACTGCCGACGGTGATGTCGCCGTAGGGCAGTGCAAGGCCTTCGAGCGCCGTGCCGTAGGCGCTGCGCACGACCTCGACACTGGTGCGAGTCGCGTGGTCGAGTCCGGTCGTGTCGAACGCCCGCGCCCGCTCGAGGTCCTGCCGCACCTGGGCGGCAATCTTCTGCTGGCCGTCCGCGGACCGATCGGCCAGTTGCGAGCGCAGCGCGGCCCTGGCGCCGGTGTCGAGGCCGAGCGAGGTCGCGCTTTCGGGCGCTAACCTCAGGTAGTTCTCGCCAATCTCATCGAGCAGCGCGCGCGCGCCGGCTTGCGGGTCAGCCGCTGGCGGCGCCGGCTCGCCGCCGCAACCTGGCAAGAGGGGTAATGCCGCGGTGACGGCAAGGGCAGCGATCGCCTCGCGGCGATTAATGATCGGAGACATGGCGATAGTCTGCACCAGAACCCTGCGACCTGACCATCACGACAGGCGGCCGCCACCGGTGCGCTCCGCCGGTTCAGGCGCCTCGCACGATGCGGGCAGTGACCGCCAGCTGGCCGACGTGTCGCATCGCGTGTTCGGCGCCGTGGACCAGGCACCCGATCACCGTCGAGGGGAGCTGCGCCCGTCCCACCCCGCGAAAGTCACCGATGGTTGCCGGGTCAAGCGCGCGGAGTTGGGCGATGGCGCGATCGATCTGATCGCCAAGCGCACCGAGGACCACTGGCACGTCCGCCACCACGAGCGGTGCGCCTTCCGCCGCCTTGGTCGCCAACTGTTCCGGCGTCAACGACTCACCGCGGGCGTAAGTGAACAGCCGGTCGATCACACCGGCCATGTGGCGGACATGGAAGGCCGCCGAGGCCACGCCGCCCGGACGCGCGTTCCATTCGCTCTCGGAGAGCCCGGCCACAATCTCGTCCACGCTCTCTCGCACCTGAAGCAGGATGTGCGCCACCGGCTGGACGGCAGGCGAGATGCCCTCGATCGGTCCGCGCTGCCACCATTCCGTTTCAGCCATGCGCCTGCACTCCTGCCGGCATGCTACAGCAACGCCGTGGTGCGGATGTGATCGGCGACGCGCAACGCCTGCGCGACAATGGTCAGTCCCGGGTTCACGGCGGCCGACGAAGGAAAGAAGGAGGCATCGACGACGAACAAGTTGTCGACGTCGTGGGTGCGGCAATAGGTGTCGAGCACTGACTCGCGAGGACTGGTGCCAAACACCAGCGTCCCGCACTGGTGCGTCGTGTTCTTCGACTTGTGCGAGTGCGTCATCACCATCCAGAAGCCCAGTTTGCGGAGCATCCGTTTGGCTTCCGCCACCAGCGCGGCGTGCGCGCGAAGATTGTTCGGCTGGTAGTGCAGGCGAATCTGGCCGCTCGCATCCACGGTCACCCGGTTGTCCGGCCGCGGGAGGTCCTCGGTCATCGCCAGCCAGTCCACGCCGCGTGCCACCCAGGCGGCATACGCCCACAAGGGGATCTGCGGCGCCACGGTTTGCGCCATCACCCCGTGGGTCCGGCCTTGCGATTGAATCTGCCCCAGCGGGTAGCGGCCGCCCGGACCGGCCAGGTAGAAGTCGTTAATCGCCACGGTCTTCTGAAACACCGTGTCGTTGACTCGCAACGGGTGAAAGCCCTGCATCATGGTCGCCAGGTGCGCCATGTAACGCCGGCCGACCAGGCCCGAGGAGTTGGCCAGGCCATCGGGATGCTTGTCGGTCGCCGACCGCAGCAACAACGCCGCGGAGTTCACCGCGCCGCACGACACGATCACCAGCGGCGCCGCCACCCGGACAGTTTCGCCTGCCCGTTCGACCTCAACCGCCTCGACGCGCTTGCCGGCGGCATCGGTGATCAGCCGTCGGGCGCGCGCGTTGGTCCACAAATCGACGTTGGGCCTGGCGACGGCCGGGCGCACGCCGCACACCTCGGCATCGCTCTTCGCGTGAATCTTGCACGGGAACGAATTGCAGGTGTCGCAGAGGACGCAGCCGTCCTGGAGCCCAAGCGGCAGCGGCGATGGATGCAGCCCCTGCTGCGAAAGCTGCCCCACGATTCGCTCGATCACGGGCGCGTGCGGCACCGGCGGCCGCGGATAGGGTCCGCGCGGGCCCTCGGTCGGATCCGAGCCGGCCAGGCCATGCACCGAGTACATGGCCTCGGCCCGGTCGTAGTACGGCGCCAGCGTCTGGTAGTCGATCGGCCATGCCGGCGAGACGCCGTCCTGGTGTTCGAGCGCGCCGAAATCCTCCGGGCGCAGCCGATACATCACCGAGCCCCAGAACTTGGTGTTCCCGCCGACGCAGTAATGCGTGTAGGGCCGAAACGCCGCGCCGCTCTCGTCGAGCCACGTCTCCGTGGCGCGATAGCGCAACTGCCTCCACACCGTGTCAGGGTCCCAGTTCTGATCTTCCTGTGGGACAAAGTCGCCGCGCTCGATCACGAGGATCTTCACGCCGGTGTCGGCGAGCGCCCGCGCCATGGTGCCGCCGCCGGCGCCGCTCCCGATGATGACGAGGTCGTAGGGCGGAATGGTCACGGCCGGGAATCGGGACGCGGGAGCCGCGACTCGGAGGCCGGCCGGGCCGAGGCATAGATCTGGTCCATCAAGCGCTGATCGTCCATGGCGCGCTCGAGGCTCATCTCAGGAGCCGCGCCCGTGAGGATCGATTGGCGGAAGTCGCGATACATCGCCTGGTAGCCGCGGATGTCGCGGAAGCCGGGGAACATCAGTCGCGGCAGGCCCTGGCCCCGTGCGAGCAGGACGATCCCGTTCGACTCAAACGTGATGATGCCCTTGCGTCCGAACAGCTTCGACAGGCGCAGGCCCTTCAGCAGCGACGGAATCTCGCGCGAGTAGTAGAGCGAGCCGACCGCGCCATTGTCATAGTGGAACGCCACCATCATGCTCTTGGCGCGGCGATCGGGTCCCTCGTGATCGGGCGCCGGCCGAAAGCCGGTGATGCGGGTGATCGTCGGCCCGAGGCTGCCGGCCAGGTGCAGCCAGTGGATTCCCTCTTCGAAGAAGGCATCACCGCCCGACATCGCCTCGTCGTTGCGCCAGTCGTCCGCCGCCTTCAGCCGCCGGACGATGCTGCTGAAGTGGCCGAAGACCATGTCGCCAATCACACCGTCTGCCAGCAGCTTGCGCAGGGTAATGGCGAGCGGCTTGTAGTGGTCGTTCTCGCCGACCAGCACGACGCGGCCGGCGCGGTCGCGCGCCTCCTTCACCACTTCGTAGTCGGCCATGGTGGGGAAAGCGGGTTTCTCGACCAGCACGTGCTTGCCGGCGGCCAGCGCCTGCAGCGTGAGGTTGAGGTGAAAACTCGGTGGCACGGCCACCACGACGGCGTCGATGTTTGGGTCGTTGATGGCCTCGGCGTAGTCGCCGTAGCTGCCGGTGCCGCGATACCGGCCGCAGAACTCGCCGGCCTTGGCCTTGTCGCGGCTGGCGTAGCCGCAGACGATGTCGCTCTTGAATCGCCGCAGGTTACGGCTGTGCACGCGGGTGATGAAGCCGCAGCCCAGGAAGGCGATGCGGAGTGGGGCAGGCATTGGAGCAATCCATCATACCCGGTGAGGATAGAATCGGGTCCTTGGCCCCCCCAACCGTCTGGTCGGTCTTCACAGGCACGGTCGCGCGCCACGGCAAGCGGGCCGCCATCGAGGTGCAGCGCCCCGACCGCGTCGATCGCTTCACCTATCAGCAACTCTACGACCTGGCCGTGGCGCACGGCGTGTGGCTGGCGGCCAACGGCGTGCAGCCGGGCGACCGCTGCGCCATCCTGGCGCATAACGATGCCCATTGGTGCGGCGTCTACCTCGGGATTCTGCGGGCCGGCGCCACCGCGGTGCCGCTCGATACCAACTATTCCGCCAGGCAGGTCGCGACCATCGTCCGTGACTCGGGCGCGCGGCTGCTGTTTGTCAGCGAGCGTCTGAAGCCGGTCGTGATCGAGGCGCTCAATGCGGGCCTGCTCGACGAACACATTGACATCGTCGATGTGCACTCGTCGCCGGGCACGGCGACTGCGTTGGCACCGGAGGCGCAGTACGCACCCTCGGCACCGGCGGTGATCCTCTACACCTCCGGTACTACCTCCGATCCGAAAGGCGTGGTATTGACCCATGCCAACCTGCTGGCCGAACGTGATGCCGCGTTCCAGGTGGTGACCCTCACCGAGCACGACGCATTGCTTGGCGTGCTGCCGCTGTTCCACTCGCTGGCGCAGTTGGCCAACCTGCTGCTGCCGTTCGCGGTCGGCGCGCGCGTGGTCTATCTCGAGACCATCAACTCCACCGACCTGGTTCGCGCGCTCTCCGAGCGCAAGATCACCATCTTCTGCTGCGTGCCGCAGTTCTTCTACCTGATCCACCAGCGGGTGATGCAGCAGGTGCAGCAGTCGGGACTGGCCACCCGCGTGATCTTCAAGGCGTTGCTGGCGCTGAATTTCCGGCTGCGGCGCCTCGGGTGGAATATCGGACCGCTGGTGTTCGGCAAGGTGCACAACGTCATGGGCCGCAAGATGCGGCTGCTTGTGACCGGCGGATCGAAGTTCGATCCGGCGATTGGCCGCGATCTCTACTCGCTGGGCTTCACCATCCTGCAGGCCTATGGCCTGACCGAGACCAGCGCGGCGGCCAGCATCAACACCGCCGACGAAGCGCACCTCGACACGGTGGGCAAGGCGCTGCCCGGCGTCCAGATCAAGATCCTGCCGCCCGAGTCGGAGGGGCGCGACGGCGAGATTGCCATTTGCGGACCGATCGTCACGCCCGGCTACTACAACCGTCCAGACGCGACCGCGCAGGTGATGCAGGACGGCTGGTTCCTGACCGGCGACCTCGGCCGCATGGACGGGGAAGGCCGGCTGCAGATCACCGGCCGCAAGAAGGAGATGATCGTCCTTGCCTCGGGCAAGAACATCTACCCCGAGGAGATCGAGACGCACTACCGGCAGTCGCCGTACGTGAAGGAGATCTGCGTGATGGGGCTGGCCGACCCGGGCCGTCCCAGCACCGAACGGCTGTTTGCCGCGATCGTGCCGAACATGGACCTGATCCGCGAGCGCAAGATCGTCAACGCCGGCGACATCCTGCGTTTCGAGATCGAAGGCCTGGCGGTCGGCCTGCCGGCGCATAAGCGCGTGCTCGGCTACGACATCTGGTTTGAACCGCTGCCGCGGACCACCACCCAGAAGATCAAGCGGCATGAAGTTGAGCGCCGGGTGCGCGAGCGGCAGGCCGCGGCCGCCGAGGACGCCGGCGCGCCGCCGTCGGCCGAACACCAGTCGTGGCTGGCCGACGCGCACGTGGGCGTCGCTGCCGGTCTCGTGCAGGCTCGGGTCCGTGGTGGCGTGCGCGCGCGCCCGGACGCCAATCTCGAACTGGACCTCGGCCTGGATTCGATGGAGCGGGTCGAGCTGCTGACCGAGCTGGAACAGCGCTTCGGCGTGAAAGTGCCGCCCGCGACGGCCAGTGGGATCTTTACCGTTCAACAACTGGTCGAGGCGGTACGGCCGGCCGGCGACAACCGGGCCGCGGTCGCGCCTGCGGTTGAGCAGGGCGACCAGTCGTGGGCGGTGCTGCTGCGCGATCTGCCGCCGGCCAGCGACCCGGTACTCGGCGGGCTGCTGGAGCGGCGGCCGCTCGTGACGCCGCTGATGTTCGTCCTGTCGAAGATCGTCCGGATGGCCCTCGGCCGGGTGCGCGTGACCGGCCTGGACCGGCTGCCGGCGAGCGGTGCGTTCATCATCAGCCCGAATCACCAGAGTTACCTCGACCCGCTGTTTGTCGCCGGCGTGCTGCCCTACCGGGTGTGGCGCAAGTTGTTCTACGTGGGCGCGGTCGAGTACTTCGAGACGCCGTTCACGCGCTGGGTGGCGCGCACCATCAACCTGGTGCCGGTCGATGCCGACTCGAACCTGGTGCCGGCGATGCAGGCCGGTGCCTTTGGACTGGCGCACGGCAAGGTGCTGGTGCTGTTCCCGGAAGGGGAGCGGTCGATTGATGGCACGGTGAGGAAGTTCAAGAAGGGCTCGCCCATCCTCGCGCAACACCTGGGCGTGCCGGTCGTGCCGGTGGCGGTCAACGGGATCTACGACCTGTGGCCGCGCAACCGGCCGTTCAACTGGAAGCTGGTGCTGCCCTTCAGCGGCCACCGCGTGACGATTCAGTTCGGCGAGCCGATGATGTTTGGCGAGCAGGCCGACCCCGCCGAGAGCGCGCTTCAGCTGCGCGAACGGGTGGCGGAAATGTGGCGGGCCTAGTCAGTGCTTTGCGTTGTAAAGAACTTCTAGTATAGTCGGCGGCAGGAGGTCGTCATGATCCTGGCGATGTTGAAGCGGCCGAGCGCGCTGGTCCCGTTGCTGATGTCACTGGCGGCGCTGGTGCTGGTTCTGAGCGCGGTGGGCATATACGGCGTCCCCGGCACCAACGGCGTGCCGCCAGCCGAAGACGAAGGCACCGCCGCCCACTTGTTCCAGCTCCTGATCGCCGGCCAGCTGCCGATCATCGGCTTCTTCGCGGTGAAGTGGCTGCCAAAGGTGCCGCTGGCGGCGATCGGAATCCTCGGGATGCAGCTGGCCGCAGCGATCGTGGCGATGTTTCCGGTGTTCTACTTCGGGCTGTAAGCCGCAGATTTGACGGCGATTCGAAAACAGCCGCAGATTTCACGCGGATTCAGGCAGCCGCAGATTACACGCCGATATCACGGTCGCGCACGCCGATCAGGTAGAGAATCCCATCAAGGCCTAACGACGAGATGGACTGGCGGGCGCTCGAGCGCACGACGGGCTTGGCGCGAAAGGCGATGCCCAACCCGGCCAGTCGCAGCATCGGCAGGTCGTTGGCGCCATCGCCCACGGCGATGCACTGCTCCAGGCTCAGGCCTTCGCTGTCGGCAATCGCCTGCAGCATCTCGGCCTTGCGGGCGCCGTCGACGATCGGCGCGATCACCTGGCCGGTGACGACGCCGTCGCGCAGCTCGAGCGTGTTGGCGTGCAGGTGATCGATGCCGAGGCGCGCCTGCAGCACGCGGCCAAAGAATGTGAAGCCGCCCGACAGGATCGCGGTCTTGTAGCCAAGCCGACGCAGCGTGGATACCAGCCGTTCGGCGCCTTCGGTGAGCGGGACTTGCTCGACCACCTGTGCCAGCGCCGACTCCGGCAGCCCTTGGAGCAGGCCCACGCGCCGCCGGAACGATTCCTGGAAGTCGAGTTCGCCGCGCATCGCGGCTTCGGTGATGGCGCGGACCTCATCCCCCACGCCGGCCAGCACGGCCAGCTCGTCGATCACCTCACCCTGGATCAGTGTCGAGTCCATGTCGAACGCGACCAGGCGCCGGTTGCGGCGAAAGATCGAGTCGTGCTGGAACGCCACGTCGACGTCGCCGGCCTCGGTGAGCGTGGCCAGCCCCGTGCGCACCATGTCCTCGTCCACCACGGTGGTGGCGCTCGGCGAGGTGGCGGTGAACTCCACGCAGAAGCGCGGCTGCAAATCGTCTCTCGACAGCGGCACCCGCGACGACAGCCGGTCAATACGGTCGATGTTGAGGCCGGCGGTGGCCAGCACCCCCGAGACCTGCGCAATGTGCGATGCGCCGATGGCCGGACCGAGCAGTGTGATGATGAAGCGCCGGCGGGCCTGCGCGTTGACCCACAGCGCGTATTCCTCTGAGGTCGAGGCCGAAAACTTGACCTCGACGCCGAGGTGGTGCGATGCGAGCAGCAGGTCGGTGAGCAGCGCCGACGATCGCAGTTCTTCCCGCAGTTCGATCAGGATGCCAAACGCCAGGCCGTCGTGGATGACCGCCTGGCCGATGTCGAGAACGCGCACGTCGTAGTGCGCGAGGATGGTGGTGAGGGCATGGGTGAGGCCGGGTCGATCGTGGCCGGTCACCCGAATCAGCAAGGCGCTCGGCGCGGTCACTCCCGCAGGGCCTTGGTCATGAAGGCGCCAATGGCCTGGCCCACTGGCGGCGCCACCGTGGCATCCGGCCCGAGCGACGCATACTCGGCCACTTCGCCCGTCTTGGCCGCCACTAGCAGGTGGTTCACGCCGGGCAACTTCACGATCTCTGCCGCAGACTTGGTTTTGCGCGCCTTGGCGAACTCCAGGAGCCGATCGGCATGGTACGGCTTCACCTGGGTATCGAGCTCGCCTTGCACGATCAGGACTGGCTGACGGGTGTCGCGCATCGCCTTTTCGGCGTCGAAGGTCAGGAAGCTATAGAACCAGGGCGTGTCCGCCACCCGGCGCGCCGCCTCCGGCAAGTCCTGCCAGCCCTGTCCCGAGACCACGGCCGCATTGATCTTTTCCTGCAGCACCACGCGCTCGGCCCGCTGCGCCTCGTCCATGGCCATCTGGGCGAGGAGATGCTTCTGTTGTTCGAGCACGATGACGGCGCCGTTGGTCGACGGACCAGCCAGCAATGCCAGGGCGCGAACCTTGCCGCGCTCGCGGCCGGCCGTCAGCATGGCCACCGCCGCGCCCTCACTGTGGCCGACCAGGCCAATCCGCTTCTTGTCCACGTCCTTGCGCTTCTCGAGCCACAGCAACACCGACCGCGCGTCTTCCGCGTAGTCGGCGATGGTCACCGATTCGGAGCGGCCGCCGCTCTGCCCGACGCCGCGCTTGTCGTAGCGCACGACCATGAAGCCGGCGGCGACGAGGTCGCGGGCGAGATGGCCAAACACCGGAATGCCGGCCACGGTCTCATCGCGGTCGGTCGGACCCGACCCGCCGATCAGGATCAACGCCGGCAGAGGGGTGGTGACGTTCGCGGGCTTGGTGATGGTGCCGGCCAGGTTGAAGCCGAGTCCGGGAATCGTCACCGCTTCATCGCCCGGCAGCGAGAACGCCGCCGTCCGCGAGGCCGCCGAGGCGATGTCCTCGCGCGCCATCTCCAGCGTCTGCGAGGGAATGCTCAGTCGCAGCAGGTTGCCATTGGCGTCGGCCCACAACTGCACCGGCAGTTCGCCGGCCGGGGCCGGGTTCACGAACACCAGTGAATACAGGCTGCTCGTGATCGCGGCGCGCGGCGTGTCGATGCGTTGTGACGCTACGCTCACCAGCCGAATGGCGATCTCGGCCTGCGGCGCGACGTAGGCTTTGAGCTCGGCACCCGGCTTCAGGCCCCGCAGGCGCATAGCCAGCGCCGCGTAGGACCCCAGGAACGAATTGGCCAGCACCACCGGATCCGCGCTGACCGCATCGGCCTTCGATTGCGGCGCGCCCTGCACCGAAATCACGTTGGCGGCCTTGGCGCCGTCAAAGGTGGTCTTGAGCGTCACGTCCTGCCCGCGCACGACTCCGTCAATCAGCAACGACTTGGGCCGCCACTGCGGGTCGTAGATCACTTCGGCGGTACGCGAGGTAATGTCGATCGGAGGGCCCAGCCGGCTCGATCCGCGGACGGTCCAGCCCTCCGCCTGACGGACGACCGCCACGTCTTCCCGGCCGATCGGCTGGGAGCGGAAGAACACCAGGAACGACGCCCCGGCGTCCTGGCTGGGCGGCGGGGGTGGCGGCGTTTGGCCGGCGGCACCGGTGGCCGTCAACAGGGCGGCGAGCACAACGCCGGTAAGATGGGTGTGGGTCACACGACAGCTTAAAACATGTTTTCCCTCGACGGCTACCGGGCCCTCCGGACAAACGGCGGTGTAGTCAGGCGGACCGACCGCGCCGTGCTGGCTGTTACCGGCGCCGATCGTGGCACCTGGCTGCAGGGTCTGGTGACCAACGACGTCGCCGCGCTGGCCCCCGGCGACTCGCGTTACGCCGCCTACCTCACCCCCCAGGGCCGGATGATCAGCGATCTGAACGTGGTGGCCCGGCCCGACCGGCTCTTACTCGACGTTCCCGCCCCACTCGCGGCGTCGCTGCACAAAAGGCTGGACGGGCTGATCTTTGCCGAAGATGCGCAGGTGCTCGACCAACGCGAGGCCTACGACGTGTGGACGGCAGTCGCGCCCGGCGATCCCTCCGGCGGCGCTCTAACCGACATCATCGTCGACACCGGCCATCCGCCTGGCGTGGCCTATCCGGAAATCGGCTTCGACACCTTCGAAGTGGTCCGCGTCGAGCGCGGCATTCCCCGCTTCCTGGTCGACATGACCGAGGAGACCATCCCGCTCGAGGCCGGAATCGAAGACCGGGCCATCTCGTTCACCAAGGGCTGCTATGTCGGGCAGGAAGTGATCGTGCGCGTCACACACCGCGGCGGCGGACGAGTGGCAAAGAAGCTGGTGCGATGGCACGCCGTTCCCTCCGCGGCCATCGTCCCGCTCGCCGGGGCCCGCATTGTCGTCGCCGGCCCCGAGACGAGTCGCGATATTGGACGCGTGACGAGCGCGGTGTTCTCGCCGGCTCGGGAGGCAGTGGTCGGCCTGGGCTACGTGCATCGTGACTTCCAACACCGAGGGGAGGCCACGGTGGTGTGGAATGGCACTGTGATTGCGATCGTCATAGGATGAACGCCGATTGGTGCAGAGAAGTCTCCAGGGCCGCAGATGACACAGATTACGCAGAGAGGTCTCCAGGGCCGCAGATGACGCAGATGACGCAGAGAGGTCTCCAGGGCCGCAGATGACGCAGATCTCAAGGGCCCGTGTGCTCCTGCTGCTGGCCGCTTTGTCGGTCGGGGCCATCATCGCCAGGCCATTGGCGCAGACTGCGCCCAACCCACAGGGCCGCTGGTTCAAGGGCAACCTGCACACGCACACGCTCAACAGTGACGGCGACTCGACGCCGGACGATGTGGTGCGGTGGTATCGGGAGCGTGACTATCAGTTCCTGGTGCTGACCGATCACAACTACCTGACGAGCGTCGATGGCTTGAACGCCGTGCACGGCGCTGACGACAAGTTCCTCGTGATCAAGGGCGAGGAAGTGACCGATCGGTACGGCGACAAGCCCATTCACGTCAACGGCTTCGAGGTGTCGAGGCTGGTGGCGCCAGTGGGCGGTTCCTCGGTGCTCGACGTGGTCCAACGCTCGGTCGACGCCATCCGCGGCGCTGGCGGCGTGCCCAGCATCAACCATCCCAACTTCGGCTGGGCCATTTCTCCCGACGAGCTGCTGCAGGTCCAGCGGACGAAGTTGTTCGAGGTGTTTAACGGCCACCCGACGGTGAACAACCTCGGCGGTGGCGGCGTGCCCGGACTCGAGGACACGTGGGACCGCATCCTGTCGAGCGGCAAGCTGCTCTACGGCATTGCCGTGGACGATGCGCACTACTTCAAACGGCCGGAGGACCCGATGGCGCCGCGTCCCGGCAAGGGGTGGGTCTACGTGCGCGCCGCCAGGCTCGATGGCCGGGCGCTGGTCGAAGCGCTTGAACGCGGCGAGTTCTACTCATCGACCGGTGTGCAGATGCTGTCGGTCGACGCCAGCGCTACCGGGTTGTCGCTGGCGGTGAAGGCCGAGACCGCCAGCAAGTACCGCATCCAGTTCATTGGCCGCCAGGGCCGGGTGCTGAGCGAAGCGTCGACGCCGTCGGCCACCTACGCCTTCAAGGGCGACGAGGGCTACGTGCGCGCGAAGGTGCTGGAATCGAATGGCAAGGTGGCGTGGATTCAGCCTGTCGCAGTCGGCCCTTCGGGGCCGAAGTGACACCGGTCGTCGTGGTGGCGGCGGTGATGGAGCGCGATGATGCGTTTCTGCTGACGCTGCGCCCGGCCGGCACGCACTTGGCCGGCCATTGGGAGTTTCCCGGCGGCAAGGTCGATGCCGACGAAACGCACGTGGACGCCCTCAGGCGCGAGCTGCTCGAAGAGCTCAACATCGTGGCGCGCGTCGGCGGCGAAGTGCACAGCGTCATGCACGCGTATCCGGACAAGACGGTCGAGTTGCATTTCTATCGCTGCGAGTTCGACGGCGAGCCGCAGCCGATGCTGGGGCAGCAGATGCGGTGGGTGCCGAGGGCCGCGCTGGCCGCCCTGCCATTTCCCGACGCCGATCGCGCCTTGATTGCCCTGCTAGCCGGCTGACCGGCAGAACTTCTTCATCGGGCAGGTGGCGCATTTCGGCTTGCGCGCGCTGCAATGGATGGCGCCAAAGTCCATCAGCGCCTGGTTGAAGTCGAATACGTGCTTGTGCGGCAGCACCGCTTCGCTGTGCGCCCACAACCGCTTCTTCATCGCGTGGCTCTTGGGGTCGCCCTTGCCGATGAAGATGCGAAACAGCACGCGCGCGACATTGGTGTCGAGAATGGCGGCGCGCTCGCGGAACGCGAAGCTGCGCACGGCGCCGGCGGTGTACTCGCCGATGCCCTTGAACGACAGCAGCGTCTTGCGATCCGAGGGCAGCCGGCCGTCGTACTTCTCGACCGCCTGTTGTGCAATTGACTGCAGGCGCTTCGGCCGGATGTTGTAGCCGAGCGGATACCACGTCCTGGCGACCTCGGCCGGGGTGGCTTCCGCCAGCACGGCAAAACTCGGGTACTTGCCCAGCCACTCGTGATACTTCGGCAGCACCCGGTCGACCTGGGTCTGCTGCAGCATGATTTCCGAGACGAGGATGTGGTACGGGTCGCTGGTGTTGCGCCAGGGCAGGTCGCGGCCATGACGGCGGTACCACCCGAGCAGGTTGCGGCGGAAGCGTTGCCTCAGGGGCGGCGCGGGGAGTGGGAGCGTGCGTTTGGGCGGCAAGTGTGAGGCTAGTGGTGCCAGCGCCCGCGACTTTCGTCCCGGCGCGCACCTATAATCCTACCAGTGTCCATCTACACCAAGACCGGCGACAGCGGCGACACCAGCCTGTTCGACGGCACCCGCGTCTCGAAGACCCATCCCCGCGTGATTGCCTACGGCGATGTCGACGAAGTGCAGGCCTGCCTGGGCATGGTTCGCGCCGCCGGGCTGCCGGCGGATCTGGACGACATGTGCGTCACGCTCCAGCGCGACCTGTTTGCGTTGGGCGCCCGGCTGGCCGACCCGTCGCACCGCATCGCAAAACGGGTGGAGAAGATCGTCATAGACGAGGCGAGCATTGCCCGGCTCGAGGGCTGGATTGACCGGTTGGATGAAGAGATCGCGCCGCTCAGGCACTTCATCCTGTCGGATGGGTGCCCGGCCGGTGCCGCCCTCCACTATGCCCGTACGGTCTGCCGCCGCGCCGAGCGGTCGGTGTTGCTGCTTGGCGCCGACGCGGTCGAGCCGGTGGTGATCGTGTACTTGAATCGCCTGTCGGACCTGCTCTTCACCATCGCCCGGGCGGCCAACCATCGTGCCGGCGTGGCCGAGACCCAGTGGTGAGCCACCGATCCGACGAAGCCACCGATTCGCCACAGATTTCATGACTCCGAGTGGTTCAGCACTTCAACAGGCCTATGCGGCCTGCCAGCGGCTGGCCGAAGCCCACTACGAGAACTTTCCCGTCGCCTCGCGGCTGATGCCGGCGCGGCTGCGGCCGCATGTCGCGGCCATCTACGCCTTCGCGCGAACCGCGGACGACTTCGCCGACGAGCCCGGCCGCGAGCCGGCCGAGCGGCTCCGCCTCCTCGATGAATGGGGCCGCCGGCTCGACGGCGAGCAGTTTCTCGACAAGGAGTACCCTCCCGACAAGCTGTGCCCTCCCGACAAGCTGTGCCCTCCCGCCAAGGAGTGCCCTCCCGACCTGATCTTTCGTGCCCTCGCTGACACGCGGGCGAAATTCGAACTCCCGGCCGAGCTGTTTCACGACTTGTTGAGTGCCTTCAAGCAGGATGTGGTGACGACGCGCTACGAGTCCTGGAACGGCGTCTTCGACTATTGCCGGCGCTCGGCCAATCCAGTGGGCCGGTTGGTCTTGCGCCTGAGCGGCTATCGCGATGCCGGGCTCGATCGCGCGTCCGATGCCGTCTGCACGGCGTTGCAGCTCACCAATTTCTGGCAGGACCTGGCCATCGACTGGCCGCGGGGGCGGCTCTATGTACCGGAGGAAGAGTGGCGGGCCGCCGGCGCCGATCCCGCCGCGCTGGACCGCCGGCAGATGACGCCGGAGTGGACCCACGCGATGCGTGCGTGCGGCGATCGCACACGGATGCTGTTCGACGAGGGCCGCGTGGTGTGCGACGGTGTGGGCGGCCGGCTGCGCTACGAGCTGCGAGCCACCTGGCTCGGCGGCCGACGCATACTCGATCGCCTCACCGCGGCGGAGTTTGATGTGTTCACGTCGCGTCCGGCACTCGGCACAAGCGACTTAATAGTGATAGCGTTTGGCACGGCGCTCTGGTGTCGGCACGATGGCATCACCCCTAAGGCACAATAGGCACCGTACGCACCCTAGGCACCTGGTTTTGGCAAGAGACACCTCTTTCTCCTACTCGTTCCTGGTCCTGCCGGCCGAGCAACGTCAGGCGATTGGCCTGGTCTGGGATTTTTGCCGGGCCGTGGATGATGCCGTGGACGAAGCGCCCGATGCGGGCACTGCGGCGGTGGAGATTGGGAGATGGCGCGATGAGGTGGGCCGGTTGTTTGGCGCCGCGGCGCCGCTGACGCCGCAGGGGCAGCACTTGAAGCCGGTGGTGGCGGCCTTCTCGCTGTCGCGTGCCCCGTTCGACGACCTGGTGGACGGCGTCGAGATGGACCTGCGGCACACGCGTTACCAGACCTTCGACGAGCTGGCCGGCTATTGCCGCCGCGTGGCTTCTACCGTCGGCCTGATCTGCATCGAGATCTTTGGCGCCCGCGAATCGCGTTCACGTGACTACGCCTTCAACCTGGGCCTGGCGCTGCAAATCACCAACATCATTCGCGACGTTGCGGTCGACCTGAAGACCGGCCGGGTCTATCTGCCGCAAGAGGATCTCGCGCAGTTCGGTGTGACTGAGGCCGACCTCCGGGCCGGCATCGTCACCGAGCCGATCCGCCGCCTGCTGGCGCATCAGTGCCAGCGCGCGCGTCATTTCTACACCGCCGCGGCGCAGGCGATACCCGACGCCGACGCGCACCGGCTCGTCGCCGCCGAGATCATGGGCGGCATCTACTTTGAGATCCTCCAGCGTATCGAGCGGAGCGGCTACGATGTGTTCTCCGAACTGATTCGCGTGCCGAAAGCGGTGCGTGCCCGGATTGCCCTGGCGATCTGGGCTCGCGGCCAGCTCTCGGCGCTCAGCTACCGCTTGTTCTCACGGGCGTGATCCACGACGTCATTGTCATCGGCGGCGGCGTAGCCGGCTTCAGCGCGGCCACGGCGTTGGCCGAGGCCGGCGCCCGCGTGCTCGTACTTGAGGCGCGCCCCGGGCTGGGCGGACGGGCCACGGCCTTCACCGATCCTGAGACCGGCGAGCGCGTCGACAACGGCCAGCACATCCTGATGGGGTGTTACATCGAGACCCTGGCGCTGCTGGCGCGGATTGGCACCTCGGATCGGGTGCGCTGGCAGGCGGGCCTCGCGCTGACCATGATCGACGGGCGCGGCCACGAGTCGGTGCTGAAGCTGCCGCCGATGGCGTCGCCGCTGCACCTGCTGGCGGGTGTGCTGGCGTGGGATGCGCTGTCGTGGCGCGAGCGGCTGTCGATTCTGCGGGTCGGCGCCGCGCTCGGTGGCGGCGCGCCGCACCGGCCGGCGGCGGGGTCCTCGCGTGCTGCCGACGCCGGCGTCTCGGGCGAAACCGTGCGGGCGTGGCTGACCCGTCATGGCCAGGCGCCGCGCCTGTGCGAGTTGTTCTGGGAGCCATTGGCCCTGGCCGCGCTCAACCAGTCGATCGACCAGGCGGCGGCGTCGTATTTCGTGACGGTGCTGGCCCAGATGTTCGGCCCCGACCCTTCAGCCGCCTCGCTGGTCATGCCGGCGGTGCCACTTGACGAGCTCTACGCGGAACCGGCGCGGCGCTGGCTTCAGGATCGCGGGCATCAGGTTCGGGTCAACGCGCCGGCCAAGGTCGAAGTCGTGGACGAGCGGGTCACCGGCGTCCGCGTGCGGGGCGAACACATCGCGGCGCCGGTGGTGATCTCGACGGTGCCCTGGCATGCGCTCGGCGGCCTGTTTGACCCGGCGCCGGCGGCGCTGGCCGCGACCATTGCCGATGCGTCGGCGCTTGGCAGCCTGCCGATCGTGACCGTCAACCTGTGGTTCGATCGGCCGGTGATGCACGAGGCCCTGATCGGCCTTCCCGCCCGCGCCTTCCAATGGGTGTTCGATCGCCGCGCCATCGTCGGCGGCGCCAGTTCGCACCTGTCGTTGATCTCAAGTGGTGCCGAGTCCATTGTGTCGATGACCAATGACGAGCTGATCGCCACGGCGCTGGCGGATGTGCGGGCGGCCTTGCCCGCGGCCCGGGCAGCGGTGCTGCGCAAGGGCTTGGCCGTGCGGGAGAAGCGATCGACGTTTTCGCTGGCGCCTGATGCGCCGCGCCGGCCGCAAGCCGAGACGGCGATTGCCGGCTTCCTGCTGGCCGGCGACTGGATCGACACCGGCCTGCCGGCGACGATTGAGTCGGCGGCCGTGTCGGGCCACCGCGCCGCCACGCTGGTCGTAGACTAGTCCTTCGCGTCCTTCGTGGTTGCCTTCTAGATGACATCAATTCTCGCGCACTATTCGGAGATCGCCCTCAAGGGTAAGAACCGGCCTTGGTTCATCGGCCGCCTCGTGCGTCACCTGCACATGGCGCTGGCTGGCCTGAGCGTGAAGGAGATCCGCACGCCGATGGGGCGTATCGAGGTTGTGCTCGGTCGCGAGGCCACCGCCGGCGAGATTCGCGAGCGCATGAGCCGGGTGTTTGGCATTGCCAACTACTCGGTGGCCACCCGCGTGCCGCTCGATTTCGACGGCATGGCCGAGGCGATCGTGTCGCGGCTGCCGCCGCGCGAGAGCGTGTCGAGTTTCCGCGTCTGGGTCCGTCGCGCCGACCAGCAGTTTGCCGTGCTCTCGCCCGACCTGGCCCGCGACCTGGGGTCGAAGGTCTGGCACGCCCGCGGATGGAAGGTCGATCTTGATCATGCCGAGCTGGTGATCAGCCTCGAGATCGTGCCCGGGCAGGCGTACCTCTACATGAACAAGGAGCCGGGTCCGGGCGGGTTACCGACGGGTACGGCCGGCCGCGTGACGGCGCTGCTGTCGGGCGGCATCGATTCGCCGGTGGCCGCGTGGCGCATGATGAAGCGCGGCTGTCACGTGACCTTCGTTCATTTTCACAGCGCGCCGTTTCTGTCGAACGTGTCGCAGGAGAAGGCGCGCCGTCTGGCTGCGGTGTTGACGCGTTACCAACTGCGCTCGCGGCTGTTCATGGTGCCGTTCGGGGAACTGCAACGGCAGGTGACGCTCAGTGTGCCCGGTGAATTGCGGGTGGTGATCTATCGCCGGTTCATGATGCGGATTGCCGAACGCATTGCCCGTGACGTGCGCGCCAAGGCGCTGGTGACCGGCGACGTGATTGGCCAGGTGGCGTCGCAGACGCTCGACAACATTGCCGCCACCGACAGCGCCACCCGGCTGCCGATCTTCCGGCCGCTGGTGGGCATGGACAAGGAAGAGATCATGGCGCAGGCGCAGCGGCTGGGGACGTTCGAGATCTCCATTGAGCCGGACGAAGACACCTGCACCCTGTTCACGCCCCGGCACCCGGAGACGCACGCGCGACGCCATCAGATAGACGAGGTGGAGGCTATTCTGCCGGTCGCCGACATGGTCAAGGACGCCGCCGCCCGGACTGTGGTGGAGCACCTTCGCTACCCATCGTCCCTGTCGTCAGCGTAGCCTGCGTAATCTGCGTCATCTGTGGCCCTGGTGATAAACTAGCTTCCCATGGCCACCGTCGTAGAGATTCTTGGAGCCGACGCCAGCACTCTGCTGAAGCACACGTGCAAGATTCCGAAATCGGTGTTGCACCTGCCCGGCCCCGATTTCGTGGAGCGGATCCACCTGTCGTCGAATCGGCCGGTGCCGGTGCTCGGCCGGTTGCAGTCGTTGCTCGACCACGGGCGTCTTGGCGGCACTGGCTACGTCTCGATCCTGCCGGTGGATCAGGGCATCGAGCACTCCGCCGGCGCCTCGTTTGCGCCGAACCCGCAATATTTCGACCCCGAAAACATCGTCAAGCTGGCAATCGAGGGTGGCTGCAACGGCGTGGCCTCAACCCTTGGCGTGCTCGGCATGGTGTCGCGCAAGTACGCCCACAAGATTCCGTTCATCCTGAAGCTCAATCACAACGAGTTCATCTCGTATCCCAACTCCTACGATCAGATTCGCTTTGCCAGCGTGAAGCAGGGCTTCGACATGGGCGCGGCCGGGGTCGGCGCGACCATCTACTTCGGCTCGGAAGAGTCGAAGCGGCAGATCCAGGAAGTCACCGAGATGTTCCAGCACGCGCACGAGCTGGGGATGTTTACCGTGCTGTGGTGCTACCTGCGCAACCCGGCGTTCAAGACCAAGGAAGCGGACTATCATCTCGCCGCCGACCTGACCGGCCAGGCCAATCATCTGGGCGTGACGATCGAGGCTGACATCATCAAGCAGAAGCTGCCCGAGACCAACGGCGGCTACAACGCGATCAGCTTCGGCAAGACCCACAAGAAGGTCTACTCGGACTTGAGCAGCGATCACCCGATCGACCTCACGCGCTACCAGCTCGCCAACTGCTACATGGGCCGCGCCGGCCTGATCAACTCCGGCGGCGCCTCGGCGGGGGAGAGCGACCTGAAGGAAGCCGTCAAGACGTCGGTGATCAACAAGCGCGCCGGCGGCATGGGCCTGATCTCCGGCCGCAAGGCGTTCCAGCGTCCCATGAACGAGGGCGTCGGGCTGCTCAACGCGATCCAGGACGTCTATCTCAGCAAGGACATCACCATCGCGTGATCGGGTGGCTTGCCCGCCGGAGCGCTTGGCGCGAAGGCGGGCGGCAGCCCGTCAGGGTTGCCTTGATCGCCCTCGGCGCCCTTGTCCTGATCGCCGGCGCCTCTCAACTGACGCGTGCCGGCTATTCGGTTGACGAAGAGTTCACGGTTTTCGCTGTCGGCGGCATCCAGGCTGGCGGATTGCCGCGCCTGCCCTCCGGCCTGCTCTACGATCGCGGCCTTGCCTATTCCTATTCCAGTTGGATCGCACGCGCCGCTAGCGGCGCCGAGCTGCCAGCCTACCGCGCGCTCAGCCTGCTGAGCGCCGTGGCGTCGCTGTGGCTGGTGTTCGCGATCGTCCGCCGCCTCGCCACGGACCGCGCCGCATTACTGGCAGCGACGCTGGTCGCGGTGTCCCTGCCGTTCTGGACCACCGCCACCACCGGCCGCTTCTATGCGCCGTTCCTCTTGTCGTATCTGGCCGTGCTCTCCATCCTGAGCACCCTTGGCACCCTTGGCACCCTTGGCACCCCACCCCTTGGCACCCTAGGCACCGTACGCACCCTTGGCACCCTTACCTTTCTGGCCGCCATGTCGCGCCTGACCCACGAGCTGGCATTCACGCTGGCCGCGATTCCGCTGTTGTGCGCCATGCTCGGCCCGCGCGTCGATCGACGCAAGTGGATGATCGCCACCGCCGCTATCGCCTGCGGCCTGGTAGTTGCCCAGGCGCTGTTGTTCGTGTTGCACGCCCTCGAGCCAGTCCGCGGCGAAACCATGGTGCGGCGATTCTTCCTGTGGCAGGTGCTGAACCTCTTCGAGACGCCGGCGCCGCGCCAGTACGGCGTGCTCCTGGTGGCCGCGGTCGTGGGGTGGTTGCTGCTGCCTCGGCGCGCAGCGCTCACCACCGTGATCGCATCGTGCGGAGCCGTCATGGTGTTGGCCTTCTCGATTGCCCGGGCCTCCAACGCCGGCCTGCTGAGCGTCGACGTGGTCCTGCGCATCCTGTCGGAGGGCTCGACCTATCCGCTCGACATGTTGCGGCACCTCGCCACGGCGAATCCGATGGCCACGACCGTTGCGCTGGGGCTGTTGGTGGCGCGACTTGCCGGCGCCGGTGGTGAGTGGCGGCCGCACGAGCGGGCGGTGCACCTGTTGTGGATCTGCTGGGTGCTGTGGTTTGGCGCGATCGACTCCGGCATCACCAGTAACTATCTGCTCTTGCCGGTGGCGTTCATGATGGCGGCGATTGCCATCGACCTCGACGCGATTGTCAGCCACCAGCTCCCGCCGGGATCGCCCCTGGCCCGCAGGTTCGCCCACGCGGTGGTCGGCCTGGCCGCACTGGCGGTGGGACTCGATCAATGGCGCGGAGAAGGTATGGTGGCGGCACGGCTGGAGGCAGCGCGGCCGACCATCAGCATCCCCGGCATGGACGATGTGCGCACGGCTATCCAGCCCAGCGACCGCATTGCTTGCACCGACGAACTGGCCTGCCTGCTGCTGGTGGGCCGTGTTGACCGATGGCTGGCGCTGGACGACTTTGTCCGCGAGCGGTTCCTGGTCAAGCTGGCCGACGGCACCCTGGCAGGTGTCTACACTGGCGCGACGGCGGCGTTCGGGCCCGGCGATCTGTTCACGCCCAATCCGGACGGCACGCTCCCCGATCGCGTGATCGTCGTCGACGTCTTCAAGGAGTATCCGATCGGCAGTTCGCGATCGTGGCTGCCGCGCGCGATCGAGCGTGACGGACTGCAGGTGACACCGCTGCTCGAGACGCCCCAGGCGCGTGTGCTGCAGATTTCGCCGGCTGAGAGAAATGCCCTTCGCCGGCACCGCACGTCGGAGCCGGCCTCGTTTGGGCTATTCTCTCGGCATGATTAGCCGCCGCGACTTCGTCAAGTCCGCTTCCCTGGCCGCTGCCGTCCCGTTGTCGGGACTCGCCCAAGCTCCTTCGTCGCCGCAGGCGCCCGCGGTTTTGCGCGGGGTGCGCCCGGTCGTGATCTCTGACTATTCGGGATGGGAGTTCAAGAACGGCGGCAGCGAGAACGCCGTGCAACGCGCTTTCCGACTGATCACGGAAGGGCAAGACGTGCTGGACGCCTTGATTGCCGGCGTCAACATCCCGGAACTCGACCCGCTCGAAACCGGCATTGGTTACGGCGCCTTGCCGAACGCGAACGGGGTCATCGAGCTCGACTCGTCGTGCATGCATGGGCCGAAGAAGCGCGCGGGCGCGGTCGCCTGCCTCGAAGGCGTGCGCACGCCGTCGCTCGTGGCCAAGGCGGTGATGGAGTACACCGACCATCACCTGCTGGTCGGCGCCGGCGCCCAGCAGTTCGCCCGCAACATGGGATTCACCGTTGAGGACGACCTCAACACCGAGACCTCGCGTCGCCTCTGGCGGGAATGGAAGCGGCGGGTGGATCCCGAGCACTGGCTCGATCCAAACGGCGACGAACGCAAGCCCAAGCCGAAACACGAGAAAGATCCCGGCGCCGAGGCGGCGTGGCAGGCGCGCGGGCTGGCCGCCGGCCTGGCCATGGTGGAGGAGGGCTTGATTCCCGAAGGCAGCTTCTGGGGCACGATCAACTGCGACGGCATTGGTCCGAACGGTGACATCTGTGGCGTGACCACCACCAGCGGCCTGGCCTGGAAGATTCCCGGGCGCACCGGCGATTCGCCGATCCTGGGCGCCGGCCTCTACGTCGACAACGAAGTCGGCGCCGCCGGCTCCACCGGCCGCGGTGAAGCCAACCTTTACAACCTGTCGTCGTTCCTGATCGTTGAGTCGATGCGCCGCGGCATGTCGCCGAAGGATGCCGGTATGGAAGCGCTGAAGCGCATCAGGGCCAACACCGTCGAGGCGCGGCTATTGAATTCGAAGGGCAACCCCAACTTCAACATCCGCTTCTTCGCGCTCAACAAGCGCGGCGAGTACGCCGGCGTGGCCATGTATCGGGCAGGGGAGACGCAGTACGCCGTGTGCACGGAGAACGGCGCGCAAGCGCTGGACCTGGAGCCGCTGCTGCCGGGCACGCCCGGAGACTAGGCGGAACTGAAGTTCCGCCCTCCTGGCCCTCGCTCGGACGGCGCCTTGCCCGCCAGGTAATCGCGCAGGGCTTCGCTGGTGCTGCGAAACGCCAGGTCATCCCACGGGATGGCATCGAGATCGAACTCACGCGCCTCCAGGCCCTCATCGTCCACCACCAGCTCGCCGGAAATCTTGGTGGCGGCATAGACGATGATCACCGGCGCGCGGCCGGCGTACGAGTAGACGTCGATCAGGTGATCGAGCCGCACATTGAGGCCGGTCTCTTCGCGCGCCTCGCGCATGGCCGCCAGCGTGACCTCTTCGCCGCGGTCGACGTAGCCGCCGGGGAACACCCACTTGCCATAGCCCGGTTCGATCGCCCGCTTCACGAGGACGATCTGCCGGCCCTCGTTGACACGGATGATGGTGCCGACGGCGATCTTGGGATCCAGATAAAATACGAATCCGCACGCGGCGCTCATGCAGACCAACCGCTTCGGCTCGGTGACTTTCAGGACACGCGGCTCAAGCGGGCTGCCGCAAACCGGACAGAACTTGTACGGCGGATTGAGGTCGTGGGCGTGCGGCACTTTCCAACAGTATAGAATTCTCGTATGTCGATCCTGAAAGTCGCCCGGATGGGCCACCCCGTCCTGCGCGCCAAGGCCCGGACCGTCGACAAGCTCGAGGTCAAGCAGCCTGCCGTGCAGGAGTTCATCGACAGCTTGATCGACACCATGTTCGAGTATTCGGGCGTCGGCCTCGCGGCGCCACAGGTGCACGAAAGCCTGAGGATTTTTGTCGCCATGCTCGACGCCGACGGCCAGGGCGAGGGCGATGCCACCGTGTTCATCAACCCCGAGATCACCGTGGTCGGCGACCTCAAGGTTGAAGGGTGGGAGGGGTGCCTCAGCATCCCCGATGTGCGCGGCCGCGTGCCGAGGGCCCAGCACATCAGGATCTCGGCCCTCGACCGCACCGCCAAACGGTTCGAACTGGAACTGAAGGATTTCCCGGCCCGCGTCGTCCAGCACGAGTCAGACCACCTCGACGGCGTGCTGTTCTTCGACCGGATGAAGTCGCTGGAGTCGCTCACCTATCTCGAGGAGTACTCGCGCTACCACGCGCGCCGAGACAAGGACGACGACGAGGACGACGACTAGAACCTTCCCGACAAGGAGCACCCTCCCGACAAGGAGTGCCCTCCCGACAAGGGGTGCCCTCCCGACAAGGGGTGCTCTCCCGACAAGGAGTGCCCTCCCGCCGGGAGGCGCGCCTCTTATTTCTTGATGCCGGTGCCGCTCATCGAGAACTGGCCGCCGTTGATGTCGAACGACACCTTCACCTTGTCGGTGCCGTCCGGCGTCATGGTGATCATCGCGTCGAACGGGTTGCCCTGGAAGTTGCCGGCGAACTTCAGGACCAGGCTGTCCTTGTCCTTCGAGATGTCGGTCACCTTCTGAACTTCGGGCTGCATTTCATTGCTCATTTCGCCGACCACTTTGCCCGACTCGTCCTTCAACGTCAGGGCCTGCTCAAACGCGCCCTGGGGGCCGTCGAGCGTCAGCGCCCACATGCCCATGAAGCTGCCGGCGTCGGCCGGGGCGAGCTGGGCTGAGGCCGCGAGGGGTGAAAGCAGGAGCGCCAATGCGACGGTTCCAATCAGGCGTGCCATGGTGATTCCTTAGGTTGTGTCCGCCAAGCGCATCCCGGCGGAGCCAGCCGGATATTACCACTAGCTCGGCCGCCGGCCGCCGCGCGCGAACGCGTATAATTGCGTGCATTCCGCCCTTGGCACCAGGCGCCATGGCGGACTGCCATTTTCCATGCAGACCGCCGCCCTCGCCACCGCGCCGCCCAAAGTCACGCTGCTGTCGTCGCCCGCCGTGCCGTACGACGGGGCGATTGCCGCCGCCCGCACCTGTTACTCGCCGCGCGTCATCGAGCGCAGCGAGATCACCGACAAGCAACGCGACTCGATTGGGCCGCTGACCTTCGAAGGCGGCCACCACACGGTCTTCCAGCACGCCCATTTCGAGTTCGGCCTCGAAAACATCTCGCGCCAGCTGGTATGGAGCGTCCTGCACTCGTATCCGTTCTACAACTCCGAGCAGTCCAGCCAACGCTACGTCAAGCTCAACGAACCGCGCGCCTTCGTGCCGCCGATCACCGGCGAAGCGCTGGATGTCTACGAGCAGGCCGTACTCAAGGCATGGGACGCCTACGCGACCCTCTCGGCCCTGCTCAAAGACGACGCCTGGGCAATCCTGAAGCAACTGCGCTACGTCCGTCCGACCAATTCGGCGGCGCGGCTCAAGGCGGTCGAGCGCGAAGCTGAGAAGAAGTCGATCGAAACCGCTCGCTACGTCATTCCGATCGGCGCCTTCACCTCGATGGTACACACCGTCTCGGGCATCGTGCTGCACCGGCTGTATCGCATGCTGAATGCCGGCGACGTGCCCTACGAAGCCGCCATGGTGATCGGCGCGATGGTTGACCTGGTCAAGGAGGTCGACCCGATGTTCTTCGAGAAGATTGGCCTCGACACCCTGGCGCGCGAGTCGATGCCGGAGCTGCAGTTCCCGAACACCCGCGCGTCGGGCGACGCCTTTGCCGCCGAGTTCGATCGCCGGCTGCAGGGCCGGGTCTCGCGCCTGCGCGACTGGTCGGCCGGTGCCGAGCGCGTGGTGGCCGATGCCGTGCGCGCCACCTTCGGCATCACCACCGTGGAGATGGGCGATGAAGAGGCGATCGACCGGGTGATGAACCCGGCGCGCAATCCCTATCGCGTGGACATGCTCGACGTGGCGTATCACTCGCCGATGATGCGCACGCTCAACCACGCCAGCTACGTGTTTGAGAAGAAGCTGAGTCACACCGCCGATTCACAGGACCAGCGCCACCGCATGGTGCCGGCCTCGCGGCCGATGATGACACTGGCCGATACTTCGGCGCCCGACTACATCACCCCCCGCCTGATCCGCCAGAATCCGGCGGCGCTCGCCGTCTACGAGCAGGCCATGGCCGACGCCTGGACGGCGAAGAACAAGCTGCTGGCCCTCGGCGTTCCCCTGGAGTACGCCCTCTACGTCGTGCCCAATTCCAAGGCACTGCGTCTGGTGGAGTCGGGATCGTTCATCGCGCTGCAGCACAAGTGGACGCTGCGCACCTGCTTCAACGCGCAGGAGGAGATCTACCTCGCGTCGATGGACGAGATCAGCCAGGTCAAGGCGATTCACCCCCAGCTTGGCCGGCACCTGGGTCCGCCCTGCGTGCTGCGCAACCAGGTGGTGTCGCCGCGATGCACCGAGGGCACGCATTTCTGCGGCGTCCCGGTGTGGAATTCGTTCCCGAACGCTGAACGCCGACTCTGACGTGGCGCCGATCCTGCCGTGGGTCGCGCACGCCTACACCGCCTCCGGGGCCGTGATTGCGTTACTCGCCACCGGCGTGACCTTCGCCCACGATTTCCGCTCCGCGTTCATCTATCTGATGATCGCAACGTTGGTCGATGCCACCGACGGCGTGCTGGCGCGCGCCCTCAAGGTCAAGGAGCGGCTGCCCGAGTTCGACGGCGCCCGCCTCGACGACATCGTCGACTACCTGACCTACGTGTTCGTGCCCGTGCTGATTGTGTGGCAGGCCAGGCTGGTGCTGGCGCCATTTGCGGTGTGCGCGGCGATGTTGTTGTCGAGCGCCTACGGGTTCGCCCGCGTCGACGCCAAGGTCAAGACCGACGATCATTTTTTCACCGGCTTCCCCTCGTACTGGAACATCGTCGTGGTCTATCTCTATCTGTGGCAGCTGAGCCCGGCGGTGAACGCCGTCGTGCTGGTGAGCCTGGCGGTGCTGGTGTTCGTGCCGGTCCGCTACGTGTATCCCTCGCGGACGGCAACGCTGAAAGTGCCGACGCTGGTCCTGGGAGCGAGCTGGGCCGCGTTGTTCCTGGTGATGGTGTGGCGCCTGCCGGCCACCGACGGCCCCTGGATGCTGCTGTCGCTGGTGTTTCCGGTCTACTATTTTCTGTTGTCGTTCTGGCTTCACAGCCGCCGGCCAGCACTTAAGCACCCGAGCACCTGAGCACCTGAGCACCCAAGCACCCAAGCACCTACTTAATGTCCCCTCTCGTCATCATCTTCGTCACCGTCTTCATCGACCTGCTGGGTTTCGGCATCATCATTCCGTTGCTGCCGTTCTATGCCGAGTCGTATGGTGCGTCGGCGTTGGCGGTGGGCCTGTTGAGCACCAGTTTCTCGCTGATGCAGTTCGTGTTCTCACCGATCTGGGGCCGGTGGTCCGACAAGATTGGGCGCAAGCCGATCATCCTGCTGGGGTTGATGGGGTCGTGCCTGTCGTACCTGGCGTTGGCGCTGGCCACGTCGCTGCCGTTGATCTTCCTGGCCCGCATCATCGGCGGCATTGCCGGCGCCAACATCCCGACCGCGCAGGCCTATATTGCCGATGTGACGACGCCGGAGAACCGCGCGCGCGGCATGGGCATGGTGGGCGCGGCGTTCGGGCTCGGCTTTATCTTTGGACCGGCGATTGGCGGCCTGCTGAGCCGGTTTGGCGCCGAAGCGCCCATGTGGTTCGCGTCGGCACTGTGCCTGGCCAACTTCATCGGCGCCTGGTTCCTGCTGCCCGAGTCGCGCACGGTCTCGACCGCCACCAGGAGCCTGGGGCGGATTGAGGCGTTCAGGCACGCCCTGGCCAGGCCGTCGCTGGTGTTGCTGCTGGTGCTCTATTTCCTGGTCACGGCGGCGTTCTCCAGTTTCGAGGCGACCTTCGCGCTGTTCAGCGAGGCGCGATACGGCTTCACTTCAACTTCGATTGGGTTCCTGTTTGCCTTCATCGGCCTGGTGTTGGCGGTGGTCCAGGGTGGACTGGTGCACCAGGTCGTGAAGCGGATCGGCGAGCCACGGTTGATCCCGATCGCGATCTTCTGCATCGCCCTGGGCATTGGCCTGGTGCCTTTTGCCTGGAGCGTGCCGACCTTGCTGGTGGCGCTCGGCGTGCTCGCGCTCGGCATGGGCTTCAACAACCCATCGCTCACCTCGATGGTGTCGCGGCTGTCGGACCCCAACGACCAGGGCGGCATTCTCGGCCTGGCCTCGTCGCTGTCGAGCCTGGGCCGGGTGATTGGCCCGGCCTGGGGCGGGTATCTTTATGATGCCTATGGCATGACCACCCCGTACGTCAGCGCGTCGGGGTTCATGCTGATCGCGTTTGCGGTGTCGTTTGTCGGGCTGTCGCGCCTGCGCCATGAAACCCATCCTGCTGCACGCGGGTAATCCCGGTCCCTACACCGGCGACGGCAACTGGACCTACCTGATTCCAGGCGATCGGCCGCTGTTGATCGATGCTGGTGTCGGCCACGATGTCCATCTCGATGCCATCGGCGCGGCTGTGCCGGCGGGCCCGGCCGACGTGATCGTGACCCACGCACACTCCGATCATGCCGCTGGCGCGCCGGCGATCCGTGCCCGCTGGCCGTCGGCGACGTTGAGCAAGGTGCCGTGGCCCGGGCGCGATGGCGAGGTGGCCTGGCAGCCGCTCGCCGACAACGAGCCGGTTCCGACCGGCGCAGGACCGCTGGTGATCCTGCACACGCCGGGTCACTCACCGGACCACATTGCGCTGTGGCACGAGGATACGGCGACGGTGTTCGTCGGCGATTTGCTTCAGTTGGGAACCACGGTGTTTATTCCCGCTTCATCCGGTGGCAGCCTGGCCGGCTACTTGGCTTCGCTCGAGCGCCTCCGGCAACTCTCGCCAGCGCGTGCGTGGCCGGCGCATGGGCCGGTGATTGAGGAGCCGCTGGCGCTCATCGAACACTACCTTGATCATCGGCGTCAGCGCGAGGAGCAGGTGCTGGCGGCCCTCGCGGACCGCCTGGCGACGGTGGCGGCGATCACCGATCGCATCTACAGGAATCTGGCACCGGCGCTGCAGCCCATGGCCCGCGAGAGCGTGCTGGCGCACTTGGTGAAGCTCGAAGGCGAGGAGAGGGCGAGGCGTGAAGGACCATCCTGGGTGGTGACCCCCTAGCAGAATCTGCCGGCGTCTCGCGCTACCGACGCCGCAGATTCTGCGATCTACCGGCGGGCTGGATCGCGTGCCTCCTGCTGGGACGTGACGGCACGCGATTCGCAGGGTCGTCGGCATGTCAGCCCCATCGTCGACAAGTGCCCCGCGACTGCTGGATCAGGTCAGGGCCGCCATCCGGCTTCGTCATTACAGTTCGAAGACCGAGGAAGCCTGCATCTCGTGGATCAAGCGATTCATCCTGTTCCACGGCAAGCGTCATCCGAGGGAGATGGGTGAGGCCGAGGTCACGGCGTTTCTATCGGATCTCGCGGTCGCCAGGGGGTCCAGTGCCTCCACGCAGAACCAGGCGCTTAGCGCTGTGTTGTTTCTGTACTCGGCGGTGCTCGGCCGGCAGCTGCCATGGATGAACACGATTGTCCGGGCGCAACGGCCGGTCCGGCTGCCGGTCGTGCTGTCGCGGTCGGAGGTGTCTGCGGTGCTGGCCCGCTTGCATGGCCCCGTCTGGATCATGGCCTCGCTGATGTACGGCGCGGGGCTGCGGCTGCAGGAGTGCGTTGAGCTGCGGGTCAAGGATCTCAATTTCGATCGCCGCGAGCTGGTGGTGCGCGACGGCAAGGGGGGCAAGGACCGGGTCACGATGCTTCCGGACAGGTTGCGCCGGCCGCTTGAGGACCACTTGCGGGTGATGAAGGCGCAACACGCTGATGATCTGGCGGCGGGATGCGGCGGTGTGGCGCTGCCGGGCGACCTGCGGTCGAAGTACCCCAATGCGCCATTCGAGTGGCCGTGGCAGTGGGTGTTTCGCGCCACCCGGCACTACGTGGATGCGGTATCCGGGGAGAAGCGGCGGCACCACCTGCACGAGTCGGTGGTCCAGCGGGCGGTCAAGGAGGCGGCGCGGGTCGCCGGGATTGCGAGGCCAGCAACCTGTCATACCCTGCGGCATTCATTCGCGACGCACTTGCTGGAGTCGGGGTATGACATTCGCACGATCCAGGAGCTGCTCGGTCATCGTGATGTGAGCACGACGATGATCTATACCCATGTGTTGAATCAGGGCGGCCGTGGAGTCCGGAGTCCGTTGGACCAGGGTGGACACGGCGGGCGAGAGTAGCAGACTAGGCCGCGCTCCATCGTCAATCTATCGAAATATGCCGATCAGCCTATCTGCTTCAAGCCAAGGGGGCGGGTTACCGCCAAGGTGAGTGGTTGGTAAGGCTTGCCAGGTGTTTGACGGCAACTCGCCAGGGCACTAGACTCCGCTCGTCAGGGTTGGCGGAGGAATGGGTAGTTCTGCCGACTACTTGTTGGGCAGACCGTTCCATGCTTCACGATCATCTATGAAAAACGAACGAACCATTGCTGTGCGCCGTTCCTTGGCCTTCGCGCTGGATTGGTTGGTCGTGGTTCTCTGGGGCGGCATGCTCTTCGCCGCGGTGATGATTGCAACCAATGGCAACCCCCCGCGGCCGGAGAATCCCTGGACGGCGCAAGCCATCGGCCTTCTGACGATGACTGGACCGGTCACACTTTATTTTGCGCTCTGCGAAAGCTCGACGTTGCGGGCATCGCTCGGCAAGCGAGTTCTTGGACTGGTCGTGTCGACAGAAACCGGAGAGCGTCTTTCATTGCGATCCGCGCTCCTTCGAAACGCTGTCAAGTTCGTGCCATGGGAATGCGGCCACACCTTGGCCCAGCAGGCGACGTTTTCGGGTGAAGGAGGGTTCCCGCCATGGGCTTGGGGACCTGCGGCTGTCGCGTTGGTCGGTCCCGTGTGGTGGCTCGTCGCCATGTTCGCGACGGGACGGACACCGTACGATCGTTGGGCCTCGGCGCAGGTCGCACGCTCGACAGATCCTGACCACCGTTTCGGGGCAGCAGCGCTGGCTGCCCAACAATCGGTTGCAGCGGACGGCGACACGCGCCGCCGCTGAACCGAACCGTTGGGCCGTCAGGACGCGTGTCGCTATTTCATTACCCCTAAGACCAGAGATACATCAACCGACATGGCCAAGACCAAGCTGACGACGGCGAGCGTTAGTAGCTTCCTCTCCGGAGTCGAGAACGAGACTCGCCGGGAGGACGCTAAAGTGCTCCTGAAACTCTTTGAGAAGATCACCGGCTGGAAAGCGAAGATGTGGGGCCCGACCATCGTTGGTTTCGGTACTTATCACTACACCTACGAGACGGGACATTCGGGTACGAGTTGTGTCGTCGGCTTCAGTCCACGCAAGGCGAACTTGGTGTTTTACGTCTTTGGCTTCCCTGGCAAGGCGGACCTCTTGCAGAAACTTGGCAAGCACAAGGGCGGACTCAGAGGATGTCTGCACATCAACAAACTCGCGGACGTCGACATCGTGGTACTCGAGCAGATCCTCCGGGCAGGCGTGGTAGCAACCAAGAAGACGTGGCCCGTGACTCCGAGGTAACGGTGCAGTTGTCGCGACCAAGTCTCGGCGGGAGTAGAACTAACCAGCGGCCCAACCATGGCTTGCAGCCGACGGCGGCGAGGGTGACGATGACGCCGCCGCGGCTGAAGCCTGGCCGTTAGACCGCTGAACGGTTCGAAACCAAAAGCCCAGGCGTTTGCCGAAACACGGCCGAGCGTGAGACCATCCGGTTATGCCAACGAGCCCTCTTTCCGAGTTGCTCAAACTCCCGGCCGGCGACCG
>JAKFYH010000009.1:22500-141344 GCA_021730945.1 Acidobacteriota bacterium | reverse complement strand
CCCTACCAGCCCTACCAGCCCCACCAGCCCGACCCGCCCCAAGGTCACAGCGTCCTCAGGAAGAAATAGAACACCGGTGCCGCGAACAGCAGCGCATCGATGCGGTCGAGCACGCCGCCGTGTCCCGGAATCAGCGTCCCGCTGTCCTTCATCTCGGCGGCCCGTTTCAGCATCGACTCGAACAAGTCGCCAATGATGCCGGCAATGACGATGGCGAGACCGAGGGCGGCCAGCCAGAGCGGCGGCGCGGCCGGCATCCAGTAGGACCCAGCCACCACGAGGAAGATCGGCGCCACGACGAAACCGCCGACGGCCCCCTCGCGTGTCTTCTTGGGGCTGCGCCGAGGCGCCAGCGGCGTGCGCCCGAACGCGCGGCCGGTGTAGAACTGCGCCGTGTCGCTGACGGCCACGGTGGCGATCAGCAGCAGTACTGCTTCGCGGCCGGCAATCGCATGCACGCCCACCAGCGATCCGAGCGGCAGGCCGAGGTAGATCGGCGCCAGCAGCGCCGCGGCGCTATCGGCCAGGATCGGCGTGCCGGCGCGGTCCGACAGCAACACGTTGGCGGCAATCAACAGCAGCGCGGCAGCCAGTACCGAGGTGATGTCCACCCACTGGAACGGCACCATCGCGCACCCCAGCAGCGTGGCCAATAGCGAGGACCAGAACGGCACTTTCGCGCCAATCGAGTCGACGATCTTCTCGTACTCCAGGAAGGCCGCGGCCGCCACCACCAGGGCCACGCCCAGTAGCGCAATCGAACTGAGGAACCAGATCAGCGCCAGCGCCGCGGCGCCCAGCATGACGCCGCTCAGGATGCGTGTCATGCCTGGCTTACTTCATCCCGGCGGCCACCGGCGGGGCGATGCCGCCAAAGCGGCGGTCGCGCTTCTGATATGCCAGCACGCCCTCGAGCAGGTGGCGGCAACGGAAGTCGGGCCAGAGCGTGTCGGTGACCCAGATCTCAGCGTAGGCAATCTGCCACAGCAGGAAGTTGCTGACCCGCATCTCGCCGCTGGTGCGAATCAGCAGGTCCGGATCGGGCTGGCCGGCGGTGTAGAGAAAGTTGGCAAAGCGATCCTCGTCGAGGTCCGCTGGATCGAGGCCCGACGCCATCGCCTGGCGGGCGGCGTCGACGATTTCACTGCGGCCGCCGTAGTTGAGCGCGATATTGAACAGCATTCCGGTATTGCCCGCGGTGCGCTTCTCGCCGGCATGCAGCTCTTCGAGCACATCGGGGGCCAGCGCGTCGGTGCGGCCGATTACCTTGAAGCGGATGTTGTTGCGCAGCAACGTCGACAGCTCGAGACGCAGGTAGCGCTTGAGCAGCATCATCAGCGTGCTCACCTCGGTGGCCGGGCGCTTCCAGTTCTCCACCGAGAACGCATACAAGGTGAGCACGTCGAGGCCCAGACGGGCCGAGGCCTCCACCACGTCGCGCACCGAGTCAATCCCGGCGCGATGGCCTTCCACGCGTGGCAAGTGGCGCTGACCGGCCCAGCGGCCGTTGCCGTCCATGATGATCGCGACGTGCCGCGGCAGGCGGTCCATCTCGATCTGTCGCGCCAGGGCCTCTTCGGCCCCGCCCGGTGGAATCCACTCCAGCAATTGATCAAGGCTCATGGAGTCGGTCTTCGATAGTACAACGAAAAGGCCGGCTTGGAGAGTTCACCAAGCCGGCCCATCGCGTTAACTCAGCGGTCCTAAGTCCCAGGCCTCAAGCCCCAGGTCTCAAGCCCTGGTTCCTACATCCCCGGCCAGGGCGGCGTCGCCGACTTCGGAATCGCGCCCTCGCCCTTGAGCGTGAACTTCTGCAGGCGCTTGCCGGTGTAGGTCTCGGTCGTGTAGATGTTGCCCTTCGAGTCGGTGGCGATACTGTGCACGCCCAGGAACATGCCGGGCTGGCGGCCACCGTAGCCGAAGTTGTAGAGCTCGGTCATCGACTGGCGGTCGAACACGCGCACATGCTCGTTCACGCCGTCAGCCATGTACAGGTACTTCTGCGCGGGGTCCTTCGAGAAGGCCACGTCCCACACCGAACCGTCGGCGCGCGTTTCTTTCGCCACGAACACTTCCTTCACGAACTTGCCGTCCTTGGTAAAGATCTGGAGGCGGTCGTTGGGACGGTCGCAGACATACACGAAGCCGTCGTTCGAAACCTCAGCGCAGTGCACGGGAGTCCGGAACTGCTTGGCCACCGGCGCGGCCGGGTCGTAGGGTCCAAGCGGTGCGTCGTCGGGCTGCGAGCCGTAGGCGCCCCAGAAGCGCTTGATCTTGCCGTTGTCCAGGTCGATCACCGCCACGCGCTTGTTGAAGTAGCCGTCGGCGACGTAACCTTCGTTCGCCTTCGGATCGATGAAGATCTTGGCGACGCGGCCGAAGTTGTCCATGTCCATGCTGTTGGGCACGAAGGTCGGCTTGGCGCCGGCCGCGCCTTCCTTCAGGCGGGCGTTCTTCTTGCCGTACTGCGCCACGAACTTGCCGTCGCGGGTGAACTTCAGGATGTGCGCGTCGGGACCGCCGTTGCCGCCGATCCAGACGAAGCCCTTGTGGTCGACGACGATGCCGTGGTTGCTTTCGGGCCAGTCGTACGAGTTGTCCTTGGGCTGGCCGCCCCAGCTGCCGACCAGGTTGCCGGCGGCGTCGAACTCGAGCACCGGGGGAGCGGGGTTGCAGCATTCGCCCACGCGAGGCGCGCCTTCCTTGACCACAGCCAACTCGGTGCGATCGAGATTGCCCGGGTCGTTGCCGCGATGAATGACCCACACGTGGTCATCGGACGAGATGCCGATGCCGATGGTCATGCCCATGACCCAGTTGTTGGGCATCGGCTTCGGCCAGAACGGATCGACCTCGAACCTCGGGGCCTGCTTGGTCTGCGCCGACGCGTTGTCGAGCAGGGCCTGGCCCGCACCCAACGCGAGCAGGATCGCGACAAACGCCGCGCCTACATAAAGCTTGCGATTCTTCGTAACCCGGTCCATCTTGGCTCCCCTCTCAAGAAGTGCCTATCTTTGCGGGCGCCAGTATACTTGGGACCGTTAACCGTGTCGAGCCGAGTATCTGCCAGCAAGTTGTTGAGCCGTTTGGCCGTCGTCGCGGCACTCCTGATCCTGCTGGCGCCGGCGATCGGCGCGCACGACGTCCCCAATGAAGTGACGGTATCAGGCTTCGTCAGGCCCCAGGGCCAGGCGCTGACCGTCCTGCTACGGGTGCCCCTCAAGTCGTTGCGCGACTTGGACATCCCGACCTACACCAGCGGATTTCTCGACTTCAGCCGGGTCGACCGCGCCCTGAACGACGCCACCAACCTGTGGATTCGCGACTACATCGAGTTGTACGAGAATGGGCAGCGCCTGGCGACGCCGGTGACTCGCGCGGTGCGGGTGTCGCTGCCCGGCGACCGGTCGTTCGACGACTACGACACCGCGCTGGCCAACACCGTGACCGGGCCGCGCCTGGGCCAGGAGACCCAGATCTACTGGGAGCAGGGCATGCTCGATGTCGCGCTCGAGTACGCGATCACCTCCGAGCGGTCTGATTTTTCGGTGCGCCCCGGCTTGTCGCGGCTCGGGCTCCAGGTCAACGTCGTGCTGCGGTTCCAGCAGCCCGGCGAGACCGAGCGCGCGTTCGACATCCACGCCGATACCGGCATCGTCCACCTCGACCCGCGGTGGCACCAGGCGTTCTACCTGTTTGCGCGCGAGGGTTTCTTTCATATTCTCGACGGCACCGACCACCTGCTGTTCCTGCTGTGCCTGGTGATTCCGTTCCGCCGCCTGCGCGGCCTGGCGGTCGTGGTCACGTCGTTTACCATCGCCCACTCGGTGACGCTGATCTCGTCGGCCTACGGCATGGCGCCGGACGGCCTGTGGTTCGCTCCCTTGATCGAGACGCTGATTGCCATCTCGATTGTCTACATGGCCTTCGAGAACATCGTCGGCGCCAGGCTCGAGCGGCGGTGGATCGTGACCTTCGGTTTCGGCCTGGTCCATGGATTCGGGTTCTCGTTCCTGCTGCGGGAGCGGATGCAGTTTGCCGGCGATCACCTGGTGTCGTCGCTGCTGGCGTTCAACGTCGGCGTCGAAGCCGGCCAGTTGTTCGTGCTGATCATTGCCGTGCCGCTGCTGGCATTCATCTTCCGCTTCGTAGTGGCCGAACGGATCGGCACCATCCTGATGTCGGCGCTGGTCGCGCACACGGCCTGGCACTGGGCGACCGAGCGCGGCAGCGTGCTGGTGGGCTATCGCTGGCCGGAGTTCACGATCGTCGACGCGGGGGCGCTGTTGAGGTTATTGACGGTGATCGTCGCCGCCGGATTCGTGATGTGGCTGCTGTCGCTGTGGATAGGCAAGCCGAAAGCACCTCCGGAGGGCGAGGGCTTCAGCCCTCGCCAATCGAGCGACGGCTGAAGCCATTGCTCTCCGCTGTCAGTAGTCAACGCGCCACAGCATCAAGCCGTGCGGCGGCGCCGTCTGCCCCGCCGCGGCGCGATCCCGCGAATCGATAATGCGCCGCATGTCGGCAGCCTCGAAGTGGCCGCGGCCGATGTCCACCAGCGTGCCGGCAATGGTGCGAACCATGTGGCGCAAGAATCCGGTTCCCGAAATCTCGAGGCGCAACAAGCGGCCCTCGGGTGCCGTTCCCGCCGCGTCAAGCGGCGACACGGCGGCCGGATGATCGAGGTCAAGAGCGATCTCGCGAATCTCCGCCGACAACACCCGCCGCACGGTGGTCTTCACGTCGCTGCCACGGCCCTTGAACGCCGCGAAATCCTGCTCGCCGACGAGCGCGGCGGTCGCCGCGACCATCGGCTGGAGCTCCAGGGCATACGGAACATGCCAGGTGACGTGACGGAGAAAGGGGCTGGGCGGCCCGCCGTTCCAGATCGCATAGCGATAGGTCTTGCGCTTGGCGAAGATCCGGGCATCGAAGCGATCGAATACTTCTTCGATCGACCGGATACGGATGTCGCCGGTCTTCAGGCGCGCGTTCAGCGCCTTCAGCAGTTCGGCGCAGCTAATCGGATGGTCGATGGTAATGCTGGCCACCTGCGCGGCGGCGTGGACGCCGGCGTCGGTGCGGCCGGCCGCCACCAGGGGGTTCGCTGCACCGACGATGGTCGCAATCTCGTCCTCGAGGACCGCCTGGATGCTGGACGCGTTCGCCTGCCGTTGCCAGCCGGCGTAGGCAGAGCCGTCGTAGGCGATCGTCAGCTTCAGCGTTCGCGGCACTGCTACTTGCTGCGCGATCCCGGCTTGACGACCGGCACGCCCTGCTTGCAGAGCGGGCAATCGTCGGGTTGATAGGTGGGCACCACCATCGGCAGGAGGGCGTGGAACGGCACATCGAGCCCCTGCTTGCCGCCGCTGCGATCGACCACGGCGCATGCGCCGACCACGACCGCTCCCGCGGCCCGCGCCACCTCCATGGTTTCGCGGGTCGACCCACCGGTGGTGACGACGTCTTCAACCACCAGCACCTTTTCTCCGGGTTCGAGGGCAAACCCGCGCCGGAGCACGAGCGTGCCATCCTGGCGTTCAGCGAAGATGGCGCGAACGCCCAGAGCACGGCCGACTTCCTGGCCAATCACGATGCCGCCCAGGGCCGGCGAAAGCACGGTGACCGCTCCCAGCGGCCGCACGAGCTGGCCCAGGGCGGCGCCGAGCGCCTCCGCGTCCCGCGGATGCTGGAGGACCAGTGCGCACTGGAGATAGCCGGGGCTGTGAAGGCCGGAGGAAAGGCGGAAATGGCCGTCGTGCAGCGCACCCGAACGGCGAAATAGCGTCAGGAGGTCGGTTTCGGTCATGAAACCTTAGTATATCGGCCGATTGCGCGCGCTTTCACCGAACCCTGACAGGTCCGTGGCCGTCTATGATGGAGGGCGGAGGTGCGGGCTGGCGGCATCGCTTTTGCTGACGTCTCGGCCTTAGATCCGCGAATAATCTTCGATTGGAGTGGCAGTGTGATGCGTTTTGACCAGCGTTTTTGCGCCCGGGCGGTTGTAACGGCCGGCCTTGTGGCGACGATAGTGTCCGGATTCGGGTTGCCCGCTGTCCACGCTCAGACACCGACCAGTGCAGCTCCGGCGGCAGGCCCGGTCCGGCGGATGAGCATTGACGATGCGGTCGCGACGGCGATCGAGCAGAACCTCGACCTGCAGGTCCAGCGCTACAACCCTGAGTTGCAGGACGCCTCGATCACGCAGTTCAAGGCGGTCTACACGCCGAACTTCGTCTCGACGGTGAGCACGTCGGGTTCGACCCAGCCGTCCACCAGCGTCCTGTCGGGCGCGGCCAGCGGCATCACCAACAACCAGGCGCTGTTTAACTTTGGCGTCTCGGCGCTGACCAACTGGCACGGCGGCAGTTACGACGTGCGGTGGAACAACGGACGGTCCACGACCAACAACCAGTTCTCGACCTTCAATCCGCAGTTGAACGCGTCGGTCAACGCCACCTACACGCAGCCGCTGCTGCGCAACTTCAAGATCGATGGCGCCCGCCAGCAATTGCTGGTCAGCCAGAAGAACAAGGAAATCTCCGACGTCCAGTTGCAGCAGTCGATTTCGGTGACGGTGCGCAACGTCCGCAACGCCTACTACGACCTGATGTATGCCATCGGCAACCTGGCGGTGCAGAACCAGTCGCTCGACCTGGCGCGGCAGTCGCTCAAGGACAACCGCGCGCGCGTGGAGATTGGCACCATGGCGCCGCTCGACATCGTCCAGGCCGAGGCCGAAGTGGCGACCCGTGAAGAGTCGGTGATCGTCGCCGAGGCCGCGATCGAGCGCGCGCAGGACACGCTGCGGGCGCTCGTGTTCAATCCCACCGGCGCCGATTTCTGGACCGCGCGAATCGAACCTACCGATGCGGTGACGTTCCAGCCGACGACCGTCGACGTCGAGGGCGCCATCAAGACGGCGCTCGGCCAGCGCACCGACGTGGTCGCGGCTCGCAAGAACCTCGAGATCAACGACGTCAACATCCGCTATTTCAAGAACCAGTCGCTGCCAGACGTCACCGCCTCGGTGAACTACAACGCGCGGGCCACCGGCGGCGAACAGGTCACCCGCGGACGCGATCCGGTCACCGGTTTCCCCAATGACCAGATCCTGTCGAGCGTCGAGAAGAGCTACTTGAGCACACTGGGCGATACCCTGACCGGTGACTTCCCGGGCTGGTCGTTGCAGGTCGACATTGCCTATCCCCTCGGCAAGTCGTCGCAGGAGGCGCAGCTGGCGCGGGCACGGCTGCAGAATACCCAGGCGGAACGCCAGATCCAGGGCCTGGAGCTCCAGGTTTCGACCCAGGTGCGCGAATACGGGCGCCAGGTGCAGACCAACGCCAAGCGAGTCGATGCCACCCGCTCGTCGCGCGTGTTGGCCGAGCGCCGGCTCGAGGCGGAGGAGAAGAAGTATCAGGCCGGCATGACCAGCAGCTTCTTCGTGCTGCAGGCCCAGCGCGACCTGAACATCGCCCGCAACAGCGAATTGCTGGCGCTGGTCGAGTACGCCAAGTCGGTGGTCAACTACACCGCCGTCCAGCAGTCGCCGCTGTTCTAGAAACTCCGATAGACTGTGGCCCGTGCCCGTCACGGCCACAGTCATCACCCTCAACGAAGGGGCCAACCTGCGCGCGGCCCTCGAGTCGCTCTCCTGGGCCGACGAGATCGTCGTCGTTGACAGTCACAGCACCGACCACACCACTGCCATTGCGCGGGAGTTCACCGATAAGGTGATCGTCCGCGACTGGCCGGGCTACGTCGCGCAGAAGAATTTCGCTGCGGCCCAGGCCAGTCACGACTGGATTTTCTCGCTCGATGCCGACGAGCGGGTGTCACCGGCGCTGGCGGAGGAGATCACGGCGCTGGTGCAGAGCGGACCCGGCGCCCCGGGCTACCGCGTGCCGCGGGTCACCTTTCACCTGGGGCGGTGGATCCGCACGACCGACTGGTATCCGGACTATCAGCTGCGCCTGTATGACCGCCGCCAGGCCCGCTGGGCAGGACGGCTGGTGCACGAATCGGTCGCGGCTGACGGGCCGGTCGCCGACCTGCGGGGAGAGCTGCTGCACTACGCCTACCGCGACCTCGCCCATCATTTCCAGACGATGGATCGCTACACCACCCTGGCGGCGCGCCAGATGTTCGAGGACGGACGGCGCGCCGGCTGGTTCGATCTCGCCGTGCATCCGCCGGCGGCCTTTCTCCGCAACTACCTGCTCCGTGGCGGCTTTCGCGACGGGGTTCCTGGGTTGATCGTGTCCGCGATGAATGCGCGGTACGTCGGCCTGAAGTTCGCCAAACTCTGGGAATTGTGTTCGCCCTCCACATCGACACCGCGCGCACCTGGCGCGGGGGACAGCAACAAGTCCTCCTGACCGTGCTCGGCATGCGGGCACGCGGCCATCGGGCGGTGCTCATGGCGCACCCCGAGGGCGAGCTGTATCGACGCGCGGCGGAAGGCCCCGACCTGGTGCCGCTGGCGCCGATGAACGAGGTCGATTTGGCCGCGGCGTGGAAGTTGTCGCGGCTGGTGCGAAAGTGGCAGCCGGCGGTAGTGCACGCGCACGATCCGCATGCGGTGGCGATGGCGGCGCTGGCCCTGTCGTTTGGCGCGCCGGTGCCGCGTCCGCAGATCGTGGCGTCGCGGCGCGTGGATTTCCATCTCCAGCGCAACGCGTTCTCCCAATGGAAGTACCGGCAGGTCGATCGCTTCATCGCAGCGTCCGGCGCGATTCGCGACATCCTGGTCCACGACGGCATTCCCGCCGGCCGCATCACGGTGGTGCATGACGGAATTGACGTCGCGAAGATCGCGCATCGCGAGGCGATTGACCTGCACGCGGAGTACTGGCTGCCGCACGGCGTGCCGGCGATTGTCAACGTCGGCGCCCTGGTGGCGCACAAGGGCCAGAAGTTCCTGATCGACGCGATGCCGACGGTACTGCGCGAGGTGCCCGACGCGCACCTGGTGATCTTCGGTGAAGGTGAGCTGCGCGGCGCGCTGGAGCGGCAGGTCAAGCACCTGTCGCTCGACAAGCACGTGCGGCTGCCGGGGTTTCGCGAGGACGTGCTGTCGCTGATGAAGTCGGCCGACCTGTTCGTGATGAGTTCAATTACCGAAGGCCTGGGGTCCGCCGTGCTCGACGCCATGGCGATGGGCCTGGCCGTGGTCGGCACACGCGCCGGCGGCATCCCCGAAGCCGTCGTAGCGGGTGAGACCGGCGAACTGGTCGACCCCGGTGACGCCCAGGGGCTGGCAGCCGCGATGGTGAAGCTCCTGAAAGACCCGGAGCGGCGCCATGCCTGCGGCGAGGCCGGACGCCAGCGAGTCGCCACAAGGTTCGACGTCGACCACCTGGTCGAAGGCACCCTTTCCGCCTACAAGGGATGATTGGGGCCAGGCCCCCAGATTCACCATCAACCAGTCGCAATCGTTGCGCCGTTCAATCGACTCGATGTTGCCGGATTTGCGGTGTTCCGAAACCGTGCCAACAAGATGTCTCGTAATTGGGGCCGATTGTCGAACGGCCTGAAGTTTGAAGGTATCTGGCACATGGCCAGACCACCTCGAATCCAGCTGCCGAGCGCCATCTACCACGTCATGTCTCGTGGAAACCGGAAAGGGATCATCTTCGATGACGATGATGACCGGCGGCGATTCCTCGAGGTGCTCGCGGAGGCTGTAGAGCGATACAGGCTGCGGTGTCTTTCCTATTGCCTGATGGGCAACCACTATCACGCAGTGGTTGAGACAACCGAGCAGAACCTTCCTGACGCCATGCACTTCGTCAACGGGGTTTTCACGCAGGCATCGAACCTGCGGCATGGACGAACCGGGCACCTGTTGGAGGGACGGTACAGATCTCTTGTAGTTGCCACTGACATTTACCTGTGGAATGCGAACCTCTACGTTGTTCTGAACCCAGTGGCTGCTGGCCTCGTGTCGCACCCGGCCGATTGGCCCTGGAGCAGTTTTCGAGCCACAGCCGGCCTGGAGCAGGCACATCCGCTGCTTTGCCTTGACTGGCTCGATTGGGTCGTCGGTGGCCGAAGCCGCGATGAATCGCAGCGACGCTTTCGCGAGATGTTGGCGACGTCAATAGAGGATTGCCTGTTGGGCGAGTCAACTGTCTTCGGAGGTGATGAGCTAAGAACGACGGTCAGGCAGGAGCTCGGGGCCAAGTTTCACCAAGTCCGGGTGCCTCAAGCTTACAAGGCGCTCGCGCGACCAGCCCTGGCCGAGCTCTTCGCCGGAAACCCGGCCAAGCGGGAGCGAGACGAACGGGCCATCCGGGCGCACGTGGTCCACGGCTACCGGCTGTCTGAAATAGCTGAGGCGCTTCGGCTCCACCCAAACACGCTTAGTCGCATAATTCGAGCGCTCAGGCAACGCAGCGCGTGAATCGGTTCGCGGGGGGCCTGGCTCCAACCATTCACCGATCATCCCGGTGAATCTGGGGGCCTGGCCCCAATCATCCCTGCAGCCAGGCGGCGAGATCGGGGTGGCCCTTTTCGAGCGCCAGGTCGATGCTGGACTTGCCGGCCTCGTTCGCAAGTCGGGGATTGGCGCCATGCCGGACCAGCAGTTCCGCCATTGCGCGGTTGCCACTGGAGGCGGCTTCGTGCAACGGGACGAAGCCCTGCTGCTGGGCAACGTTCGGATCGGCGCCAGCGGCAAGAACCGCCTGGACGATCTCCAGATCGCGGCTGGCTGCTGCCGCGTGGATTGGCCGCACCTTGAACGAGTTGCGTGCCGTGGCATGGACGTCGGCGCCGGCGGCAATTAGCGCGCGGACCGCAGCCAGGTTCCCGAAGAACGCCGCCAGGCCCAGCGGATAGAAACCATCCGGGGCATACGCCGACACCAGCGCTGGATCTGATCGCACCAGCGCCCTGATGCGATCGACCAGGCCCAGGGCACTCGCCTCGAAGATATCGACCGGCGCCCCCAGCTCGACCAGCAGCATGGCGGCGTCGCGGTGACTATGGTAAACCGCGGTCAGAATGCCAGAGACGCCATTGGCTTCGCGCGAGCCAATCAAGGCCGGCTGCTCCCCCGCCAGCCGTCGGATCTCCTCAAGATTGCCGGACTTGACCGCTGCGAACCAGGACTGCTCCACCGTTTTCCTCCTACCGGGGCGGCGCTACCGCGAAGCTCGCATCCAATTGCAGCACCGCGTCCAAGACTGTCTCGGCGACATCGACAAAGAAGCCACGGTTGATCTTGTCGGCCGTGTCAGTGGGCTTGTGATAGTCAGCGTGATCCTCGACGCCGAAGTAGACGAACGGAATCTTCGCGGAGTGGAACGGCCCATGATCCGACTGGTGGGTCCAGTCTTCGACACCGCCGGCAATCGCCACCGGCTTGTCGTGCCCGAACAAGACCGTGATCGGCGCCTGCCGGGCCACCTCGTCGAGCGCCGGCTTGAGCTGCGGCCACGGGTGCGTGCCGGCAATGAAGATCTCCCGCTTGTCGTTGCGGCTCACCATGTCGAGGTTGACGTTAAGGGCAATGCGCTCCTTGGGCAGCGGCGGCGCGATCAGGAACGCCTTGGCGCCCTGCAAACCGGCCTCCTCGGCGTCAAACGCCGCAAACACCAACGTGCGCCTGAACGGCGCGCGGCGGCAGTGCTCGGCGATCGCCAGCATCACCGCCACCCCCGATGCATCATCGTCGGCGCCAGGATAAACGACGCCGTCACGCACACCGAGATGATCGTAGTGCGACGACACGACGAACACGGGCGCCCTGGTGTCGGTGCCCAGGCATTGGCCGACGATATTGGCGCCGGAGCCGTCGACCCGGCCGGTGGCGCTCATGCGTGTGTAGGTGAAAGGAAAGACATAGGCGCCCGACACCGGCTCCAACCCGATGCTCTTGAAGCGTTCGAGCAACCAGGCCCGCGCCGCCAGGCCGCCGGGCGATCCCGCCGCACGGCCCTCGAACTTCGGATCCGCCAGTGTCGCCACCACCTCCATCAAGCGATCGCTGTCGACGCGCAGGCTGGCGGCACGCATCTGCGACGGGGCGCGGGCCTCGCGCTGGGCGTCGATGCGGTGCGCCTCGAAGCGCCCGGCCACCTGGAACCAGACCGCCGCCGTGACGACCACACTGATGCCGATAACTCGTCGTGTCTTCATAGTGGCCTGGCCATGACTCGATCGGTCTGCGGATCGGTTCCGAACAAGAATACGTGCTCGCCGACGTCGGCAAAACCACATTTGCGGTAAAAGGCCAGCGCGCGCGGGTTGCGCTCCCAGACCCCCAACCAACAGGTTCCGGCACCGGCGGCGACCGCCGCTTCGATGACGCCGGCCATCAGCGCCTGCGCGAGACCCCGCCCGTGCCACTCCTGCTTGACGTAGAACCGCCACAGCTCGATCGGGCGCTCGCCCGCGACGCAGCCGGGCACCTTGCCGCTGCGCAACTGCGCGTAGGCCACGGGTTCGCCATCCTGTTCCGCCAACAGCGTGATTACCTGATGGTCGATCAACTCGGCCGTCTGCTGGGCGACACCGTAGCTGCGCTCCAGGTGAAGGGCCATGTCGGCGGCGTCGTTGGTCGAGGCAAACGTATCGGAGAAGGTTTGACGCGCCAGGTCGGCGAGCACGGCGGCATCCGCGGCCGTGCCGCGACGGATAGTCATGACCAAATCGTAACCGATGGGAACCCTGCGCCGCTTTCCTCCGTAACGGTGTCTAACGTCCTCAGGATCTCCAGGAAGGTACGCGCACCATGGGTTTTTGGGAAGACATCCGCTTCGCGGCGCGATTGCTGGTCAAGGACAAGTGGTTCACCCTGGTGGCCGCCCTGGCGCTCGCTCTGGGCATCGGGGTCAATACGACCGTATTCACCTTCGTGAACGCGGTGCTGATCCGCGGGCTGCCGATTGACGAGCCAGACAGCGTCATGGCCCTGCGCTCGTTCGATCCGGTGCGCAACCGCGAGATGGCGGTGTCGTACCTTGACTTCCGCGACTGGCGCGACGCCACCCGCACGTTCGAATCGCTCGCGGCGTTCACCAGCACCACCGCCAACGTCAGCGACGAGGGCCGCCTTCCCGACCAGTTCAGCGCCACCCACCTCAGCGCGAATGCCTTCAAGGTGATGCGCCAGCGGCCGTTCCTGGGCCGCGACTTCCTCCCGGAAGACGATCGCCCCGGCGCCGCCGGTGTGGTGTTGATCGGGCACGGCATGTGGCAGAACCGCTACGGCAGCGACCCCAACGTCGTGGGCCGGACCATTCGCGTCAACGACATCCCGTCGGTCGTGATCGGCGTCATGCCGGAGGGACTGAAGTTTCCGCAGAACAGCGACCTGTGGCTGCCGCTCTCCTACATCGCCGGACTCGAGCAGCAGGCGCGCAACGCCCGCGGGCTGTCGGCGTTTGGCCGGCTCGCGCCGGGCGTCACCCGCGACCAGGCCCAGGGCGAACTCCTCAACATCGGACGCAAGCTCACCGGCGACTATCCCGACACCAACAAGGACGTACAGCCCCGGGTCATGACGTTCAACGAGTTCATGAACGGCGGGCCAATCCGCGCCGTCTTCCTGTCGCTGATGGGCGCCGTGGCGTTCGTCCTGCTGATCGCCTGCGCCAACGTCGCCAATCTCCTGCTGGCCCGCTCCACCCAGCGCGGGCGCGAGATCTCGGTTCGTATCTCGCTCGGAGCGACTCGCTGGCGCGTGATTCGCCAGTTGCTGATCGAGAGCATCCTGCTGGCGGTGATCAGCGGCGCCATCGGCCTCGCGCTGTCGTTCGCCGGCATCCGGATGTTCGATCAAGCCACCCAGGACGTGGGCCGCCCGTACTGGATTCAGTTCACCATGGACCGCAGCGTGTTCGCCTATCTCGCTGCCATCTGCCTGGGCACCGGCGTGCTGTTCGGCCTGGCGCCGGCCCTGCACATTTCCAAGACCGATGTGAACGAAGTGCTGAAAGAGGGTGGCCGCTCCGGTACCGCCGGCGTCCGCGCCCGCCGCTGGACCGGCGCGCTGATGGTCGGCGAGCTGGCCTTGACGGTCGTGCTGCTGGCAGGCGCCGCCTTCATGATGCGCAACTTCGTCACCATGTACAGCCTCGACCTCGGCATCGACACCTCGAGGCTGCTGGTGATGCGGCTGGCCCTGCCGGAACGCAAGTACCCGGCGCTCGAACAGCGACTGGCATTCTACCAACAGCTCGAGGAGCGGCTCAAGTCGAATGGCCGCATTGACGCGGTGACGGTGGCCAGCAACCCGCCGATGCAGGGCGGCTTCCTCCGTCGCCTCACACTCGACGGCAAGCCGCTTGAACATGGTCAGCAGGCGCCCAGCGTGACCATGCTGACCGTGGATCCGCGCTACTTCGAAACCATCGGTGCGCCCCTCGTCCGCGGCCGCGGCCTCACCGAGGAAGACGGCATGACCGGTCGCGAGAGCGCGATCATCAATCAGCGCTTCGCGCAGCTGCACTTCCCCAACGAGGACCCGATCGGCCGCCGGATCACCCTCAGCATCGACCTCCAGGGCGGCGCGGCGCCCGGCAACGGCATTCCGGTCGCACTCACGGCCACCATCATCGGCATCGCGCCAAACGTGCGGCAGCGCGATTTCCAGCTTCCCGATCCCGACCCCGTTGCCTACCTGCCGTTCCGGTCCGATCCCCGCGGGTTCATGACGCTGCTGGTGCGCAGCCAGGGAGATCCCGCGGCCATGGCACCCATCCTCCGCGAGGAGGTCCGCGCCATCGATGCCGACCTGCCGCTCTTCGGCATCCAGACGATGGACCAGGCGCTGGCGCAGGCGCGCTGGCCCTTTCGCATCTTTGGATCGATGTTTGCCATCTTCGCGTTGATCGCGCTGGCACTGTCGGCGGTGGGCCTCTATGCCGTCACCGCATACGCTGTCACGCAGCGAACGCAGGAGGTGGGCATACGGATGGCGCTTGGTGCGCAGGGCAACGAGGTGACGTGGCTGTTCCTGCGCCAGTCGTTCGTGCAACTGGCCATCGGCCTGACCCTCGGCATCGCCGGCGCCTACGGGGTCGGGCGCCTGTTCCAGAGCACACAACTGCTGGTGCAGACCACCGCTGGTGATCCCATCACGATCGGCGGCATTGCCGTGTTGCTGGCGGTGGTCGCCGTCGCCGCCTGCGTCTGGCCGGCGCGGCGGGCCACCAACCTCGACCCGCTGATCGCCCTGCGCCGCGACTGACGGTCGACCGCGCGGCTAGAACCGCACCAGGCGCGTAACCTTGATCGCCAGCGTGCGGTTCATCAGCTCGGGCAAAAACCCGCCGAGACGGGTATCCCGGCCGTCACTGTAGACCACGAACAGCTCACTGCCTCCGGTGTACTCCCAGCGCAAGCGGACACTCGAGCTGAGGCTGTGGCTATCGACGTTGAACTGCACCAGGCTGCTGATCAACATCCGGGCACTCGGCGTGACCGTGAAGCGGCCGCTGACCAGCCGCGCCGTGAAGTTGCCATACGGCAACTGCACGAAGTTCAGCGTCAGACTGGGTTCCACTGAGAACTGCGGTAACACGCCCCATCGGCCGCCGAAACCCACGTCCTGCTTGTGGCCGCCGTACAGGGTGCCGGCCGCGGCCTGTAGCCGGCCCGAGACCTTGCGCTGTTGCCCGAGCGTGTAGCCGGCGCGGGTCGAAGAGTAGGTGTACCCGCCGGCCGGCACGACCACGCCTGGGGCAATCGTAAAGGCCGCCGGCAACAACTCGAATTCGCGTGAGTACTCCACCGATGTCGAGTCGCTGGACTGAAAGTCGATGCGGAAGGCGCCGTTGATTTCGCGGCTTTGCAGAGTCGCGGCCGACGCATCCGTCAGATAGTCCATGCTGGCCTGCCACGTGAGCTTGCGAATCACGCTGCTGCCCGAGGGTCGTGGACTGAACCGCAGCAGCCCAAAGCTGCGTCGCACATCGGTGCGACGCACGTAGCCCATCTCCGGCGTGAAGTTCTTGTCGATCAGCATGTGCTCGGCCGAGGCGCCGTAGCGATCGTTGGTGTAGTCCAACCGGCCGCGGTAGCTGCGACCCGTCACGGTCGCACCGTCAGCGCCCGGCGTGCCGGTGAGGGCGTAGTAGCTGGTGACGTTGATGCTCTTGAAGAACAGCATCGTCGCATCCGCGCCAAGGGAGAAGCTGGAGGCGCCCGCGACGCCCACCGCCGGACCGCGGCGCGTCGCCATCACGCCCACGTTGCTGCGCCGGAACAGGTTGCGCTTGAGCCGCACCGCTGAGAAATTGGTGGCTGCGGCCCTCGCCGACGGCAGGTCGTCGGTCTGGATGTTCAGCGCGCCGATGCTGAAGGGACCGGTCCGGCCTGTCAGCCGCACACCGCCAATGACGGGCACCGCCTGCCCCTGGCTCAGCCCGATCTGCCGGCTGAAGAACAGCAGCGGTACGTCGCCAGGCGAGTTGCCCGCCTGCACGCCGCCAAAGTCGAAGATGCCTTGTCCCTCGATGAAGAAGTCGCGTTTTTCCGGAAAGAACACGCTGAAGCGCGTCAGGTTGATCTGCTGTAAGTCTTCCTCCACCTGCGCGAAGTCGGTGCGCACGGTGGCGTCGAGAATCAGGCTGCGGGTGAGGCCGTACTTGAAGTCGAGACCGGCGTTGGCATCCCCGCGGTTGTTGAACGGCGCCGCTCCCGTGCGATTGGTGGTGGAGGATGCCACGGCGTAGGGCTTGAGCTCGATGTTCTTGGATTCCGCCGGCGTTTCGAGACCGACCACCGTGGCAGCCGACGCCATGCGGCTGACGCCGCCGGTACCAAGGGCCGCCGGTACCAGCGACAGGTACGAAAATTCGTTCTTCCACTTGACCAGCCGTCGCAGGTTGATGCCCCAGGTCTGCGGCCCACTGCCACGGTAGCGCAGCGACTTGAACGGAATCGCCACCTCCATCGTCCAGCCGTTCTCGAAGCGGCCGGTCTTGACGTACCAGATGCCGTTCCAGGCCGAGTTCTGCTGGTCGTCGGTCACGGTCATGTCGCGCAGCGCGCCGAGCGGGTTGGTCTGGAACAGGTAGCCGTTGCGCCGATCGTGAAACGTATCGATCACGAACGTGAAGTTTTCGTTGCCGAGGATGTTGCCGTTGTCGCGCCGCAACTCGTTGGCAATTTCGCGTTCCGGATGCGAATCCCAATTGCGCGCGCAGATGTACAGATTGACATCGTCAAACAGGATCCACGCCTCGGTCTTTTCCGTGGCGGGCTGCCCCTCCTGCGGCTCCTGCTGGATGAATCCGGTGATCGATTCGATCGCGTTGTAAACGTCTTCGTCGAGCCGGCCGTCGATCCGCAGCGGCGAGGTGACGCGCACGGCGCGGACGGTCACGTTGTCGGGGGCCGTCCGGCTGACTACTGCGGGTGGCGCCGGTGTTTGCGCGAACACCGCGCTGGCGCAGCACAACAACACGATGGCAAGAACGATCGGCATGGTTACCAGCGGTCGAATCGGTCAAACATCGCGGCCAGCAGGCCGGTGACATTGGCCACGGCGAAGCTGAGGCCCTGCAGGTTGCGCTCCGGCGGGACACCGGGGATCGGCCGCGGATACCCGGACGCCAGGAACGACACGGCGTGGCCATCAACCTGGACGCGGCACTGGTCACGAGGCACAGTCCAGTCGAGCGTCACGCTCCACGCGCCGGGCAATGTTCCTGGCAGCCACGAGACACCGCCATCCAGTCCGGCGGCCACCACGATCGCGCCGCTGTGCCGGACCCGCGACACCGCCTTCGCCAGAGCCGGCGCATGCGCCGGATTGCGGGTACCGAGGCTCAAGTTGACCAGGTCGGCCCGCTGGGAGATGGCCCAATCGCATGCCGCTTCCAGTGCGGCCGCGCTCGCCGCCAGTTCGCGATCGAACACCTTGGCCACCGAGATCTGCGCCGTCGGCGCCTTCTCGCGGATCACGGCGGTGACCGCCGTGCCATGACCCAGCCGATCGACGTAGTCGTCGTGAAGTTCACCGGCCGAGTCCACACCGACGCCGCCGTGCACGCCGTTGATGTGGGGATGCGCGGCATGGACGCCGCTGTCGACTATGACGACGCGGACCGGACGAATCATGGGTGGAGGGCGGCGGGCGCGATTTCGAACAGGCGGGCAAACACGCCGTTCCTGCCAGACAGTTCGGACGGCGGGCCCTGATCAACCACGCGGGCTCCTTCGAGAACCACCACACGGTCGGCGGCCATGGCCAGTTCACGGCGATGCGTGATCAGAAGCGTCGTGCGGCCTTTCATCACCGCCTGGTAGCCGTCGATCACCTGGCGCTGCGCGATGGCGTCGAGGGCGGCGGTGGGTTCGTCCAGCACGAGCACCGCCGGATCGGCGAGAAACGCCCGAGCCAGGGCAATGCGCTGGCGCTCGCCCGCCGACAAGGCCAGGCCCCGCTCACCCACCAGCGTGCCGAAACCGTTGGGCAGCGTGGCGACGAATCGGGCGATGCCCGACGCCTCGGCGGCCCGCAGCACGTCGGCCTCGCTGGCGTCTGGCCGGACGTAGCGGATGTTGTCGCCGATGGAGGCATGGAACAGCGTCGGTTCCTGCTCCACCAGCACCACGTGCTTGCGGATGTCGGCCAGCCGCAGCTGACGCACGTCGTGGCCATCGAGGCGAACCACGCCGGCATCGGGATCAAGCAGCCGGGTGATCAGGTAGGCGATGGTGCTCTTGCCGACGCCACTGCCGCCGACCAACGCGACGCATTCGCCGGGACGCGCGGCGAAGCTGACCTCTTCGAGCACGCGCGATTGGCGATCTGTGCTGAGCGTCACCGCTTCGAAGGCCACCTCGCCTACGCACTCGGGCATGGCTCGCGGGTCAGACTGCTCCACCACGTCGACGGGGGCATCGAAGATCTCGCGCACGCGCGCCCACGACACCTTGGCGGTGGTCAGACTGGCGTACAGGCCCATCAGCGCCTGGGCCGGCGCGAAGACACGCATCTGGTAGGCGAGAAACGCGCCCATCGTACCGAGCGTCAAGGTGCCATCGATCACACGCAGTCCACCGTAGAAGAAGGCGATCGCCGAGCCGATCGACAGCACGGTTCCCGGCAAACCGCCGGCGAAATACGTCACTCGCTGCATCCGCATGAGAGCGTCGATGAAGGCGCCGTTCAGCCCGCGAAAGCGGTCTCGCTCGCGCGGCTGGGCGTTAGAGGTCACCACCAGGGAGGTCGCCTGCAGGGTTTCGATCAGAAAGCTGCCGATGTCGCTGCTGCGCTGGCGCAGGTCGGCGATGCGCCCTTCGAGGCGCCGCCGGTAGACGCCGAGGGCGAACAGACTAAGTGGCATCGGCGCCAGTGCGATCAGCGAGAGCCGCCAGTCGAGCCACACCATCATCACCAGGCTGCCGGCCAGAAACAACACGTTACCCACCCACGCCAGCGCGGCCTCCGCCGCCACCCGCTGGATTTCGCTGATGTCGTTGTTCAGGCGCGAGACGATGTCACCGAGTCGTGTGCGGGCATAGAATCGCGGCGACAGCCGCTGAAGGTGCTCGTACATCGACAGCCGCATGTCGAACAGGATGTCGGCCGACACCCGGGTGTAACGAAGGCCGCTGACGACGTTCAGGGCGAACCCGGCGACGCCGAGGACAGCGAACAGGAGGACGATCCGCTTGAGCGCCTCGTTGTCGCGGCCGACCAGGGCGGTGTCGATGAGATCCTTCGACAGGTAGGGCATCGCCAGCGTCGCAGCCGTGCTGATCAGGCTGATGCCGAGAACCAGGACCAGGCGCCGCCAGTGTGGAACGAGGTAGGCGAACGCGCGGCGATCCACCTGCCTTACTTTCTGGGGAGGATGAACAGGTTCGTCGTCTGGTCGGCGGTCATTTCGATCGTGCGCAGGAGTTTGTACGAGGTTGAGTCATAGACGTCGATGGTGGCACCGGCCTGGAAGACGTAGAGCAGCTTGCCATTCGACGACACCCGCAGGGCCATGCGTGGACGCCCTTCGAAGGCGGTGCGGCTGACCAGCTTGCGCTGCTCAACGTCGAAGGTCCAGAACTCGAAGCGGCCAATCTGCTGCAGCAGGCCATAGCCGCGCTTGCGGTCGCGGGCCATTGAGAAACCGACGCCCTCGGCCGGTCCAATCGGCGTGAAGTCGATGCTCTTGCCGACCAGGTTGACGCGGCCCAGGCCCATGATGCGGCGGTTCTGCACCGGATCCTGGATCGTGAACAGGCCGGTGAAGAACCCGGCGTCGTCATTGAAATCGTCGACCGGCCCGAAGGTGACGCGGCCGAGTCCCGACTCGATCGGACGGCTGAGCGCCCACGTGTCGACCTCGGTAAAGTCCTGGGTCTCCAGGATCAGCACGTCGTCGCCGAAGAAATAGAGCAGCTTGCCGTCGGGGGAAAACCGGATGGTGACGAACTCGCGTTCCTCGCCGCGCGGCCAGGGAATGGTGCGGGTGACCTTCTTCTGGGCGAGGTCATAGAGCTGCAGCGATAAGTCGCCAATCTCCCAGCGATCGATGTGCTTGGTCGCCGGCCGCGTCATCAGGATCAAGAACCGCTCCAGCGGATCCACCTGCAGGCCGCGGATGCGCACGCGTTTGTTGCCTTCAGACAGCGTGAAGGAGGTGAGCGACGTGCGGGTCGGGATGTCGATGACCTCGATCTTCTCGAGCGTCGAATCGAGCACGTAGAACTTGGTCCGCGACTGCGACAGCGTCAGCGAGCGCGGAATGCCGGTCGTCAGCTTGATGTCGCCGACCTTGGCTTCGGTCAGCTCATCGAGGATATGAATCGTGCCGTCGTAGGTGCCGATGTAGAGCAAGTGGTCGCCGCCGGCCGGGGCGGGTCCGCGCGCGGGCTGCCGCGTCTGCGCGGCCACCGAACCGCAGGCAAGAATCAGCGCGACCGCCGTCAGGGTGGAACCAAGTCGCATGGCCATCATTTCTTCTCGTCCGGGAAGATCAGGTCGATCTTGCGCCAGTCCTTCTGGGCGGCCGCGCATTTCGCGGTCCAGTCGGGCGCGTGATTCAACTGGTCGGGCACCTGGGCCGGCCAGAAGCATCCCATGTGGCAGTCGAACAGGTCGCGCTCGACAGGCTGGCACAGCCCGGCGGTACCGCCATTGCGGTCCGCCTCCCAGCCGGGCGAGAACACCAGCGAGCAGCCGTTCGGAATGTGCGGCGGTTCGGGCTGCTGCGGCGGTCCCTGTAGCGCCACCACGTCCTTGGTGACCTCTTCCATCCGCGCCGCCTTGCGATTGATCGCCGTGAGATGCTTCATGACACCTTCTCCGTAGGTTCGTCGTCAAACTGCGAGAGAAACGCCGGGTTCTTCTCGGCCAGCTCGCCGTAAATCTCAAGACAGGTATGCGTCCAGCCGCGAATCCACTCGCAGTAGTGGAGGTTGGGCGCCTGCGTGGTTCCGTAGCGGGTGTTGGCTTCGTGATAGCAGCCACCCGCGCAAATGGGACGCGCCCAGCAGGTGCTGCAATCGGTCTTGTTGGCGACGTGATGGGTGTCGAGGAACGCCTGCTGCCGCTCCCACGAGACGCCGTCCTTGACCGTGCCCAGGCCGTGATCGTCGGAACCGGCAAAGCGGTGGCACAGCGCGACGCGGCCGTCGGTCGAAACGCCCATTAGCCCAATCCCGGCGCCACAGGGGTAGGCCTTGGCGTGGCCGTGATGGATTTCCTGCAGCGTCTCGCGCACGTTGGAGAAACCGTGATGGCGATTCTCCAGGGCGGCGGCAAGGTAGTCGGCGGCCAGCGCGCGGAACTGCTCGAGCAGGTGGTCGAAGCCTTGATCGGCGATGGCATAGTCGCGGCCGGGTGCCGTCGTCACCGGCGCAAAGCCCACCTCCCAGAACCCGAGTTCCTCGCTGAGGTGCTGGTAGATGCGCCGCACGTCCAGGGTCTGGCGCGTCAGCGTGACGCGGGCGCCGACCGGACGGGTGCGGTGGCGCTGCAGCAGCGCCTTGATCTTGGGCGCCGCCATCGCGTAACTGCCCTGGCCGTTGTTGAAGACGCGAAACTTGTCCTGCATCTCCTCCGGTCCGTCGATCGAAATGGTGACGCCGACGCGTTGGTTGGCCAGAAACTCGATGACGTCCGGCTGCAGCAACGTGGCGTTGGTGGTGAGGCTGAAGTCGATGTCCTTGCCGACCTCGGCGGCGCGCCGGCGGGCGTAGGCAATGGTCGACTTCAGCACCGGGAAGTTCATCAGCGTTTCACCGCCGAAGAAGGTGATGTGCGCGTGCTTGTTCTCACGCGACTCGCGCAGCGCGAATTCCACGCTCTCGCGCGCGGTTTCCTCGCTCATGAACTTGGGCTGCTGGCCATTCTCGGTGTCGACAATCTTGTCTTCGCCGTATTCGTAGCAATAGGTGCAGGCCAGGTTGCACTGGTTGGTCACGTTGACCACCAGCGTCTGCAGCGGCACCGGGCGCAGCGGCACGATCTTCGGCATCGGCGCGGCTTTGGCCGCCATCTCACCGAGCGCCCGCACCCGTTGCAGCTCGGCGATGGTGTCGGTCACTTCAACCGCGTCAAACCGCGCCGCCAGGGTTTGCGTCAGTTCCGCCAGCGGCTGCGGCCCACGACCGAGCTCGGCGAGGATCGCCTCGGAGCAATCGTCCAGCGCGAATACCGCGGCGCTCGGCACCAGGTAAAGGTAGCGGCGGCCGGCCGCCTCGAACGGATGGAACTCGCGGAGACCGAGCGTCATTGGCCGCCCACGGTGGGATCGAACCGCATGTACAACGGCACGGTCACCAGCAGGTGCGCACGGGCGCGCACCGTGGTGGCCGGCTTGCCGCCACCCGCATCGGCGGCGTACTTCGCCACCACCCAGACGTCGCCGACATTGTTGCGGCTGCCCTTGCGGGCGGGGTTGGGACCGTCGACGTTGGGCGTGAAGTATCCGGTGGCCGCGTCCAACGTGCCGACGTACTGGATGTCGTCGTCGCCATAAATGGCCGCGTACTCTTCCATGCTCCAGGCCGCGTCGACAATCCCGAGGTTCAGGTCATCGGCCGTGTCGGGACGGCCGTCGGCGCCGCTATGGAAGGCCCACGCCTCGAACTGGGCGAAGCCCTTCGGGAAGGTGGTGCCTCCAACCCGGGCCATCGCCCACTCGGGCTTGATCTTGATGTGATCGACGCGGTCGAACACCACCAGCGCCTTCGACTTCGACGCGCCGGCCACGAACAGGTCGCGCGCACCGAGCGCCGCGCCGGCCGCGACATCCACCGACGCCGTCGCGACCTCCGGGGTCACGCTGACGATCCGGCTCACGGTGACCCCGGGGCCGAGATCGACATCCTGCGGACGCAGGGCGGCCGGCAGGTTCGCGCCGTAGATCTTCAACTCCTGGCCGGTGGCGCCTTGCTTGAGCGCCGTGCGATCGGTGCCCAGCACGCGCGACTCGGCGCCGATGCGGTCGAGGCGCACGTCGAGACCCAACTCGTCGTAGCCGCCCGCGAACCACCGGCCCTCGATCTGCCGCCAGTCGCGATCGACAAACATCACTTCCCTCAGGGCTGAATCGGCGCCGGCCGCGGTGGTGGAGCGCCCGCGCCACTGAAACCCCGTGTAGATATTGACCCGGCCGGTGCGCGTCACGGTCTCGCCGGTGCGCGCCAGGCGATAGGTAATCGCGGTCGTGAACTCGTCGGGCGAAGTCGGAACCGCGGCGATCGTGACCCGGCCGTAGATCGCACCCTTGCCGGCATCCCAGCCGCTCAACGTCCACGTGCCTTCCAGCCTGGCCGGCCGCATGGTCGCCGACCACGCGCTCCAGTCCGCCGTCTTCAGCGGGAAGGCGTCGGCGAGATGATCGACCGCCTTCTCCATCGGCTGGCGCGTGTCGGGCGGACGGCCGTCCGCCGACGGGTCGCGCGGCAGCGGACCGGTGCGGCGGAACGCCTGGAAGTCAACCAGCGGATACCAGCCGCGATGCATCGCGAGCACCAGGTTCCATTCGGTCCGCGTTCGGCGCTGGGAGATCACCCGGCCCATCGAGTGGCACTGGATGCAGGTGGTCTCAGTGGTGGGGCTCGCGGTGTACTTGAAGTCGATCAACCGGCGTTCCACTTCAAAGGCAGCCGGCTTCGCCTCTTCAGGCGCAAGACCAAGGTTGTCGGACAGGTACTTGACCACGTGACGGGCGGTCGCCGGGTCGATCTTGAGTCCGTTGAGCGCGGCCATCCGCTGAATGGTCGACTGCCATCCCTCCGGCGTGTTGCGCTGGAACGAGATGCGCGACATCTGGCCCTTGTCGTCTGGTCGATGGCAACTGCCGCAGGCTTTCAGGACCGTAGCGTCGGTGATGGGAATGCCTTCGTCGGGCTTGGCGGCCGGTGCCGATGGCTGCTGCCCGGTGACGCTGCCGGCCAGCAACGTGACCAGTAAGCTCCCTACCACGGTGATGGCTTGTGTCGCTTTCCTCACGCCGGACCTCTCTGTCGCAGAATCACCACGTGACCGCATCACGCAGTCACCACACCCTGATTCGGTCGCTATTGTGCCACAAGCCAGCGGCGCGCAACCGTGGTGGCCAGGGCCAGTAGAAAGTCGGGCAGCGCGACGTCGCCCTCACGGCGGCAGTATGCCTCGAACAAGTCTGGCACCTGAGAATAAGCGGGGCCAAGTTGCCGCAGCGCCACTATGTTGACGCCGGCCACGAATCGAACCGCCTCGCTGCCGGTGACGATGTGCGGTTCGAGGACGATCTCGTGGCCATGAATGCACGGACGGGGTTCGACGATGGCATCGCCGGTGCGAAGGCGGAGGTCCGGTGATGTCCGCAGCTGCGAGTAGGCCGCGCGCACCGCACCGGCATCGACGGCGGCAGCCGACTCAGGCAGGTCGGCCCGGTCGAGCCAGAAGGCGTGAGGATGCGTCGGAGCCGCCTCGGCCAGGAACTGCCGGCTGATCCGCGCGTAGTGGCGCTCGATGTCCTGCTCGCGCTGCGAGAAGAAGGCCAGCGCGTGCCCTCGCAGGGCCGGCGCCACCAGGCCGGAATGCACGGCCACCGCCGCCAGCCAGCCCGATGCCAGCGCCTTCTTCACACCCGCCGACGACAGCGGATCAATAAAGGAGCCGGCGTCGCCGGCCAGCAGCCAGTTGTCACCGGCATACTGATCGGCGCGGTAGCCGGACGCATCCCAGCCCGAGGGCCCTTCACTGAGCGCGGCAGTGCCAATCAATTGCTTGAAGGCCACGGTCTTGCCGATCTCGGCCAGGTAGACCTCACGTGCGGTCGTGCCGCGCACGAGCCCGGATCGCTGCGGATCCACCATCACGGCAAGGTGACGAGTGCCGGGCGAGGTCGGCACCGACCACGCCCAGCCAGACTCGTAGGATTCGATCAGCGTGTGGGTATCATCCGGCACTGGCCACGAATCGGCACGGGTCCATTCGCCGGATAGTGCAATCGTTCGCGGGCCATCGTCGTAGACTCGCACGCCGTGGCGACGCGCAAGTAGTCCCGACCGGCCGGTGGCGTCGATGACGAACCGATCGGGACCGACCTCAAGATCGGCCTCGCCAATTGCCCGCCGCTCGATCGTCACGCCGGCCGCGGCCGCCTCCGCGAGCAGCACCGCGTCCAACCGATCCATCGGCACCTGCCAGCCCAGGGCGCCCGCCGCGAACATCTCGACGCGTGGGTCCGCGTGTCCCCACCAGACCGTGTTGCCGGTCGCGCGCACGAATCCCGCGCCCGCGATCGCCTCGCCAACGCCGATGGCGTCGAACAACTTGTGGCAACTGGGAGGCAGGGACACCGCAAGTCGCGCATCGGCGGTGGCACGCGTGATCAGGCGGACCGGGTGGCCCCACTGCGACAGCAGGATCGCGGCCGCCGATCCCGCGGGGCCGCCGCCGAGCACCACGGTCTCTTCAGTAACTCTCAATCTCGAGCCCTGGCACCCGCCGGAAGTGCTCGACGTTGCGGGTCACGACCGGCATCTCGTAGGCAAGACCGGTCGCGGCGATCCACAGATCGTTGGTGCCGATCAGGTTGCCGTTGTCGCGCAGGTGCCGGAAGGCACGGCCGAACTGCCAGCTCACCTCAGGAGTCGACGGCAGCACGTAGAACGGCGCAAGGAAGGCCTCCCATCGCACGCGATCGCGCATGGAGATGCCGGACGCGATCTCGCCCGCGACGACGAACGGCAGGTAGAGCCGAGCGTCCTGGTTCTGTTCGAGAAACGTGACCGCCCCGGCTGGCACACCTCGCTTGTGTGCGCGTTCCAGATCGATCAGGAACGTGCTCTCGACAATCAGCGCTCGGCCCATTTGTCCTCGGGCGGCTGCTCGCGCTGCTTGAGCTCATCAATGCGGTCCAACTCCTCGGCGCGCAGATGCACGCGCCGCGAGCTCAACAAGTCGAGCAGGGCCCTGCCGGTGATGGTGTCTTCCGGCCAGGTTGCCCGCATCACCACTTCGCTGAATGACTCGTCGCGATAACGGCGGGCGGCGGCAAGCCGGTTATATGCCTCGACCTTCAAGGAGATCGTCTTGGTCGCCATGATTCAATATGCACATTACACATACATAATGTCAAGAGCATGAGATCAAGGGACTTATGGACGGCAACAACCACGCAGAGGACACTGAGAATCGCCTTGCTTCTTCCCGAATCCGCAGGCGTTCATCATGCCCAGGTGACAGATCGAAAAGTCGAACTTGATCGGATCGATGGGGTCGAGTCCGCGCAGCGACTTCGTGATGTCGGCGGCCATGCGCCATCCCGGGCTCCTCAACTTCGTCAGGCGCAGGCACTGCCCCACCCGGATGACATGGGTATCGAGCGGCACCACCAGTTGGCCCGGCCGCACCCGCGTCCACACGCCGAGGTCGACCTGGTCGTGGCGCACCATCCATCGCAGGAACAGGTTCAGCCGCTTGCACGCGCCGCCGGATGAGGGACGGGAGAAGAAATAGGCGACCCCGGGCTTGGGCTTCGAGCGGCCGTAGACCGCCTTCTGATCCAATGCCAGCGCGCGGGTTGAGAACGACTGCAGCGCCTCGCCCACGTCGATCGCGTCGGCCGGCAGGCCGGCGGCAAAGAAGCCCTCGATCGAGCCGCTCTCGCGCGTCATCTGGTGCATCACCCACACCAGCGCCGCCATGTCGATGCCCTTGGTCCAGCGATGCACCAGGTGACCGAAGACGCGCCGGTCACGGGCGGGCTCGAACGCCCGGACGAACGCCGCCGGCGACGGCCCCATCACCTGCAGCATGCCGTCGATCGAGTTAAGGACGCTCTGCACCCGGCCAAAAGCCAGCGCGGCGGCGATGAACGCCACCGCTTCACGATCGTCGGCGCGCTCGTAGCGATGGACGATCCACACCGGATCGGTCACCACCCGATCCGCATTGAAGGCCTGGTAGAGGGTTTCGAGCGCCGGGCGAAGCTGCGACACGGGCTAAAAACTGGTGATGGGCACCTTCGCCGCGCACAGCGGGCACGCTGCCGCCGGATAGTTGGGCGGCGCCTTGTACTCCACCAGGGTGACGTTCGGAGCATCGACGCTGACGCACACCTCGCAGCGGTCGACAATCTGCATCGTGCCGATCACGGTACCGCCTGCCAGCGCCACCAGGTCGGCGCATCGCTTGAACGTGGTGCCGGTATTGCGCACATCGTCGACGATCAGCACGCGACGCCCGTGCATGCTGGCCGCATAGAAGGGACTGAGCGTCGGGCTGCCCTCCTGGTCGCCGAACGGCGCGAACAGGTAGGGCGGATGGGTCATCGGCCGCCGGCCGTCGAGCAGGCCCGCCACCGTGTGCGCCAGCACGGCACCGCCGGTGGCCGGCCCGGCAATTACCTGCGCCTTCTCGACGAAGTCCACCGGCATCACGTCGATCAGATCCTGCGCCACTCGCCAGATGGTCGACGGCCATTGCAGCAGCTTGTGCGGATTCAAGTAGAGCGCGCCGTGAAAGCCATTGCCATAGTCAAAGTGGCCATCCATCACCACTTCAAAACGGCGCATGTCTTCGAGCGCCCGGGCCCGCACCTCGTCGTGTCGGGCGTTGGTCGGTGGCTTCGGTGTCGTCGGTGTCATCTGCGTCATCTGCGTCATCTGTGGCCCGCGTGGGGATTCTCGTAGACGGTGCGGCCGCCGACGATAGTGGCGGCGACGCCGCCCTTGAACGACCAGCCGTGATACGGCGTGTTCTTCGACTTGCTTACCAGCCTGGTCTTGTCAACGGTCACCGGCAGCTCGAGGGCGAGAACGGTGATGTCGGCCGGCTCGCCCACCGCCAGCGATCCGCCGGGCACGTTGAGAATCCTCGCCGGATTGACCGACATCAGCTCGACCATGCGCGTGAGCGTGATCAGGCCGGTGTGAACCAGTTTGTCCAGCGTGATCGACACGGCGGTTTCAAGGCCGACAATCCCGAACGGCGCGCGATCGAACTCGACATTCTTCTCGTCGTAGTGGTGCGGCGCATGATCGGTCGAGATCACGTCCACCGTGCCATCGACGATGCCGGCGATCATGGCGTCGCGGTCCCTGGCCTCGCGCAGCGGCGGGTTCATCTTGGTGTTGGTGTCGTAGGCCACCGGCGCCGCCAGCAGATCATCGGTCAGGGTGAAGTGATGCGGGCACACCTCGCAGGTCACCTTGACGCCGCGGCTCTTGCCCTGCCGCACCGCCTCGATCGTCGTCCACGCGCTCATGTGGGCAATGTGAATGTGGCCGCCGGTCATTTCCGCCAGCAGGATGTCGCGGCCGGCGGTAATCGCCTCGGCGACGCCGGGAATGCCGCGCAGGCCGAGCGACGCCGCCACCGGTCCCTCGTGAGCCACGCCGTCGCCCTTGAGCGTCTGGTCTTCGCAGTGTTCGATCACCGGCATGTTGAACATGCTGGTGTACTCAAGCGCGCGACGCGCCAGTAGCGCCGTCGCAATCGGCAGGCCATCATCAGTTACCGCCACGCAACCGGCTTCCTTCAGCTCCGCGATATCGGCCAGTTCCTCGCCCTTCTGGCCGCGCGACACCGCGCCGATGGGATAGACCCGGGCGAGGCTGGCCTCGGCGGCCTTCTGCAGGATCAGCCGGGTGACGCCGGCGTTGTCGTTCACCGGCCGGGTGTTCGGCATGCAGGCCACCGCCGTGAAACCGCCGGCCACCGCCGACGCCACGCCGGTCGCCACCGTTTCCTTGTGCTCCTGCCCAGGCTCGCGCAGGTGCACATGCATGTCGATCAGGCCGGGGCAAACCACCTGGCCGGACGGGATGTTGATGACTTCCGCCCCGTCAGTCGAGAGATTCGTCCCGACTTGCGCAATGCGATCGCCGTCGATCAGCACATCGAAGATTCCGTCGCGTCCATTGACCGGGTCCACGACCCGGCCTCCCTTGAGCAAACGTTTCACTGTGATCTCCAGAACTAATCTGTGTCTAGTCTGCGGCTGTGTTTATCTGCGGCTCGCCGGCCAGCAGGTACAGCACCGCCATTCTGACGGCGACCCCGTTGGCCACCTGGTCCAGGATTACCGACTGCGTGCCATCCGCCACTTCCGATGCGATTTCCACCCCGCGGTTGATCGGCCCGGGATGCATGATGATCACGTCCGGCTTGGCGCGAGCAACCCGCGCCTCGGTCATGCCGAACGTCCTGAAGTATTCGCGCTGCGACGGGAAGTAGGCGCCCTGCATCCGTTCCAGCTGGATGCGCAGCATCATGATCACGTCGGCGCCCTCCACCGCTTCGTCCACGCGGGTCGTCACCGTCACGCCCATCTGCGTCAAGCCGGGAGGAATCAGCGTCGCCGGCGCGCACACCCACACCTCGGCGCCCAGCTTGGTCAAGAGCAGCACATTCGACCGCAGGACACGGCTGTGCAGCAGGTCGCCGACGATGGCCACCTTGAGGCCGGCCAGCTTCTTCTTGCGCTCGCGGATCGTGAACGCGTCGAGCAGCGCCTGGGTCGGGTGTTCATGCATGCCGTCGCCGGCGTTGACAATCGCGGCCTGGCAAATCCGCGACAACAGGTGGCAGGCGCCGGACGAAGCGTGGCGCAACACGATCATGCTCGGCGCCATTGCCTCAAGGTTCATCGCGGTATCGACCAGCGTCTCGCCCTTGACGACGCTGGACGAGGCAATGGCGACGTTCAGGGTGTCGGCGCTCAGGCGCTTTTCGGCAATCTCGAACGAGGTGCGGGTCCGCGTGCTCGGTTCGAAGAAGAGGTTGATGACCGTGCGGCCGCGCAGGGTCGGCACCTTCTTGATGGTGCGCTGCCCCACTTCCTTCATGGCCTCGGCGGTGTCGAGGATCAGGACGATCTCGGCCGGCGTCAGGTCGGCGATGCCGAGCAGATGCTTCTGCTTGAGGGCGGTCAGGGGCGGGGTGGCCGCGGGATTCATGCCTTACTCCTTCCCCTGCAGCAACACTTCGTCCACGCCGTCGAGTTCGTGCAGGTGCACTTGCACACTCTCGTGGCGCGCGGTCGGCACGTTCTTGCCGACGTAGTCGGCCTTGATCGGCAGTTCGCGGTGACCGCGGTCAACCAGGACGACCAGCTGAATCGACTTGGGCCGGCCGAAGTCGGTCAGGGCATCGAGCGCCGCCCGGGTGGTCCGGCCGGTATAGAGCACATCGTCGACCAGCACGATGGTGCGGCCGTCGATCGAGAACGGAATCTCGGTCTTGCGCACCAGCGGCGCCAGGCCCACCGATGCCCCCATCAAGTCGTCGCGATAGAGCGTGATGTCGAGGGCGCCGACCTCGATCTGCTCCTTGGTAATCTGCAGGATGTCGCGGGCCAGCCGCTGGGCGATCGGCACGCCACGGCTGCGCACGCCGACGAGGGCGAGGTTGGACAGTCCGCGATTGTGCTCGAGAATTTCGTGGGCGATGCGGGTGAGCGCGCGCGAAATGCGCTCAGCATCCATGACAACTGCCATATTGACCTCTTTGCGAACTCGCAGGTTCGCGTTTAAAGAGCGCGGAGTTGGCTCCGCAGTTGTCCTAGATCATATCACTTCACGCCGACCTTCGTACCCCTGGACATCTACCCTCGTGAGCCTCGCCATGACGGCGAAAAGCGGGCGATGAAGCCGGCGAGCTGCCGCGCTGGAGGCACCTTTCCCGCCGGTGGTTTGCGGGCCATGGTTTATGCGCCGACAGGCCGGCGCAGGCCTGTTTGGGTCGCCCGCTCAAAGGCGTATCCCATCTGCAACACCCCAAAATCATCGCGATGACGGCCGACGATCTGGATGCCGACCGGCAATCCGTCAGGAGTGAACCCGGCGGGCACCGCGATCGACGGGCGGCAGGTCGTGGAGATCCAATAGGCGGACTTCATCCACGCCACATAGTTGTCCATCGCCACGCCGTCGATGGCCTTGGGCCAGTCGAGGCTGGCGTCAAATGGCGGAACCTGATTGACGGCCGAGACCAGAAACTCGTACTTGTCCTGGAACCGGCGCATGCGCTCGAGGAGCGCGCCGTGCTTCAGGATCGCCCGCGCCACGTCCTCGCCGGACAGCCGCGCGCCGGCCTCGATGTCCCAGATTGCTTCCGGCTTCATCCTCGAACGATGCTCGGCGAGCAGGCCGCCGAGGGTGTTCCAGTTGGCCCACGACCGCAGTGTCAGGAAGATCTCGTCGGCGTCGCTCAGGTCCGGAGTGGCGTCCTCGACGTCGCACCCCAGGTCGGCGAAGACCTGGCGCTGGTGGTCGAGCACGGCGCGGACGCGGGGATCGAGCGGCAGGCCGCCCAGATCCGGCGACCAGGCCACGCGCACGCCTTTCCATTCACGATCCAGGGGCAGGGTGAAGACCGAAGGAGTCGAGGGATAACTCTGGGGATCGCGGCCATCCACACCCGCCATCACGCTCAGCATAAAGGCCACGTCGGATACCGACCGGCCCATCGGCCCTTTGACCGACACACCCACCAGCGGCATTGAAGCCGGCGCGATCGGCACCAGCCCCACCGTCGGCCTCAGGGCCACGATGTTGTTGAAGTTGGCGGGATTGCGCAGTGATCCGCCAAGGTCGCCGCCATCGGCCAGCGGCAACATGCCGGACGCCAGTGCCGCCGCGGCACCGCCGCTTGATCCACCCGCGCTCTTGCTGCGGTCGTAGGGATTGAAGGTGGTGCCGTAGACGTTGTTATAGGTGTGCGAACCCATGCCGAACTCGGGCACGTTGGTCTTGCCGATCGGAATGCAGCCCGCCCGCCGCAGCCGCTCGACAATCACGGTATCGTCGGCCGGCATCACGTCCTTGAAGATCGGCGAACCCTTGGTGAAAGCAAAGCCGGCCGCCGACTCCATGTCCTTGAACGCGATCGGCAGGCCGTGCAGCGGACCAACCGGGTTGCCGGCTGCCAATGCGCGGTCGGCCGCCTCGGCCAGGGCCAGGCACGATTGATCGTCGAGCCTGGCGACGATGGCGTTGAGGGCGGGGTTGAGGCGATTGATCTGGCCGAGAAACGCGGCCATCACCTCGCGCGCCGAGACCGCGCGCGTCCGGATGGCGGCCGCCAACTCGCGCGCGCTCGTGAAGCAAATCGCATCGGCCTTCACATCCACTTGGCTTTCCTGAAGCGGTAGACCAGATAGACGTCAATCAGCACCATCGACGCCAGCGCCGCCGGATAGCCGTACGACCATTGCAACTCGGGCATGTTCGCGAAGTTCATGCCGTAGACGCCCGCCACCATGGTTGGCACCGCCACCAGCGCGGCGTAGGCCGCCAGGCGCTTGGTGACCTCGTTCTCCTGGAGCGTGATCAACGACAGGTTGACCGAGATCGCGGTCGACACCATGTCGCGCAGGCTGTCGATCGACTGCTTCAGGCGCATCAGGTGGTCGTAGACGTCGCGAAAATAGTCCTGCAGCCCGCTGCACATGGGCGGCACGCGGCCGCCGTGGAGCTTGCCGGCCACTTCCAGCAGCGGCACGGTCGCGTGGTCGAGCGTCATCAGCTTGCGTTTCAACGAATACAGCTCTTCGATCTGGATGCGGGTGGTCTGGCCGGCGAAAATCCGCTCCTCGATATCCTCGATCTCCGCGGTAAGGGCATCGAGGACCGGGAAGTACCGATCGACCACCGTGTCCATCAGGGCGTACAGCACGTAGGCGGGACCGTGCTGCAACAGTTCAGGCTCGAGCTCGCAGCGGCGGCGGACCTCGGCGAAGCCGAGTTGGGCGTCGCGACGAACCGAAATCACATACTGCGGCCCGACAAAAATGGCGACCTCGCCGGTCTGCATGTCGTCGCCAAAGGGCTCGACGAGATGGAGGACGACGAACAACGACGATCCGTATTCGTCGATCTTCGGACGCTGGTGACCCTTCTGGGCGTCTTCAATCGCCAGCTCGTGGAGACCGAACTCGTCCTGGAGCGTCGCCAGTTCTCCAGGCTGCGGATCCTTCAGCGCCACCCAGACAAAACAATCGGGCCGGTCCAGGTGCGTACGCACCTCGCTCAACGGTATGTCGGATAGTTTTTGACCGCGTTGGTAGGCTACACAATTAACGAGCATGGTCGGCGCTCAGCCGCCGCATGATGACCTGAATATGGACACCGGCGCAATCACGATTCAGCACCATCGCGGCGCCCGCACGCGCGAAGGGCGCGGTTCAGCGGCCATAGGTGGGAATGTATGTCACCGGCTTGTTGCGTGTGAAGTCCGGCTTGAACAAATCGATGCGGGCAAAGCCGTCCATGTCGCGTCCGACCGGCAGGCCGAGGAAATACAGCAATGTCGGCGCCAGATCGACCACCGACGCGCGTGGAGGACGGCCGGCCGCCACCGGCGGACCAAAGGCCAGAACGAAACCATCGGGGGCACGCTCGTGAGTCCCGCTGATGCGCGGGTTGCCAGCGATCATCTCGAGCACGCGCTTGCCGGGCGACAGCGGCTCCATGCCGAACGCCGACACCACCAGCAAGAGGCCGTCGGGACCGACCCGGTCCATCTCACGGCCGACCAGCGTGTCGATGAATCCGTAGTACTGGTCCAGGACCCGGCCATAGCGCTCGCGCTCGGACTCCGACACGTCGCCGAATGCCGACGGATCGGCAAAGCGCAGGAAGAAATGACCGACGGCATCGATCCCGGGAAAGCGGGCTGCCAGGAATCGAGGCGCCAACGACTCGAGGGCCGTCAGCAATTGCAGGTGCACGCGATCGCCCACCACCGGCGTCGGGTCCTGGCGGGCATCGTAGTCGTTCACCGGTTGCGGCGCGCCCATGTTGGCAACCAGGGCCACCGGATCGGGCGCCGCCGGGGTCAACAGCGCCGCTCGCATCTCGGCAAGCAGCTCAGGCGGCCAGATCGCCGATCCCCCGCCGTAGGCCATCTCGGTTTCTGACAGGCGATGAAAGCCGTCGCTGACCATGAATCCGTTGACCGGCGGAGGCGGCTGCGTCAGCGGCCAGCCAATCACCCCGACACTGACCCCATGGTCGCTCAGGATGCTCCAGATCGGCCGCGCCATCAGGTTCGCGGCAGTCTGCGCCTCGGAGGTCAGGAAGCCAAATGTGACCAGCGCCTGCGCCAGGCAGTAGTCCGGCAGCAGCTGGATCGGCGGTCCGCCGAATACCCGGTACACCTCCGCCGAACGCACGCCGTTGACCATTGGAAGGCGGCCGGTGGCGACCGCGCTCCAGACCGGCTCCGCCTGGGTCGGCCGCAGCGTTGCCAGGTGCAGCACCGCCCCCTGGTCGAAGATGCGGCCCAGGTTGGGCAGGCGGCCGGCGGCGACGGCCGGCGAGATCATGTCGAGGGTGGCGCCGTCGAACATCAGCAACGTGACGTTGGCCTGGGCCCGCGACGCCTCAGGCTCGGCGATCGCGGTGCTCGGCCGGGCCGCCAGCGGCGGCAGGCGCGCGGGGCCGCGAGCCACGATGGGCACCGCCACCGATAACACCATTGTGACCGACAGCAGCGTGGCGCTGGTGCGGCCGCCGCGACGGCCGAGGTGCGCGAGCCCGACCCCCAGGAAGACGAGGCCGGCGGCCGAGATCGCACCGGCTGCGAGGCCCATGCGATTGCGAGTGATCGGATCGAGCACATCACCGAAACTGCGCAGGTTCAGCCACATGAGCCCGGCGCCGGTCGCGGCCGCGATCGTGCACAGCCACGACAACAGGCGCACGCTCAGCCAGCCCGGCGACAGCACTTCCACCGCGAGGATCTGCCGGAGCACGATCAGCGCGTAGAACAGCACGGCCAGGTTGGCGCCATAGGCCACGCCGAGGACCAGGGCCAGGGGCAACAGCGTGCCGGGGTCCAGCGACACCGACGGGTTGAGGTGCAAGACGAGCGCAGTCAGGTACCCGGAGGCAACGCCTCCGGCGATTACCGAGTTGGACAGCATCCGCAGGTAACGCATGTGGGATCGAAATCGGGCGGTTCGTAGTCATTCTACCCGCCTTGCTATACTCGATCGATGCCGCCCATCGACATTGACGCGACCGTGATCGCCAACGCGCGATTGTCGAGCGAATATTCGGTCCTGAGCCTTGCCGCCCCCGAAGTCGGCGTCCGTACCCAGCCCGGCCAGTTCGTCATGGTCAAGCCGGCCGGAGTCAGCGACCCGCTGCTGCGCCGGCCGTTCTCGGTGTTCGAGATCCTGCGGGATAACAAGGGCGCGGTCATCGGCGTCAGCATCCTGAACAAGCGTGCCGGCCGCAGTACCCGCCGCCTTTACGATTTGGCGGTCGGCGACGTGGTCTCGTGCCTCGGACCCCTTGGCCAGCCCTTCAAGCCGGTGGCTTCGCCCGCCAAGGCGTGGCTGGTGGCCGGCGGCGTCGGTCTGGCCCCCTTCGCGACGCTGGCCGAGACGCTCGCATTACACAAGACGGACACCACGCTGTTCTACGGCGCCCGTACCGGCGAGGAGCTGTTCTACCTGGATTTTTTCGAGGCACTGGGCGTGTCGCTCGTGCTGGCCACCGAGAACGGCGCGCGCGGTACCAAGGGCCGGGTGACGGCGCCCCTGGAGGCGTCGTTGCAGGCGCTCGGCGCCGGTGATCGCGCCATGGTTTACGCCTGCGGCCCGGAGCCCATGCTGAAGGCGGTCGCCGAGCTGGCGGCGCGCTATCAACAGCCCTCGCAAGTGTCGGTCGAACGGGTCATGGGCTGCGGCCTCGGCGGCTGCTACAGCTGCGTCGTCCCGGTGAAGCATGGCGACGAACATGCCAACCTGGTGCGGTCGTGCATCAGCGGGCCGGTGTTCGACGGCGCGGAATTGGTATGGGAGTGATGACGCCAGACCTGTCGGTGGCGATTGGCTCGCTGACGCTGCCCAATCCGCTGATCGCGGCGAGCGGATGCTTCGGCTACGGACTCGAGTACGACCAGGTGGTCGACCTCTCGCTGCTCGGCGGCGTGGTGTCGAAAGGGCTCTTCATGAAGGAGCGCCAGGGCCACCCGCCACCGCGCATCGTCGAGACGCCGGCCGGCATGATCAACGCCATCGGCCTGCAAGGCATCGGCGTGCACCGGTTCGTCAAGGAAAAGCTGCCGCTGCTGCGCGAGCGGGGCGCCCGGACCTTCGTCAACGTCTGCGGCACCACGCTCGATGAGTACGTCGAGGTGTGCAAGGTGCTGTCGCAAGCCGAGGGCGTGGCCGCGATCGAACTCAACATCTCGTGCCCGAACATCAAGGAGGGCGGCATCCAGTTTGGCTGCAGCCTCCACGGCACCTTCGACGTCGTCAGCGCCGTGCGCAAGGCGACCACCCTGCCGGTGATTCCGAAGCTGACGCCCAACGTGACCGACGTGGCGTCGTTCGCCAAGGCGGCCGAGGACGCCGGCGCCGACGCGGTGTCACTGGTCAACACGTTCCTCGCCATGGCGATCGACGTCGAGACCCGACGCCCCCGGATCAGCAACGTGCTCGGCGGCCTGAGTGGGCCGGCGATCCGGCCGATTGCGGTTCGCATGGTCTGGGAGTGTTACCAGCTCGTGAAGATTCCCGTCATCGGCATGGGCGGCATTACCGATGCGCGCGACGTGCTGGAGTTCATGCTGGCGGGAGCGACCGCGGTGCAGATCGGCACCCAGAACTTCGTTGACCCGTTCATCTGGACCAAGGTGCTCGACGGCCTGAGCGAGTACATGACCCGGCACCGACTGGCGAGCGTGAGCGACCTTATCGGCGCCTTCGATCCCACCCCGCCGAAAGCAGGCCACGCATGAACCCGATTCTGGTCGCGCTCGATGTCGATTCGGCGGCCCGGGCCATGGCCCTGGCCGATGCCCTGCGCGGCAGCGTCGGCGGCTACAAGATCGGCAAGCAGTTGTTCACCGCCGAAGGCCCGGCCGTCGTGCGCGCGCTGACCGAGCGCGGTGACCGGGTGTTCCTCGACTTGAAGTTTCACGACATTCCCAACACCGTGGCCGGCGCGGTGCAGTCGGCGGTGGCGACCGGGGCCTGGATGGTGAATGTGCACGCGTCAGGCGGCGGCGTCATGATGCGCGCGGCGGCCGACGCTGCGACCAGGGCCGCTGCGGCGCTGGGCCGGCCGCGGCCGCTCGTGATCGGAGTGACGGTGCTGACCAGCATGACCGAGGCCGCACTGGCGCAAGTCGGTGTCACCCGTCCGGTGCTGGAGCAGGTCGTGCACCTGGCCCGCCTTGCCAAGCAGAGCGGGCTTGACGGCGTGGTGGCGTCGCCCCAGGAGACGGCGGCCATCCGTGAGGCGTGCGGCGAGGAATTCCAGATCGTGACGCCGGGCATACGACCGGTGGATCAGCAGGGCACGGACGACCAGGCCAGAACGTTGACGCCGGCGCAAGCAATGAAGGCGGGATCGACCTATCTGGTAATTGGACGCCCCATCACTGGAGCGCCCAATCCTCGCGAAGCGGCGGAGCAGATCGCCGCTTCGCTCTAACACCCCACCGGTTGGCACCGATGGCTGGTTCCGGCCCGGGCCGGAGCGTTACTTCGCGGTGATGATGAAGTGCCCGCGGCGGTTCTGCTGCCAGCACGCCTCGTTCGAGTCGGTGCAGAAGGGTGATTCCTTGCCCTTGCTGACAATCACGACGCGATCGGCAGGCACCCCCAGCTCAACCAGGTAGGCCCTCACGGAAGCCGCGCGGCGCTCACCCAGGCCCAGGTTGTACTCCGAGGTCCCACGCTCGTCGCAGTGACCCTCGATGTTGATGCGGGTATTGGTCCAGCGCTTCAGCCACGTCGCGTTGGTCGAGAGCGAAGCTCTGGCGTCGTCGCGAATCGTCGACGAGTCCAGGTCGAAGTAGACGTCGCCCAACGGGCGCTCGGAGTTGAGCTGGCTCAGGCTCTTCTGGGCGAACAACTCATCTTCGGTGAGCGGTCGCGGTGCCGGCGCAGCCGGTGGTGGCGGTGGCGGTGGCGGTGGTGGAGGCGGCGCCGCTGGTGCCGCAGGCGGTGGCGGCGGCGGCGGTGCCGGTGCCGGCGCCTTCTTGGCGCAGGCCGCTGCAAACAAGCCCAACACCACGCAGATTGAGGCTATTCCTGCCGTCCGTCGTAAGAAGCTGATCGTCATTCGATCTCCTAGATCTGCTCGTTCTGCTGGGGTAACAGAATCGGTGTCCGCAGATTAGCGGGTCACTTCCGCCGGTGTCAACGATTAGCGACACGAAATGCGAGTATTCGCAGGCCCAGTTGGCGATTATCGGCGCCACCGCCGCGCTCGGACGGCACAAAGGTCTGACTGCTCTCAATGGTCAGCGCCCCGCCCGCGGCCGCCAGCGCCTCGCCCGACGCGGTGAATGACCACGTGTCGGTATTGCTGAGCGCAATCGACGCGATCTCGAGAGCCCCGGCCCGGGCGGTGATGGTCGTCGGAGCATCGAAATAGCGACCGGGCGACTCGACCGTAAGGGTCACTCGCACGTCTTGCGGCGGCCCGGCGATGCGCACGATTGCACGCTCGCTGGTCCAGCGCCATACGCCGACGGCCGGGCTGTATTCGGCTTCGTGCCAGCCCTCGCCGTACGCCCACATCAATCGGTCGGCGTCCTGGAGATCGAATTGCTCGATCGCCGTCGGCACGACCGCGGCGCCCGACACGGCTGATGACTGAATCGTCAGCACGGCGAACGGGCCGTCACCCGTGAGGCGCCCGGCCGGAATGTCGATCACGTGCAGGAAGAACCCGGGAGCCGCGTCCCACTCTTGCAGGGCGATCCCGTCGATGGCCATTGTGAAACGCGCCGCGGGATCGCCGGTCGCAGCCAGGTTGCGGCCGCCGACCATGAGACGCGCCGGTCCGCTGCGGCGACGCACCTGGGCCGTGATCGGTCCCAGGTGCGGGCCGCGCCCCATCAGGTTGGCCATGCCCGAGGTCTCGGGCGTCAACGACCAGCCTTCTTCGGCGAACCAACCGGGCGCCGCCATGCGATACCACGTCACGGCGGTAGGCCGCACGCCGCCAAACGCAGGACGAGCGACGAGCGGCCAGCGGTACTCGCGCACCGTCACGCGGCTGGCCGGATCGATCAGGGCGAGATCACTGCGCATTGGATCGGCCAGGAACCAAATCGGATCGGTCCGGCCGTCTCGCCAGAACTTCGCCAGCTCGAGCCATTCGAGCCGTGGTGGCGACGCCAGCACGGGCGCGAACAGCGGCCCTTCCGCCTCGAGCGGTCGCTTGAAGGTGTGGTGCATGCCAAGCATGGCTGGAGCGCCGGCCGCCGCCTCGGCCTTCATCGCCGCCAACACCCGCACGACCGGACTTGGCTCCGCGCCGTAGGCCACGAGCACCGGCATGCCGATCGATACCGATAGCAGCGAAACCGCCGCAGCGGCCACGATTGTTGCCTTGTGTGAGGCTAACGCCGCGCCGGTCATCGCCAGGAACGCCACGACCGGCACGAGCGGCAGCGCATAACGGATAAACGACGTGTCCTGGAAAGCCAGGTGAAACACCAGATAGGGCGCGCCCAGTGCGAACACCGCCGCGAGCGTCCGTCGATCGCGCCACAGCAGGTGAACCACGCCCGCCGCCGCCAGCACGACCACGATCGTGCCAAGCACCGGCGAGTCCCACGGCGCCAGGAAGGTTCGCATCAGCGCAGTGGCGGTCGCCCGGAGCGACGGGTTTGTGTAGAGCATCTCGCCGGTGGCAAAGTCCTCGCCGGCCTGAGAGCCAAGCGCCGTCAGATAAGGCCCGAACCCGCCGCTCACGACCAACAGCGGAATTCCCCAGGCCAGGCCGCCGGCGACGAACGTGATGCTGCTGCCGAGCAAGGCCCCGGCAAAGCCGCGGCCAACGCGATCAAGCAGCACCAGGGTGAGCAGCGGGAGCGTCAGCCAGATGGTCTGCGAGCGCATGCCGATGCTGAGCGCGGCCAGCAGCGACCCCAGCACAATCATCCGGCCCGACGCCGACGTCATCGCCGGCGACAGGCGGCGATCGCCGCCCGGTCCAGGCGTCTGCCGCCACCACGCGCGCAGCAGGCACGCCTGCGACGCCAAGGCAAACGTCAACCCGGGCATGTCGCTCAGTGGCCGCACGGCCAGGTACCAGAACAATGGGCATGCCACCGTGACCACCGTCGCTGCGAGGGCCAGCCCGTTGAACCTGGCCCAGGGCGGCGACGTATCGGGTACGCGGACGGTGAGGCTGGAGAAGGCGCCGTAGAGACAGGCAATCGCGACCAGCCCCGCCAGAAGTGACACCACCGACAGGGCGCGCGCTTCCACTGTCGTCTGCGCCGCGCCGCCCATTGCGGCGCCGGTGGCCACGGCGACGACCTTGGCAATCGCGATGTACAGGGGATACCCGGGAGGATGCGGCTGGTGTTCAGCGACGTTGAAGGCGCGGACGCCCATCGCGAAGTTCACCGAGTCGATGTCCCCGAGCGAGTCGGGAAGGAACGGCACGTGCGCCAGCGCGAAGATCAGCGCCAGCCCGGCCAGCGCGCGCGGCACGGTCACGAGACCGGACGCAGGCGGAGCGCCTCGTTCAGGCTGCCCAGTCGGTAGCCTTGGAGGTCCAGGCTGACGTACTGATACCCAAGCGCCTTCAGGCCGGCCACCAGTTGAGTGTTGATCGCGGGCTCGAGCGCGCGCGGCATCTCGGCGCGCGCGATCTCGAGGCGAGCGACGATGTCGTGGTGGCGAACGCGAAAGATTCGGAAGCCGAGGTCTCGCACCACTTGCTCGGCGCGCTCAATCTGGCGCAATGCCGCGTCGGTCACTTCATTGCCGTACGGGATGCGCGACGACAGGCAGGCCGACGCCGGCTCGTTCCAGCTCTCCAGCCCCGCCTGCTTCGACAGCTCGCGAATCTCATCCTTGGTGAGGTCCGCCTCGTCCAGCGGGCTGCGCACGCCGTGTTCGCGGGCCGCCTGCCGTCCCGGACGGTAGTCGCCCCGATCGTCGGCGTTGTTGCCGTCCACGATCACGGCGAGGCCACGCGCTTTTGCCACCTCGGCCAGCCGGCCGTACAGTTCGTCCTTGCAGAAGTAACAACGGTTGGCCGGGTTGGCGCGGTACTCGGGCCGATCCAGTTCGGTGGTGTGAATCACTTCATGGGCCAGGCGAAAGTCGCGGGCAATGGCCAACGCGAGCTGCCGATGTGCGTCGGGATAGCTCGGGCTGTCAGCGGTCACGGCCAGCGCCCTGGGGCCGAGGGCCTCGCCGGCCGCGATCGCCAGGTAGGCACTGTCGACGCCGCCGCTAAAGGCAACCAGGACGGATTGGTAGCCGGCCAGTATCTCGCGCAGGCGCGCGGCCTTGCCGGCGAGAAGGCTATTCGTCGTCGACGGTGTCGTCGTCGTCCTCGTCGTCGTCGGCATCCTCTTCTTCGCCGTCCTTCTCTTCCTCGTCATCTTCTTCGTCGATCTCGTCCTCGTCGGCCAGCTCGAACTCCAGGGGTGAGTCGCTGGCGACCCGCAAGAACGAACCGCACTCCGAGCAGGTGAGCTCGTCGCCGATGTCAACATCGAACTCATCAACATCAATGGGCGAATCACACTCGGGACAAATCGCGGACATGCTCGGCGCTCCTTGGCGGCGTTGTAGTGGCGGACGGTTCGGCAAATTATAGCGAGAACCTGATACAGTCTGCAACGAACCAACCGCGCGCCGCGCGCGATATGACGACCTCCATTGCACCGCGTAAGACCGTTCTTGTCGCGGCGGACACGCCGTTCGTTCGTGAGCGGTTCAAGGCCGCGCTCGACGCCGCCGGCCATCGTGCCGTCGTCGTAAAGAGTGTCGCCCAGTTATTGGCGCACGTGCATGCCGACCTCGACGATCTCGACCTCATTGTCCTGGATTTGCGGATGCCGCACGCATCGGGCGCGGAGTTGGTGCGGCGCATTCGCAAGCTGGATCAGGGGCACCTGCCGATCCTGGTGTTCAGCGGCACGGTGACCAGCGCCGAGGAGGTCCGCGAACTGGCGGCGCTCGGCGTGGGTGGATACCTGAACGAGTACAGCGCGGTGGCGCACATCCTGCCGTCGATTGCCCCGCACCTGTTCCCGGACGACTTCAACCGCCGCGGCAGCCCACGCGTGGTGATGGGCATTCCGGTGTCGTATCGGGCGGGCGGCCGGATCGCCGCGGCACTGTCGTTGAACCTCGGTCGCGGCGGGATTGCCATTCGCACCTCGGGGCCCCTGCCGGGCGGCGCCGCCGTGAAGCTGCGCTTCGCCCTTCCCGGTTCGAGACGCGAGCTTGAAGCAGAGGGTGTCGTCTGCTGGAGCAACGAGCGGGCCGGCATGGGGGTGCGGTTCACCAGCGTGAAGCCTGGCGACCAGGCCGCGATCGACGAGTTTGTCGATGCCCACTTCTTCCGGTCGGTGAAGACCTGACCGGATCGATCGGCTGGAGCCGGACGGTGTCTGTCCCGCCAGCCTGGATGCTGAGCGTTACCGAAACGCCCGCAAGCGCACGGCGTTGGCCACGACCAAGGCAGAGGCGCCGGTGTCGGCCAGCACCGCCATCCACAGGGTTGCGACGCCAAGGATCGCCAGCACCAGGAAGGCCGCTTTCAGCGCGACCGAGAGCGCGATGTTGACCCGGATGTTGGCAAGCGTCGCCTTGCTCAGTCGAATCGCATAGCGGAGCTTCGACAAATCGTCGGTCATCAGCGCAATATCAGCGGCCTCGAGCGCCACCGCGCTTCCCATCACCCCCATGGCAATGCCGACGTCCGATGCCGCCAGCGCCGGCGCGTCGTTCACACCGTCGCCGACCATCGCAACCGCGCCGAACTGCTTGCGCAGGGCCTCGACCGCGGCCAGCTTGTCGTGCGGCAGTTGCTGGGACTTGACGACATCCACGCCGAGCTCGGCCGCCATCGCCCGCGCCGGCGCGTCGTGATCGCCGGTGATCATGGCGACCCGCGTCGCCTCGTGCTGCTGCAGCGCGGCGATGATTCCTGCCGCCTCTGGCTTCGGGCGATCCCGCAGGCCGAGGATCCCGATCGCCACGCCGTCGCGCGCGACCAGCACCGGCGAAAGGCCGCTGCCGGTGACCTCGGCGGCGGCCTCGGCCAGCGCCGGCGTCAGCCACCCGCGCTCACCGAACAGGCGGGGTGTGCCGCAGACGATGCGGGCGCCGTCGACGATTCCCTCAACCCCGAGTCCGGGCAGCGCCCGCACCTCGGCCGGCGCCGCGAGTCGGCCGCCCGCGCTCTGGGCGTGGGCGACAATCGCCGCGGCGATTGGATGTTCGGAGTGGGTCTCAACTGCCGCCGCGAGTTTGAGGACAAGAGCGGCTGGCAGCGGGCCAAGCGGCGTGACCGTCTCGAGGCTGAACTTGCCGTTGGTCAGGGTCCCGGTCTTGTCGAAGGCCACGACCCGGATGGCGGCCAGTCGTTCGAGGTGCGCGCCACCTTTGACGAGTACGCCGTGAGCGGCGGCGCCGGCCAGCGCCGACACCACCGACACCGGCGTCGAGATGACCAGGGCGCAGGGGCACGCGACCACCAGCAAGACCAGCGCGCGATATAACCACACGTCGAGTGGCTGATTCGCCAGGAGCACCGGCAGCAAAGCGACCAGCGCCGCCAGGATCACTACGGCCGGCGTGTACCAGGCGGCAAAGCGATCGATGAACTGCTGCACCGGCGCCCGCTGGGCCTGCGCGGTCTCGACGAGATGAACGATGCGCGCCAGCGTGGTGTCGGCACGACGCCGGGTGACCGTCACGGTCAGCGCGCCAGATCCGTTGATCGTGCCGGCGAACACTTCATCGCCCTCCGCCTTCTCCACCGGCAGGGCCTCGCCGGTAATCGGCGCCTGGTTGACGTCGGAGCGGCCACCCTCAACCACGCCGTCAAGCGCCAGCTTTTCGCCCGGGCGCACAATCATCACGGCGCCAAGTGGCACAGCGTCCAGGGGCACGTGCTGCTCACCTTCAGCACCGCGGATCAGCACGGATGTCGGTGAAGTGTCGAGCAGCCGGCCGATGGCCTTGCGGGCGCGGTCGAGGCTTTGCGCCTCGAGCCACTGCGCCGCCGCAAACAGCGAGACCACCATGGCACCTTCTTCGTACTCGCCGATCGCCACCGCGCCGGCCACCGCCACTACCATCAGCGCATTGATGTCGAGCGATCCCCGGCGCAGCGCGTGCAGGGCGCGCTGCGCGGGAAACACGCTACCCACCGCGGCGGCGGCCACAAACAGGGTCGTGACCCAGGCCGGGAGCACCGTGAGGTAGGCCAATCCGCACGCGAGCGCCACCAGGCCGACCGCGATGGCGGTGGCCCAACCTCGCAGACGGACTCCGGTTGGAGCCGGCGCCTCATCGACGCAGTGCCCGCATCCGATGGCGTGGGCGCCAGCCGCGGTGGCCGTGGTAGTCATCGGCGGCGTCCTCCGGCCGCCTTCGCGTGCGCCGAGGCGCGCGGCTTCGGACCCCCGTCTCCAGCCTCCCGCTTCCCGGCGCCCTGTTTCTGCCCTTCCTCAACATGCTGCAGGGTCTGCCGGAAGATCGCCATGATGTGTTGGTCGTCGAGCGAATAGAACACCACCCGGCCGTCACGGCGCGGCCGCACGAGGCGCAGGCCGCGCAGCAGGCGCAGCTGATGGGACACGGCCGACTGGCTCAAGCGAAGCACGGCGGCCAGGTCACACACGCACAACTCGCCGTGCGACAGCGCGTCGAGAATGCGCACGCGCGTCGGATCGCCGAGCGCGCTGAAGGTATCGGCAAGGGCCTGGACCGAACCGGGCGCGGTCAGCGCCGAGCGAATCGCGCTGACGCGGACCAGGTCAATTTGGATGAGATCACAGACGTCATCATCTCTGAACATATGAACAGTTGTTCATACAATACCGCCAACCTCGCTCGCCGTCAAGATTGGGATGATTGGGGACAGGCCCCCAAATTCACCATATTCCTGAGGAGATCCTGCTGTTCGACCGGCCAAAACAGTGCGCCGGGCCACGCGATCGACCCGCCAATGGTGAATTTGGGGGCCTGTCCCCAATCATCCATTTACGGAACCAATAGCAGGCGGTGGCGGGACGCGGCCTGGACCGCCGCTCGCGAAAACGGCTGCGGGCGGTAGCCGCCTTCTCGCCAAATCGCGTTCTGGTCAAAATAGTTCGGGCTCAGTGGATGCCCGGACTGCCCCGACGGGAGCGACACGCGTGACTCGTCCCATTGGCCGGCGTGCAGAATCTGGCGCCACGACGGATACTCCCATGCCGCGAACGGCCGCAGCCGATTCCAACTGATCCGCATCACCGTGGTGCCATCGCCCGCTATCGGCACCGGGCCGCGATTGAAAAACCACGCGGCCGGAAACGCGACCTCGCCAAGCGGATGGTCGAAGTGGGCGGCATGAAGCTGATCCCATGCGCGGTTGCCCTCGCCGCCATAGTCGCGCTGCAGGCGCTCCTCGGCATCACGCGCCGCCAGCAGCATGATCTCGTCACGCGTCTCGCGTCGATCGACAGTCGAAATATCGTCGAACCAGCGCGACTGCCGATCGCCCATCACGGTATGCAGCCCGGCAAACCGCTCGGCACCAGCCCATTGGTAAAATGGCTGGAACAAAGCCTCGCCCATCTCGTCGGTGAATGTCCGCCGCCACAGCGCGTCCTCGAACGCTTCGTAGAGCGACACGACCGGCCTCGCATCGACGATGCGATCCCAGTTGGCAAGCAGGTTCAGCACCGCCGCCGCCGGCGCATCGGCGGTGCGGCCGCGCGCGGCGACCATCGCATCATCGACGCCCTCGAGCACGGCATCCGCCGCGAGGCTGCGCCGATCGTTCTGCAACGCCAACATCCCGTCCAGATCGAGGCTGCCGGGCTGCGACAGTCGCTCGCGCAGGCGCGTCGCGCGGAACGGCGCGGCCCAGTCCCTGGTGACCAGCGCCGGGAACCGCCGATCGACCAGATTGTTCGCCGAGGCAATGAAGCCGGTCGCCGGATTAAACACACGCGGCAATGAGGCAGGCGCAACCGTGCCGCTCCAGGGTTCCGCCGTGGCGCCGTCAAGCGGCACCGCGCCGTCGCCGCGGGTGCGCACCGGCATGCGCCCGGACATGGCGTAGCCGATGTTGCCATCGACATCGACATAGACAAGGTTGGACGAAGGCACCGCGAACAGCTCGATCGCGGCGGTGAACGACGGCCAGTCGGTGGCCCGGTTCATCGCCTCGAACGACACGGCCAGATCACCACCAGCGTCCCACCGGATGGAATAGGCGCTGCGCTCGCCGGTGGGGCGCCCGGCGGGCGACAGCCACGACGGCGGCGCGCTCCACTCAAGGCCGGCCTCCGCGAAGATGGGGCCGTTGCGCGTCGCCCACACTTCGAACGGATATGGGGCGGAGCGGCCACGAACAGGAATGTCCGCGGGCGTCACGTCGATGCGCTCCCACCTGCCGGCCGACCACGCGCGCTGCTGGCCGACGTCGATGCGCTCAAGAAACAGGTCCTGCACGTCGGCGCCGGTATTAGTGATGCCCCACCCCACGCGCGCGTTGTGTCCCAACACGACAAACGGCACGCCAGGCACGGTCACGCCGGTCACATCAAGACCAGCCGCGACCAAATGGAGTTCGTACCACACCGAGGGGAACTCGATCGGCAGGTGCGGATCGTTGGCGAGCACGGCCCGGCCGCTCTTGGTTTTTCGGCCGGCCACGACCCAGTTGTTGCTGTTTCCGCGTTTCACTACAGGCCGGAGCCACTCGAGGCCCGCCGGCCAGCTCGCCGGCTTTGAGCCTGTCGGAGGGCCGGCAGGGCTCGCCGCGCCCACCTCCGCGCGGAGCACGACGGCGGACAAGTCACGACTCGTGGGGCGCGACTCTGCGAGTCGTGTGGGTGTCGGCTTGAGACTTTCGAAGGCCGTCGCCGCCTGAGCCACACCCGGATCTCCCAAAATCGCTGGACCATCCGCCGGATAACTGCCCGCCAGCTCCCTCGCCACCGCCTCGCCAAACTTCGACGCCAGGGCACCGCGCACCAGTTCCGCCTGGTGGTTCTCGGCCAGGCGCCACGCCAGCAACCGGCCGACGGCCAGGGAATCCTCCGGGATCCATGGTGCCGGTGTGATCCCAAGTAACTGGAACTCCACCGGTCGTTTGCGGCCGGCCAAAGTGACGGCTACCGCGTTCACGCCGGCGGCATATCGCTCCAGCGCTCCCCGCACGGCCGGCGTCGCCCGCGCCCACTCGTCGCGCGCGGCCTGACGCAGGCCCAGCGTCAAAAACCGCTGGTCAATCGGCAGGGTGGCCTCCCCCATGACCTCCGACAGCCGCCCCTCGGTGACCCGGCGGTACAACTCCATCTGCCACAACCGATCACGCGCGTGCAGGACCCCAGCGGCAAACCAGGCATCCTCAACGTCGCGGGCATAGGCGGTGGGTACCCCGTAGGTATCGATCAACACCTCGACCGGCGCCCGCAGACCAGCCACGGCCAACTGACCGTCTAAAGCTGGCAGGGATCCGCGGACCCACCACCAGGTGGACCCCGAGGTCACCAGCACGAGGGCGACGGTCGCGAACAGGATTCGCTTCAAAGGTTTCCCACGGGATATTCTCACGCGGTGACCGGTTGTCCACCGGCTTGCCGCGCTTTGGCGGTTCGAATAGGATGGGGGGCTGGGCGCGCCTAATTCGCGACCCGCCTAGAGCTTACACTGTTTCATTCATCGGAGACCTCTTGTGATCGAGGTTCAGAATTTATCGAAGCGCTACGGTCCGTTTACGGCCGTAGACGATGTCAGTTTCCGCGCGGAGTCGGGTGAGATCCTGGGGTTCCTGGGGCCAAACGGCGCGGGCAAGACCACCACCATGCGGATCATCACCGGCTACATGCCGGCCAGTGAAGGCACGGCGATCGTCGCCGGGCATGATGTGTTCGCGCAGCCGATCGAGGCGAAGCGGAAGACGGGCTACCTGCCCGAGACGCCGCCCCTCTATCCGGACATGACCGTCCGCGAATACCTGACCTTCGTCGCCAAGATCAAGGGCGTGCGCAAGGACATCAAGGGTCGCGTGGATGAAGTCATGAAGCGGACCTGGGTCGCCGACATGGCCAACCGCCACTGCGCCAAGCTCTCCAAGGGCTACAAGCAGCGGGTCGGCCTGGCGCAGGCACTCATTCACAACCCTGAAGTGCTCGTGCTCGACGAGCCGACCGCCGGCCTCGACCCCAAGCAAATCATCGAAACGCGGCAGCTCATTCGCGAGCTCGCCGGCAACCACACCATCGTGCTCAGCACCCACATCCTCCCCGAGGTGTCACAGACCTGCCAGAAGGTCGTGATCATCAACAAGGGCAAGGTGGTGGCCATCGACACGCCGGATGCGCTCACCGAGCGGCTGCGCGGCGCAGTCACCATGTATGTGCAAGCGCAAGGCCCCGTCGACGACATCGAGCGCGCGCTGCTTAACGTGAGCGGCGTAGTCCGCGTCAACGTGGCCGACCGGAAAGACGACACCGGCATCTTCGAAGTGGATACGGAGAAAGGCGCCGACGTCCGCCGTGAGCTCTCCACCGTCGTCGTCCGTGGGGGATGGGGCCTGCTCGAACTGCGGCCGGTGCGCGTCAGCCTGGAGGACATCTTCCTGAGCCTGACGACCGAGGAACCGGCCACTGGTCTGGCCGACGAGTCTGCGAACACGGCGGCGATGACCGACACCGCGTCCAACCACGGCGAGGAGGCACCCCATGCGTAATGTCGCCGCCATCGCCCAGCGAGAGCTGAACGCCTACTTCTCCTCGCCGATCGGCTACGTGCTGATCGGCTTCTTCGCCCTGCTGTTCGGCTGGTTTTTCTACGTGCCGCTGGCGTTCTTCGAGCAGCAGAGCATGCAGTCGGCGATGAATCCGGGCCAGGCGCTGAACATCAACCAGATGCTGGTCGGCCCCGCCTTCATGAACACCACGGTGATCATGCTGCTGGTGTTCCCGCTGATCACCATGCGCACCTACTCCGAGGAGAAGCGCTCCGGCACCATCGAGCTGCTGCTGACCTCGCCGCTGACCGATGTCGAGATCATCCTCGGCAAGTTCCTCGGCGCCATGGCGCTCTACACCGCGATGCTCTCGATCACCCTGATCCACATGTCGATCCTGTTCATTTTCGGCGACCCAGAATGGAAGCCGATCGCCACCGGCTATCTCGGCCTGCTCTTGATGGGCGGGTGCTTCCTGTCGCTCGGCCTGTTCATCTCCAGCCTCACCAAGAACCAGATCGTCGCCGCGATGGCGACGTTCGCGGTGTTCCTGATGCTGTGGGTGCTCAACTGGATCAGCACATTCGTCGGCCCGACCACGCAGGCGGTACTGGCGCACCTGTCGATTACCGAACACTTCGATGACTTCGCCAAGGGCATCATCGACACCAAGCACGTGATCTACTACCTGAGCTTTATCGCGTTCGGCCTGTTCCTCACCATGAAGTCGGTCGACAGCGAAAGGTGGCGAGGTTAACCATGGCGAACAAGATCATTGGAATCGTTGGCTGGATTGGCACCGGGCTGGTATTCGCGGCCGTGGCCGCGCGGCTCTTCACGCCGCCGTGGGGCTGGTGGAGCGACCAGTACGCCACCTACATGGCGTGGGCCGGCCTGGCCACGGTGCTGGTCTACATGGCCGGACAGTGGCGTGACGTCGCCACCTTTTACCAGGGACGCGGCGCCCGCTACGGCACCATGTCGATCGTCAGCATCGTCGTGTTCCTGGGCATCCTGATCGCGGTCAACTACCTGTCGATTCGCCAGAACAAGCGATGGGACTTCACCGCCAACCAGGTCTACAGCCTGTCTGACCAGACCATCAAGGTGCTGAAGTCGCTGGAGGCGCCGGTCACGTTCGTGGTCTTCGATCGCGAAACCAATTTCGACCGCTTCCGCGATCGCCTGGACGAGTTCACCTACCAGTCCGCCAACGTCAAGACCGAATACGTGGATCCGGACCGCGAACCGACCCGGGCTAAAGAAGCGCAGATCCAGGCCTACGGCACCATCCTGATCCAGTACCAGGACCGCACGGAGCGAGTGTCCAGTTCCGACGAGCAGGCCTTGACCAACGGCCTGATCAAGGCAGTCACGGGCGCGACCCGCAAGGTGTACTTCACCCAGGGCCACGGCGAGAAGGACACCGCGGCCACCGACCGCACCGGGTTCAGCACCATCGCGCAGTCGTTGGCGAGCGACAATTACGGCGTCGACACGCTGGTCCTCGTACAGCAGAAGACGGTGCCGGCCGATGCGACGGTGGTGGTCATCGCCGGGCCCACCACCGACTTCTTCGAACCGGAGATCGAGGCGCTCAACACCTACGTCAACGCCGGCGGCAAGGTGATGGTGCTGCTCGATCCGGAAGCGAAGCAGGGTGCCAATACCCATCCGCGGCTCAAGCAGTTTCTCGCCGATTGGGGCATCGCCGCCGGCAACGACGTGGTACTTGATGCCAGCGGCATGGGCCAGATGCTCGGCACTGACGCCTCGGTGCCGGTGGCCGCGCAGTATCCCACCCACGCAATCAGCGAGGGCTTTCGCCTGGTCACCGCCTACCCCATGGCGCGGTCGATGACGCCGATCGAGGGCGGGTCCAACAGTCACGTTGCGCAGCCGTTGGTGAATACCAGCGCGCAAAGCTGGGCCGAGGCCGAGCTGGCGTCGCTCAGCGGCACCGGCGGGGCTCAGGTGGCTTTCAACGCCGACAAGGGCGACAAGATGGGGCCGATCACACTCGGCGCCGCGGCGTCGGCACCGGCCACTGCGGCCCCGGCGCCACCGGCCGGCAACGACAGCGCGGCCGCGCCAGACGCGGAGCGCAAGCCCGAATCGCGCGTCGTGGGCATCGGCGACTCTGACTTCGCCGCCAACTTCGGCCTGGGCATCCAAGGCAACCGCGACTTCTTCATGAACGCGGTGAACTGGCTCGCACAGCAGGAGAACTTGATTGCCATCCGGCCGCGCGAACCCGAGGACCGGCGGCTCACACTGACCGCCGAGCAGCAGCAGCGGATCATGCTGCTGTGCCTGTTTATGATTCCCGGCATCGTGTTCGCGTCGGGCGTTTACACATGGTGGCGGAGAAGGTAGCGAGCCATGCGCGGTCTGACCTCAACACTGATCCTGATCGCCGTACTGGCGGGGCTGGGCGGCTACATCTACTTCGTCGATTCCGGGCGCCCCGCGCCGGGCATCGACGGCGGACCGGCGAAAGACAAGGTCTACTCGCTCGCGGTTGATGCCGTCGATGAGGTCAAGCTCACCTACAACGGCGAGACCAGCCTGCTGCGCAAGTCCGAAACCGGGTGGAAGATGTTCGAGCCGGTGGAGACCGATGCCGACCCGGCCGAGGCAACGAGCCTGGGCCAGGCACTGGCCAACCTGGAGTTGGTGCGGGTAGTCGAGGAGAACCCCGCCGACCTGGCGAAATACAACCTGGCCACGCCGCCCATCGCCATCGAGTTCAAGGCCGGCAGCGTCAGCGGTTCGCTCAAGCTCGGCGACAAGAACGCCACCCAGGGCGAGATGTATGCGATCAAGGGCGGCGACAACAAGGTGTTCCTGGTGTCGTCGTTCCAGGAGACCAACTTCAACCGCACGCCGTTCGATCTGCGCGACAAGAAGATCCTGAAGTTCGATCGCGAAAAGGCTGACGCGCTGACGCTCGTCCGCGCCGGCGCGACGATGGCGCTCGCGCGGGTGGGCAGCGAATGGCAGGTGTCAAGTCCAGGCACGTCGCGTGGCGACTACAGCGCCATCGAAGGGCTGCTGACGCGGTTGTCGACGTCGAACATGACCAGGCTGGTCGAGGCCGACGCCAAGGACTTGTCGCCGTGGGGCCTCGACAAACCGGTGATGAGCATCACCATCGGCGCCGGCAGCGCCAAGACCGTGCTCGAAGTCGGCAAGGGCGCCGACAGTGTGACCTACGCGCGCGATCGGTCGCGGCCGCTGGTGTTCACGGTCGACACCACGCTCCAGGACGATTTCGCCAAGAGCTTCGACGACTACCGCAAGAAAGAGCTGTTCGAACTCCGGTCGTTCTATGTCACGCGGATTCGCGCTGTCCTCGATACGCCTGGCGGCGCCAAGACCTACGAGCTGGAGAAGGTCAAGGGCGAGCAGCCCACCGATGGCGAGTCATGGAAAGTGACCAGGGTCGGCGGCGCCACGCACACCGCCGACGCCGCCGCCATCGATGACCTGCTCAACAAGCTGGTCGCGATTAAGGCCGAGTCGTTCGTCGATACCAAGACCCGAACCGGGCTCGACCGACCGGCACTGGTCGTGAGCGCCAGCTTCGACGAGGGTAAGTTCGAGCGCGTGCGCTTCGGCCAGGTGGGCGAGGCCGCGTTCGGCTCACGCGACGGCGAGGCGGCTGTGGCGAAGATCGATCCGGCCTCGATGGCCGCCGCCATGCAGGCGTTCGACCAGGTAGTGACACCCCCGGCCCCGGCCGCCGACAAGTCGGGCGTCAAGCAATGACCCCTCGAGGCGGGCACTCGTTCCGGGTGGCCGTCGCGATCGCGGTGCTCGCCGTCCAGGCCGCCTGCGCGGGGCGCCCTGGCCCGGTTCGTGTGCCGACGCTCCAGGAAGCGCTGGCCAACCCCGACCATCATGAGCAGCTCCGGCGCGACTTGCGCGCCATCTTCTCGTCGCGCACGGTCGACCACGGCCTGTGGTCGGTGGCGGTGCACTCCCTGAAGCGCGGCGAGACCCTCTACAGCTCCAACGCGTTTCGCCTCCAACTGCCCGCCTCGAACCAGAAAGTGCTGACCACGGCCGTGGCCGCCGAGCGCCTTGGGTGGGACTACCGCTACACCACAAAGGTCTACGCCACTGCCGCGATTTCCGGCGGCGCGATCGATGGCGACCTGATCATCGAGTCCAACGGCGACCCAACCATCAACCCGCGCCACCAGTTGCGGCAGGCAGCCTTCGACGACTGGGCAAAACAGCTCGCCGCCAAGGGCATTCAGGTCATCAACGGCCGGCTGATCGGCGACGACAACGCGTTTGCCGAGCCCGGGTGGGGACTCGGCTGGTCGTGGGACGACTTCGCCTACGGCTACGGCGCTCCAGTAAGCGCGCTCCAGTACAACGAAAACCAGGTGGAGTTGTCGATCAGCCCGGGCCCCGGCGGCCGGGCCGAGATTGCGGTCTCACCAGCGGGCAGCGGACTGACCATCGACAACCAGGTCGTCACCACCGCAGACGGAACCACTTCCAGCATCACCCTTGAACGAGTTCCGGGCACCCACGTGCTGACCGTTCGCGGGACAGTGGCCGCCGGTGGCGCGCCAGTCCGCGAGACGGCGGCAGTCCCTAATCCGACCCTGTTCTACCTGAACGCCGTGCGCGAGGCGCTCGCACGCCAGGGAGTCGTCGTCAAGGGCGAGGCGGTTGACATCGACGACCTTGATGCCCCCCCGGAGCGCTCGCAGACGATCCTGTTGATCGAGGATCGCTCGACCTCGCTCCTTGAGATCATCGACGTGACGAACAAGTGGAGCCGGAATCTGTACGCCGAAACCCTGCTGCGATCGTTGTCGCCCGCGGGTCAGCCGGCCACCTCGGCGGCCGGCTTGGTGGTGTTGAGAGAGACGCTGCGGTCGTGGGGTATTTCGGGTGACTATTTCCTGGCTCGCGACGGGTCAGGCCTGTCCCGCTATGACTTTCTGACCCCCGACGCCTCGATCGGCGTCCTGACCTACGTCTGGCTCGACCCGGAGCTCGATGAGGGCTTCCGGTCGTCATTGCCGGTCATGGGGGTCAGCGGGTCGCTGGCCGAGCGACTGCGTGGCACCCCGGCCCAGGCCCGCGTGTGGGCCAAGACCGGGTCGATGTCGCAGGTGCGGTCGCTCTCCGGCTACGTCGTCACCGCCGAAGGGGAACCGCTGGTATTTTCGTTCATGGTCACGGGCTTCCGCGTTCCGGTTCGCGAAATCGACACCGCCATGGACCTGGCCCTGCTGCGACTGGTCGCCTTCGAGCACCCCAGCCTGCTGCCGTGAGACGCGCGACACTGCTCACGCTGCTGTTCGCGGCGTTGACCGTGCTGATGGCGGCGCCGTGGTCGCTGCACCCGGCCACACGGGTCCTCGTGGATGCGCCCGACACCCACTTGTACATCTGGACACTCGCCTGGGACGCGCACGCGTTTGTCACCAATCCATTCGGCATCTTCGACGCGAACATCTATTACCCGCTGCCCAACACGCTGGCCTATTCGGAGAACCTCATTGGCAGCGCGCTGGTAGCCGCACCGGTCCTCTGGATCACCGGCGACGCTGTACTGGCCATGAACCTGGTGGCGCTGTCGGCGTGCTTCCTCTGCGGCATTGGCGCCTACCTGCTCGCCCGTAAACTCGGCCTGGGCACCGGCGCGGCCGTCCTGGCCGGCATCGTCTTCGCGTTCGCGCCGGCGCGCTTCTTCCGCATGAGCCAGATCCACCTGGTGGCCATGCAATGGATTCCGTTCTGCCTGGCCTACCTGCATTCCTACCTGGATACCAATCGGGCGCGCGACCTGCGGCTGGCCATCGGCTTTGCCACGCTGCAAGTGTTGTGCGGCGGCCACGGCGCGGTATTCCTGGGAGTCGCCGGCCTGGCTCTGGTGCTGTACCGAATGGCCCTCGGCCTGCCAGTGGCGCTGGCACAACGCGCGCGCGATGTCGGCGCCGGCGGCCTCGCATTGCTGCTGCCGGTGGCAGCCATGGTGCTGCCCTACCGCCGCGTCCAGCAGGAGATGGGCCTCCGCCGCACACTCGACAACTGGACGGTGACCCCGGAAAGTTATCTGGCATCGCCGTCGCACGTGCATCAGTACGTGCTCTCGCTGTTCTCTGACACCAAGTTTCACGAACAAGCCAGCGCCTACCTGTTTCCCGGCCTCCTGCCGGTCGTGCTCGCGATGATCGCGTTCCTGCCGCCGGGGGCCGGGCGGGCGCGCCAGCGACAGTTGACCTTCTACGGCCTGCTCGCAATCGTCAGCGTGCTGTTCTTCATTGATGGACCGCTCAGCCTGTGGCCGTGGGTGTACGCGTGGCCGGGAATGAACTTCATCCGCGCGCCCTCGCGCTTCATGATCCTCACTACGCTGTGCCTTGCCGTCCTGGCCGCTGCCGGATTCGAACGCCTGACCCGGCATCTGGCCTCAACCACGCAGCGCGGAGCCACCGTGGTCGTGGGTGTGCTGTTACTGATGGAGTTCAGTGCTTACCCGTTCCTGGGCACGGACTACGCGCTGCCGTCGCCGGCGGTCGACCGGTGGCTGGCCGCACAACCCGCGCCGTTCGTGGTCGCCGAAGTGCCGCTGCCAGACCCCCGCGATTCGGGGCGCTTCGAGCGATTCCAAACCATGACCATGCTGCACTCGATGGCACACTGGCAGAAGACCGTGCACGGCTACAGTGGCTTCCGCGCGCCGTTTCACGACCAGTTGTACCAGGTGATGCGACGCTTCCCGGATGAGACCAGCGTCGCCAGGCTGCGCGAGATCGGCGTCACCTACGTCGTGGTCCACCGGGAGCTGTACTCACCGGAAGAATGGGCGAGCATCGAGCCGCGGCTCGGACAGTCGGGGCTGCCGTTGAAGCACGAAGACGAAAGCGGCCGCGTCTATTCCCTGACAGAAGACAAGGAGATCAAGAGATAGGGTTTTGACAACCCTCTCTTGATCTCCTGAGCTCCTGTCTTACAGATGCACGTAGCGGCCGAAGATCACCGCCATCGTCATGCCGACGGATCCCACGGCGAGTGCGCCGGCCATGCCGACGGCGAACGGCTTCAGCCCCACGCCCTTGAACACCGCGAAACTGGTGTTGAGGCCGACGGCCGCCATGGCGGTGCCCAGCAGGATCTGTGACGCCCAATAGTCGCCGAGCTGCTTGGTCAGCGACGTCCATGCCGCACCATCCCACAGCCCAAACGCGGCGCCGCCCGAACCCAGGGTGGCATCCCCAGCCGATCGCACGATGGCCATCGCCAGGAATCCGATCACGAAGCCAGGGACCAGCGCCTGCCACGACGTCTTCTTCCTCGCGGTGCCGGTCTTCTGCGAGGAACGAATGTGCTGCCAGGTGAGAAACGGAATGACCGCCGCCAGGAAGATGTTGCGCGTCAGCTTGGTGACCGTCGCCACCCGCAGGACCACGTCGTCTCCGTAAACCTGCTTGTAAGTGAGCGACGCGCCAACCACCTGCGACGTGTCGTGAATAGCGGTGCCGAGGAACAAGCCGATGGTTTCGGACGACCCGAGCACGGCGTGCGCGAGATAGGGATAGAACAGCATCCCAAACAGGCCGAACGCGACAACGTTCGCCACCGCATAGGCCACCTCGCGCTCGTCGGCCTCGATGGCCGGCGCCACCGAGACAATCGCGGTCACGCCGCAGATGCTGGTGCCGGCGGCGATCAACGTGCCCAGGCGCGGCGGCAGGCCCAGCTTGCGGTTGAACCACGTCACAAACACCAGTCCGGTGGCGATCGCCGCAACGACCACAGGGAGTCCGGCCAGTCCCAGCTTCACCACGTCGAACAGGCTGAGGCGAATCCCCACCAGGACGATGCCGGCGCGAAGGATGGTGGTGGTGGCAAACTTCAGTCCTGGCGTCAGCGCGGCCGGCACCGGCAGCGTGTTGCGCAGGAGCAATCCGAGCACGATGGCCACCGGCACGCCCGACACCGGGCTGCTGCCCGCCAGTCCCTGCGCCGCCAGGATCGCCTGGCCAATCTGATCGGCAAGCCAGAAGCCCGCGAGCATGACTACCAATGCCGCCCCGACGCCTGGCAGCTTGTTCATTGGCCGACCAGCCAGACACCACCGACCACCAGGGCCATGGCGGAGGAGGCGTAGAGCAGGCCGTGGTAGCTTCGTGAGGGCTGGCGGCTGAGGCGTGACGACAGCAGGCCCACGACGGTGCTGAATGCCGTCATGCCGGCGATCGCGCCCAGCCCGAAGCCGGCGAGGTAGAGGACCGACGATACCCGCGACGGGAATGCGAGCGCCGGCAGGACGCCAAACAGGTGCGAGCTGCCGGCCAGGCCATGAATGGCGCCCATCGAAAAGGACGCGCCGCCATGCGTATGTGAGTGCCCGTCGGTACCCGAGCGCTTCTGCAGCCATGCGCGGCGCAGGCCCCAGCTGCCCAGCACGATCAGCGAGGCACCCACCACCCGCTCGCTGTAGGCCGAGATGGCGTCGAGCGGCAACTGCTCCTTGAGCAGCAGCAACAGCGTCGCGATCAACAGCACCCCAAGGGTGTGACCGATGCCCCACTGAAGACCGGTGCGCCACTGGCCGCGCTCGCGATCAGACGCCAGCGGGGCCACCGCGGCAAGGTGATCCGGTCCAGAAAAGACGTGCAGCAGGCCGGCCGCGATTCCCGCGAGAAAGGCAAACATGTCAGAAGCTCGTGGTGTCAGCGCTGAATCGACTTCAGCTGGAAGAACTCGTCGAGTGCCAGCGGCCCAATCTCGCGGCCGATGCCTGACTTCTTGTAGCCGCCAAACGGCGCCAGCGCGTTGAACCGCCCGCCGTTGACGTCGACCTGGCCCGTACGCAACTGCCTCGCCACTCCAAGCGCGCGTTCAGGCGTGGCCGCCCAGACGCCGCCGGCCAGGCCATACGGCGAATCATTTGCGATCCGAATGGCGTCCGCCTCGGTGTCGTACGGGATGATCACCAGCACGGGCCCAAAGATCTCTTCTTGCGCGACACTCATCTGGTTGTCGACGTTGGCGAAGATAGTCGGCTCCACATAAAAGCCGGTGGCGAGTCCGGCCGGACGGCCGCCGCCGGCCACGAGCGTGGCGCCTTCCTGCTTGCCCTGCTCGATGAAGCCAAGCACGCTATCGCGCTGTCCCGCCGACGCCAGCGGCCCAAGCCGCGTGTTCTTGTCGAAGGGGTCACCGAGCGTCAGCCTGGCGAGCTGGGCTTTCGCCAGTTCCACCGCTTCGTCGTGCCGCGATCGCGGCACCAACATGCGCGTCCACGCCGAGCAGGTCTGCCCGGCGTTCTGCATGCAATTGTTGACGCCGGCGGCAATCGCCTTCTCGAACGGCGCATCGTCCAGGACGATGAACGCCGACTTGCCGCCCAGTTCCAGGCACACCTTCTTGATGCCGTCACCGGCCACCGCGGCAATGCGGCGCCCGGCCTGCAGCGATCCCGTGAAGCTCACCATATCGACATCCGGGTGCGCCACGATCGCTTCGCCAACGATGCGGCCGGAGCCGGAAACGATGTTCAGCACGCCGGCCGGCAGGCCGATCTCGTGCGCGGCTTCGGCGAGCATGAAGGCGCTCGTCGGCGCCATCTCCGCCGGCTTCAGCACGACCGTGCACCCGGCGGCCAGCGCCGGGGCGATCTTGCAGACGATCTGGTGCAGCGGATAATTCCACGGCGTGATGCAGCCGACCACGCCGATCGGCTCCTTGATGATCAACGAGTTGCCGAGTTCCTCTTCGAGCCGGGCCTCGCGGATGAACTTGGCGTTCATCCCGATCATCATGATGGGAAACTCGACCTGCACCTTCGTGGCATAGCCGAGCGCGGTGCCCACTTCGTGCGTGATCGCCTCCGCCAGCTGCGGCACCCGCGCCTTCATCGCCGCCGACAGTTTCTCGAGCCATTGCGCCCGGTCCTCGACCGCCAGCCGGCTCCAGGCCGCGAAGCCGCGGCGGGCCGCCCGCACCGCCTGGTCGACGTCACCGGCCGTGCCACGGGGCACACGCGCCACCTCGGCCTCAGTGACCGATGAGATCACGGCGACGGTGTCGCTGCCGCTCGAGGCCTGCCAGTCGCCGTCGTAATAGTGCTTGTCGTAGGACGTCATGAATCTTCAATTCTACGTTACAGTTTCTTTTTGCGCGCACTCCGTGCGCGGGTAGGGAGCAGATGGATATTTCTGGAAAGACCTTCATCGTCACCGGCGGCGCTTCGGGACTGGGCCGCGCCACCGCCGAGGCCATCGTCGCCGCAGGTGGCAATACCGTGTTGCTCGACGTGAACGCCGAAACCGGCCGCGCGGCTGAACAGGCCATGGGCGCCACGGCCCGCTTCGCGCAAGCCGACGTAACCAGCGAGGAACAGGTCAAGGCCGCGGTCGATCTCGCCGTCTCGGCGTTTGGCGGGCTGCACGGCGTCGTGAATGCGGCCGGCATCGGCCCCGCGGCCAAGGTGCTGGGCAGGAACGGCCCGCACCCGCTCGACCTGTTCGAGAAGACGCTGCGGATCAACGCGGTCGGCACCTTCAATGTGATTCGATTGGCCGCCGCCGTCATCTCACAAAATGCGCCGGCCGGGAACGGCGAGCGTGGCGTGATCGTGAACACGGCGTCGATCGCCGCCTACGACGGCCAGATTGGCCAGCCCGCCTACGCCGCCTCCAAGGGCGCCATTGTCGGCATGACGCTGCCGATCGCTCGCGAGTTTGCGCAGCTGGGCATTCGCGTCGTCACCATCGCTCCGGGCATCTTCGACACGCCACTGCTCGCCGGCTTGCCGGAGGCGGCGCGAGTCTCACTGGGCCAGCAAGTGCCGTTCCCGTCGCGCCTCGGCCGCCCGGCCGAGTATGGCGCGCTGGTCTGCCACATCCTCGAGAACGAGATGCTGAACGGCGAGGTGATTCGCCTCGATGGCGCGCTGCGCATGGCGCCCAGGTAGGGGTCGAACATGGCGATCCACGAAGATCCCGAACAGCACGAGGTGACCGCCCTCGCCCGCATGGTGCCGTCCTTCGCCGGATTGCGGGTGCTTGAAATCGGCTGTGGCGACGGCCGGCTGACCCGGCGGTACGCGGCCGGCACCGCGTCGATCGTTGCGATTGATCCGAAGGCGGCCTCGATCGACGCCCTGCGCGCGGCGATGCCGGAAGTGGATGCGCGGGCGGTCGGCATCGACCTGCTCGACCTGCCGCCACGCAGCGTGGACGTGGCGATCTTTTCCTGGTCGCTTTGATGAATCCCCACTGAGGGCATGGTCCATGCCCTGCGCCACGCACACCGGATCGTGAGGCCGACCGGCCTGGTTGTCGATATCCATCCGACACCGGAGCCGGCGGCCATATTCGTGGGTGAGGCACGCGCCGGTTTCGTGGACTCGCCCGCCGGATCGGCGCGCCACCAGGCGGCAGAGGACGCCCTGGTGATTGCCTTCGGCGAGGGCATCTTCCTCCGCGAGGACACGGTCGAGTTCGACTTCCACACCTACGGCGATTCGATTGACGAACTGCGCGAGTTCATCCTCGCGAACTGGCGCGACACCGCGATTGGAGACGACACGATCGCGAGGGCACGCTCACTGTCCGCCAATGGCCAGCGCCCGCGGGTGCGCGAGCGTGTATCGATGAGCCGCCTCAGACCGGCTAGGTGACCATCCGTCGCCCGCTCGCTGCCGGATCCGCCGGTGCTCAGTCTCCGAAGGTGATGCCCTGGGCCAGCGGCAATGCCGTTGACCAGTTCACGGTGTTGGTCTGCCGGCGCATGTAGCCCTTCCAGGCATCGGACCCCGACTCGCGGCCGCCGCCGGTCTCTTTCTCACCACCGAACGCACCGCCGATCTCGGCCCCCGACGTGCCAATGTTGACGTTGGCAATGCCGCAGTCCGAGCCGCGCGGTGACATGAACTCCTCCGCCCGGCGCATGCTCTCGGTAAATACCGCACTGGAGAGGCCCTGTGGCACCCCGTTGTGCATGGCCAGTGCGTCCTCGAACCGTTCGTACTCGAGCAGGTACAGAATCGGCGCGAACGTCTCCTGCTGAACGACCGCCGATTGCGCGGGCATGCGGATGATGGCCGGTTCGACAAACTGCGGTCCGAGGTCCGGACGCCGCTTGCCACCACAAAGCACCGTGCCACCCTCGGCGACCGCCTGCGCCATGGCCGCCTCCATGTCGGTCAGGGCCTTGGTGGTGACCAGCGGTCCCATCAAGGTGCCGGAGGCGAGCGGATCGCCGATGCGCACTTGCGTGTATGCCTTGAGCAGCCGCTCAGCCAGTGCCGGCAGGACCGCCTTGTGGGCAATGATTCGCCGCGTGGAGGTGCAGCGTTGGCCCGCCGTGCCCACCGCGCCGAACAGGATCGCGCGCACCGCCATCTCGAGGTTCGCGTCTTCAGCCACCACGATCGCGTTGTTGCCACCCAGCTCGAGGATGGTGCGGCCAAAGCGGCCGGCCACCGTCCCGGCCACATGGCGCCCAATCGCGGTCGACCCGGTGAATGAAATGAGCGGGAGGCGCGCATCGTGCAGCATGGCCTCGCCCACGGTGCGGCCCGAGCCCGCCGCCAGCGTGAAGACGCCGGTGAGTCCATGATCGGCCATCACGCGGTTGGCGATGTGCTGCACGGCAACCGCCGTCAAGGGCGTGGGCTCGGCTGGTTTCCAGATCACCGTGTCGCCGCACACCGCCGCGATGGCCGCATTCCACGACCACACCGCCACCGGAAAATTGAACGCGGAAATCACGCCGACCGGCCCCAGCGGATGCCACTGCTCCATCATGCGATGGCCGGGACGCTCGGAGGCAATGGTCAGGCCGTAGAGCTGCCGCGACAGGCCGGTGGCGAACTCGCAGATGTCGATCATCTCCTGCACTTCGCCGTGGCCTTCCGCGCGAATCTTGCCCATCTCGAGCGAGACCAGGTCGCCCAGCGGCTCCTTCAACTCCCGCAACGCCTCGCCGAGGTCGCGGACGACCTCTCCGCGCTTGGGCGCCGGCACCTCGCGCCAGGCACGAAAGGCCTCGGTCGCCGCCGCCGCGACGCGGTCGTAGGCGGCGGTGCTGCACAGCATGACCGCGGCAATGGGGTCGCCAGTGGTGGGATTGAACGACGTCAGCTTGTGACCGTCGGGCTCGGCGATCCAGCCATCGGGACCAGTGCAGGCGCCGGGGTTGAGGGATTCGATTTGGAGTTTGGTGAGAAGGGACTGCATCTATTGACGATACCAGAGGCGATGCGGGTGATCGCCAGTTAAGCCGGGAGTCGGTCAGAGACGGTCCGACACCAGCGTCAACGCCGCGGCCTTCAGCGCTGCGACGGGGGCCGCGAGTCCTCCCCCCTGCGCCAGATCCGGCTTGCCGCCGCCCTTGCCGCCGAACTGGCCGACCAGGCGCTTCAGTAACGCCCCCGCATCGATGGCGGCGTCGCTACCGCGCGCGATCACCACCAGCGCCGGACTCGTGGTGGTGAACAACACCACGACGGCCCGCGCCTGGGCCGCCGCCGCGGCCACGGCGATGGCCTTGAGCCCCTGGGCGTCCCAGCCCTCAAGCGCCTCGACGATCACGGGTTGACCGCCAGTCGATGTCGCCTTCTCCAGCAAGGCGAACGCCTCGTGGGTAGCGAGCCGTTCCTGGAACCCGCGCAGGGTTCGCTGCTGGGCTTTGCTGTCGGCCTGCATCCGCTCGACCGCGGCCGCCATCTCCTCTGGTGCCACCGACAGAAACTTCTGCGTGGCCGCCAGCGCGTCGCGCCAGTGGCGGAAGCGATGGAGGGCTCGGCCGCCGCACAGAAACTCGACGCGAGAGCCGCCGCGCAACTTTTCCCACCCGCCGACCGCGATCACGCCAATCCCACCGGTGCGCGATACGTGGGTGCCACCACAGGCCGACAGGTCAAATTCTTCGATATCGATCAGCCGCAACGGACCGGTGCGAATCGACTCCTTGCGCAACGGCATGTTGGCGGCCTCTTCGGCGGAGGCGAAGCGGATGGTCACCGGCCGATCCTCCCAGACGATGCGATTGGCCTCGTCCTCGGCCCTGGCGACCTCGGCCGCGGTCACCTCGCGCGCCAGGTCGATGGTCGCCGACAGCGTGCCCATATGAAAGCTCTCGGTACGCACATCAAACAGCCGGGCGAATGCCGCCGACAGCACGTGCTGCCCGGTGTGCTGCTGCATGTGATCGAAACGCCGCGCCCAGTCGATGGCGCCACGCACCACCTCGCCCACCTTGAGGGTCCCCCCGACGACGTGCGCGACAGTGCCGTCGTCGCGGTCGAGGACCTCAGTGACCGCGGTGCCGCCGAGTGTTCCGGTGTCGAAGGGCTGGCCGCCGGAGGTCGGGTAGAAGGCGGTCTGGTCCAGCGTCACCTGCAACCGGCCGCCGATGATCTCGGTGGCGACGACGGTCGCGTCAAACTCCGCGCGAGCCGATTCGGTGTAGTAAAGGCGACTGGTCATCATGGCCCAGCCGGGACGATCGGCAGCTCGAAGTAGAACACCGCGCCGCCGGACGCCGCACCGCGATAGCCGATGCGGCCGCCGTGCGAACGGATGATGTCGTAGCTGACCGACAAGCCCAGGCCGGTGCCTTCGCCGACCGGCTTGGTCGTGTAAAACGGCTGGAACAACTTGGCCTCGTGCTCCGGGGGCACGCCAGGTCCGGAGTCCTCCAGTTCCACCCAGGCCCACCCGTCGCGATCGCCGGTGCGGACCACGATCTCGCGCCGGGTGTTGCCGCTTTGCACCAGGGCTTGCTCGGCATTGATGGCAAAGTTCAGCAGCACCTGCTGCAGCTCGGTAAAGATCGCCATCACCTGCGCCACCGACTTCTCGTCGACCTCGACGCGAATGTTGAGTTCCTCGAGCTTGCGCTGCCGCAGTTCCATGACCGAGGCGACCACGTCGCGCAACTTGACCGGCGATGGCTCCGACATCTGACGCCCGAAGCGCGAGAGGTTGCGGATGATGGCGCTGGCCCGCGCGCTCTCCTTCTGGATCAGCGTCAAGTCGGCGCGCGCCGACTCTGGCATGTCCTTCTGCATCTGCAGCAGCTCGGCGAACCCGAGAATGGCCTGGAGCGGATTGTTCAGCTCGTGGGCCACGCCGGACACCAGCACGCCGATCGCTGCCAGTCGTTCCTGCCGGATCACCTGCTGCTGCAGTGACTCCACCTCCTGGCGCATCCGCCGCTCGTCGTCCACTTGCGAAGCGATGGCGTCGTGCGCACTCTGCAGGTTGGTGATCATGCTGCTCACCGTCTGCTGGAGGTGCTCCATCTCGGCGGTCGGCATCGGCCGCGCGTGAAGCGGCGACAAATCGCCGCGGCTGACGCGATGAGCCGCCGCGTCCAGGTGATCGAACGCCTGCAACCACCGCCGGCCAAACAGGTAGGTCACCGCGAAGACGAGCAAGGTGGCGACGATCGAGACACTGAAATTGCGCCAGTAGATGGGCGCCGTTCGCGCCCGCGCCACGCTGGTGGGAATGCCGACACTGGCGAGCCAGGGTCCCCGTTCGATCACGGCGTTGCCAAACACGCGCTCGACGCCATCGACGCCCGTGCGAATCACGGTTGACGGCACCTGCGACGGCTGGAGCAACTCCGACCGGGATGCAATCGGCCGGCCGACGTAGGCGGCCGAGTCGAGGCTGCGCGCCACCACCACGCTGTCTTTGTCGGTGAGGGTCACGACCGAGCCCTCAGGCAGCGGAATCGACCGGAGAATCTGTTCGATGGCTTCGAGGTGGACCGAGAGACCGACCACACCAACCACCGAACCCTCAAGCGACGTGATTGGGTAGCCGAGCACAATGGCGTGCGCCGTATCGCCTGGTCCGCCCAGCATGGGGCTAATCTGCGTCCGACCGTTGTTGGCGACCGACTTGATCCACGCCGGGTCGATCAGGCCCTCGACCTTGGCGTCCGGTGGCCGCGCCCAGGCTTGCACCCGGCCGTTGGTGTCAGCCAGCAGGGCGTTGTTGAGCAAGCGGTCGCGCCCGCCGACCAGCGGCAACAGCACCTCGGCCGCCGCCGTGGGATTCAGATCGCGCATGCTCGGGTGGCGCGACGCGGTCACGGCCACGGCGTCAGCCGCCTCGAGATTGCGATTCACATACACCACCACCGTGGCCGCCATCGTCGCCGTCTCGTTCGCCAGTTGGCGGACGTGCTCGCCGTAGGTGAGGTAGGCGCCATAGCCAATCGCGGTGTAGACCACGACGGTGATCACGATGGTAACGAGCAGTATCTGGCGTCTGAGCGGCTGGGCCACGGGAGTCAGGGCGAATGGTATCAGTCCGCTGGCCTGATCAGCGGGTCGCTTGCACCAACTTCGGCAAACCCGGCGGCGCGAAGGCGGCAGCTATCGCACCGCCCACACGGGCGGCCCGAGGGCGGTGGGTCGTAGCAGCTGTGGGTCAGGCCGTAGTCGAGACCGAGCGTCAGCCCCAGACGGATGATGCCGGCTTTCGACAGGCTGATGAGCGGCGTGTGGATGTGGAGGGGCCGGCCCTCGACCCCCGCCTTGGTGGCCAGCCGGGCCACCTGCTCGAACCCTTGAATGAATTCGGGCCGGCAGTCCGGATAGCCGGAATAGTCGAGCGCGTTGACGCCAATCACGATGTCGGCCGCACCCAGCACTTCGGCCCAGCCGAGGGCCATCGACAGGAAGATGGTATTGCGCGCCGGGACATAGGTATTGGGGATGACGCTGGAGTCGATCGGGTGATCCTTGGGCACCGCCATCGCCGCCGAGGTGAGCGACGACCCGCCAATCTGCGACAGATCGAGCGCCAGTTCGAGGTGGCGCTCGACGCCCAACGCGGCGGCGACGGCCCGCGAGGCGCCGAGCTCCGCGGCGTGCCGCTGGCCGTAGTTGATGCTGAGGGCGAACAGGGCAAACCCGTCACGCTTGGCGATGGCGGCGGCGGTATAGGAATCCAGTCCCCCGCTTAACAGCACCACGGCCGGCGGCTGCCGCGCCGCCGCCGACTTCCGAGTGGATCCGCTAGACACCGCGCGTCTCTGGCGTCCAGATGAACTTGTGCATCTGGAGCTGCACCCGAACCTCGAGGCGATCGGCGATGACCCACTCGGCCAGCTGCTTGGCTTCCAGCTCGCCGTGGACGGGCGAGAACAGCACCGCGGCCACGCGGCCGGTGAGCCGTTCGCGATGGACGATGTCACGCGCGTACTCGTAGTCCACGCGATCGGCGATCACGAACTTCACCTCGTCGGTGTGGGTGAGCAAGGCGAGATTCGACCAGTCATTGGCCTCGGCCTCGCCGGAACCCGGGCATTTCACGTCCATGATGCGAACGACGCCGGCCGGCACCTGCGCGATGCTGCGGTGACCACCGGTTTCAATCAGCACGGTCTTGCCGGCCTCGAGCAAACGCTGCATCAGCGGATACACCTCGGCCTGCAGAAGCGGCTCGCCGCCCGTCACTTCCACCACCGGGCAGCCTCGGGCCTCAACCTCCGCCACCACTTCGTCCACGCTCATCTTGCGCCCCTCGTGGAAGGCATACGGCGTGTCGCACCAGCGGCAGCGCAGATCGCAGGCCGTGAGGCGCACGAACACACACGGCCGCCCGGCGTGGGTCGACTCGCCCTGGATGGAGTGGAATATCTCGTTGATTGTCAGCATCCCGAACCTATTATTTTAGCTCCATGGAGCTTCGCGTGGGGACATCAGGCTGGAACTACCCCACGGGCCGGGGCACGTGGAACGGTATCTTCTATCCACGGCCGGAGGACCGCCAGCGGGGCTTCGACGAACTCGCCTTCTACGCCGAACGCTTCAATGTGGTCGAGGTCAACAGCACCTTCTACGGCCAGCCACGTGCCAACGTCACGCTCGGATGGGCGCGGCGGACGCCGGGCCATTTTGAGTTCGCTGTGAAGCTGTTTCAGAAGTTTACCCATCCCCGCATGACAGCCGACCCGACGGCGATCGGCCAGGCCGACGTCGATGGGTTCAAGGCCGGAATCGATCCGCTGGCAGCGGCGGGAAAACTCGGACCGATCCTCGCGCAGTTCCCGTCGAGTTTCCACCATTCGCCCGAGGCATCGGCCTACCTGGGCTGGCTCCTGCGGACGTTCGCGGGGTACTCAATGGCCGTGGAACTGCGTCACGCGTCGTGGAGTAATGCCGAAGCCGACACGCGCGCCGTGCTCGAGACCGGCGCGGCGGCCTGGGTGCGGATTGACGAACCCAAGTTCGGCACGTCGATCCGGCAAGATCAGTCGCCGCACCACGGCGACCTGTTCTACCTGCGCCTGCACGGCCGCAACGCCGAGCACTGGTGGGATCACGACCAGGCCGAGGATCGATATAACTACCACTACGAAACCAGTGAACTGGAGCCGATCGCCGCCACGATTCGGCTGGCAGGGCACACCGCCAAGAAGGCGTATCTGCTGCTGAACAATCACTTCTCGGCGCAGGCGGTGGCCAATGCGACGACGCTCAAACGCATGCTCGACGAGCCCGTCACGGCGCCACTGCCGGCCGAGCTCGTCGAGCGCTATCCCGAACTGGCCGGCGTCGCTACTTTGCCCCGCGCACGGTTACTCTGACAATGCGATCGGTCTGGGCGATCTTCATCACCACGTCCATGCCGGAAATGATCTTCCCGAACACGGTGTAGTCGGGGTCGAGACGATGCACCTCGGCCAGCGTGACGTAGAACTGGCTGTCGGCCTTGGCCGCGTCACCCGCGTGCGCCATCGCAACCGCGCCGCGCACATGCGTGCGGGTCTTCGAAATCTCAGCCACGCCGATCGACGTGCCACTGCCGCCCGACCCCCACATGGCCTGCTTGGTCATGTCGCGGGTGGCCGGATCGCCCATCTGGATCACAAAACCAGGTACTACACGATGGACGCGCTGCCCGTTGTAGAAGCGCTTGTTGATCAGGCCGAGAATATGCGCCACCGTCTTGGGCGCCTCGTTGGGATAGGTCTCAAACTCGAACGTCCCCTTCTCGGTTTCCACAACCACCACCGGACCCGCACCCGGCGAGGTCTGGCCTGGCTTGGCCGCGGCAGCCGGGACCTTGGCCGGGGCCGGTTTGGCCGGGGACGTCTGGGCGCCCGCGGCCACCACGCCTGCGAGCACGCTTGCAAAGACGAACGTCAGGATCCGAACGGACATCGAGTTGCCTCCCTATGGGGACAAGCGCCGGGCTTGTCCATCACGATTGAAATCGACGCGCGCAAGCACAGCCTGGCACTTCACGCACACTCGAAGCGGTGGCTCACAGCGCCACTCCGAGGATACACCGGGCGGAAACCCCGGCCGATGCTTAGGCCGCCCTTCGAGAGCGGAACCGTTGCCAGGTCGAGAACACACCGATTGTGCCAATAAAGGCTATCGTCGAAGCCACCGGACCGATCAGGGCGGCCAGCAACGCCACGATGCTGGCCAATGGATAGACCGGCATCGTGTTCGAGAGGCGCACGACATCGGGGTGGTCTTCCGCCTTCTCGAGGGCGCCGTAGTTAAGGGCCATCCGCCAGTGAATCAGCAAGGCTAAGGATATGGCCGCCATGTTGCCAAAATACGCCATGCCCGCGACCGCGTTCTCCGGATGGCGACCCTGGAGCGCCGCCGAAAATGGCAACAGCGCCACCATCATCAGCGTGACCAGGTTGACCACCACCATCGGACGCTCAAGCCGTGCGATCAACTGGAGCTGGCGGGCTTGCAGATACCAGAACAGCGACGACAGCAAGAACGTCCAGACAAAGGCCGTAGCGACCGGCGCCAGTTCGAGCAAAGCGCCCAGCAGCTCACCTTCTGCGACGTTGCGCGGCATCTCGGGGACGCGCAGTTCGAGGACGAGCAGCGTCATCGCGATCGCGAAGACCGCGTCGGACAGGCCGGCGACGCGGTGAACAGCGATGATTTCGTCGCGGCCGGCCTCCGCCAGTGGTTCAGGCTGATTCATGCGGTGCCGTCGACGGCACGTGGCCCCGAGTTCGCCACCAGCGCTCGATCGGCGCGCCGACGAAGACCGCGACGGCCGCGCACGGATACATCAGCAGCGCCAGACTGGATACCACCACTCCGGCGGACCGCCCTTCGGGGAGCGCCCTGGCCGTTCTGGTCGTGCGACCGGGCAGCTTGGCCGGCGCGGCCGCCGGCGGTCGACGGGTCGCAACGCGGGGTTTTGGCTCCGGTTCCGAGCGATAGACCCACGCCGGCGCCGGCGCCTTCCGCTCGCTAGTGGACGGCGCGCTGAATGCCGGCCGGGACTTCTTCGCCATCCTGGTTTAACTCCTGGTGATCGTCACCGCCACGCGACAGCCATCGAATCAACCCGTCGTAGTCGTCGGCGGCGCGGCTCCTGGGCGCGTACTCCCAGATGGTCTGGTGGGCCGCCGCCGCATAGGTCAGGTCGAGGCACTGGCGGATGCCGGGCTCGAACAGCTTGGGTGCCATCTCGGCGTCCTGGCGCAGCGCGTCAAGCGCGGCGCGACTCGCATACGTCTGCAGGTTCACGCAAACCGGCAACACCGCCGTCAGCGCAAGCCGCCGGTCGGGCCACAAGCTGCGGATCTCGCGCACCCCATCGAGCGTCTGCCTCGCACCGACGATGGCCATGGCGTCCATGCCGACCGGCACCACCAACTCCTCGGCGAACAGCAGCGCGTTGTAGGTCAACAGGCTCATCGCCGGCGACGAGTCGACCACGATCACGTCGAAATCCTCGAGGGCCTGCAGCCGCCGCGCCATCAGGGTCTCGCGCTGTACGGTGCCGGCCAGCATCGTGTCGAGAGCGAATGCCGCCGGCGTCGACACCATCACCGACAAGCCGGGACGCACATCGGCCACCACCGCGGCGGCGGCGGGAACCTCTCCCAGCAGCACTTCGCGAATCGTGGCGTTGGCGGTGACTCCGAGAATGTGACCGACATTACCCTGCGGATCGGCGTCCACCAGGAGAGTGCGCTGCCCCTGCGCGGCAAACCCGGCCGCCAGGTGAACGGAAGTCGTGGTCTTGCCCACACCGCCCTTCATGTTGACTACAGCCAACCTGCGCATTTGCAGGCAGTGTAGCGCAACTTCGGCCGCCTAGACCCGCTTTGACGACGCCGCCGGCCGGCCCACGCGCCCGACACCCACGCGCCGGCACTCGCTCGAAATAGCGCACGCGCCGCAGCGCGGAGCGACCGGCCGGCACACGTTCTGGCCCCAAGTGACCAGGTGGAGGTTGATGACCGGCCACCAGCGGGAAGCGACCACCCGGTAGAGTTCCTGCTCGGTTTGCTCGGGGTCTCGCGTCCGGACCCAGCCCAGCCGATTGGCAATCCGATGGACGTGGATATCGACACAAATACTGGTCTGGCTCTGGAAGGCCAGAATCAGCACCAGGTTGGCCGTCTTGCGGCCAACCCCGGGCAGCAACAGCAGTTCATCGAGGGTCGATGGCACGCGCCCGCCAAACCTGGCCATCAGCATCTTGCTGGCCGCCCTGACAAACACCGCCTTGTTGCGATAGAAACCGACCGGAAAGATCAGCTTCTCGATCTGCGTCACCGTCAGCGCCGACACCGCTTGCGGCGTAGCGGCCTTCGCGAACAGCCGCGTTGACGCCGCGAGCGTCGTGGCATCCTTGGTTCGCGCCGAAAGCAGGGTCGCGATCAGAATCTGAAACGGCGCGTCTTGCTGGCTTTGGGAAATCTTCTCGATCGCAGGCAGTTCCATGCCGTCGATCTTGCGCGCCACGATCCGCATGACACGCTCGACGGCCGCGTCGCTCGGCCGCGTCACGGCACCGGGGTGAGCGGCGGCCGGCCGCTGACGACGGCGATCGCGTTGGAGACCGCAAGGTCGGCCATACCGGTACGCGTTTCCGTCGTCGCGCTCGCAAGGTGTGGAATCAGCAAGACGTTCTCAAGCGTCATCAAGCCCGGATGGATCTCGGGCTCCTTCTCGTACACGTCCAGCGCGGCACCGGCGATCAGCCGCTCCTTGAGCGCCCAGGCCAGCGCGCCCTCGTCAACCACCGGCCCACGCGACGTGTTGATCAGGTAGGCCGAGCGCTTCATCTTGGTCAGCGCCTTCTGGTCGATCAGATGCCTGGTCTCAGGCGTCATCGGGCAGTGCAGCGACACAATGTCCGAAGTCGCCAGCAGGCGATCGAGCGGCAGGTGGGTCGCCCCGGGGAGGTCGGCCGGCGTCCGCGTCGCGTAGGCCACCGACATGCCAAAGGCCGGGGCCTTCTCGGCCACCGCCCGGCCGATGCGGCCAAGGCCGACCAGGCCGAGTTGCTTGCCCCGCAGCTCCATGCCCAGCATGTAATCGAGCGCCCATCCGGCCCAGGCGCCGGCCCGCACGACCCGCTCGCCTTCACCAAGGCGCCGGGTCACCGCCAGAATCAGGGCCCACGTGAAGTCCGCGCAGGCGTTGGTCAGCACGTCGGGCGTGTTGGTCACCGCCACGCCGCGAGCGCGGCAGGCGGGCACGTCGATGTTGTTGTAGCCCACCGCGACGTTGGCGACGATCTTCAGCGACGGTCCCGCCGCCTCGAGCACGGCCGCGTCCACCGTGTCGGTGAGCAGACATACCAGCGCGTGCTTGCCGGCCACTCGCTGCAGGAGCTCGTCGCGCGAAATCGCGGTCTGGCCGGTGTAGAGATCAACCTCGCACACCTCTTCAAGTCGAGCGATCACCGAAGACGGCAGTCTTCGGGTCACCAGCACTGTCGGTTTCACAAGCACTAACCCCTAGGCACCGTTAGGCACCGTACGCACCCTAAGCACCTTCTTCAGTGCCCGTGGCATTGACAATAGCCGCAGTGATTGCACGTCACCGCAGGTTCGATGATGCACATGGTGTCGTCGGCCGCCCGCGGCAGGGCGTAGCGGCCAAAACTGATCGAGAGTACTGGCGATGAGGGGGCACTCGCGGCGGCAGGCCGATCCATCGGCACACCGCCATCAGGTGTTCCCAGATGCTTCTGGATTGCCACCCGCACGAGCGATCGAATTTCGTCGTCGGTCACGGCTCTTGACCCTCCGCATTCCGCGTCGTCATTCGACAAACTCCAGCTGATCGACGATGCCGACGATCGCGGCGTCGACAGGGGCGTGTCGCTTCCCCAACGCTTCGCCGGCGGCCCGGCCCTCTAGCACCACGATGACCCGTTCGCTCACGCCGGCGCCGACCGAGTCAATGGCGAGCAATGTGGCGCCAATCGCCACGCCCTGTGGCGTCTCCGGCTGTACCAGCAACAGTTTGGCGCCCTCGAACTGGGGGCGCTTCTGGCTCGAGACGACGGTGCCCACGATGCGGCCGAGAATCATTGGGCCTAGCCGATGAAAGCCTGGGGCTGGTCGACAATGCCGACGATACCGGCATCGGCCGGCATCTCGGTGGGATGAAACGGAAAACTGGCCTCTTTGCCGCGAACGAAGAACACGGTCTCGCCGACACCGGCGCCGACCGAGTCCACAGCCACCAGCGTGCGTCCCGCGGGCCGGCCGTCGGCCGAGATCGGCTGGATGAGGAGAAGCTTGATGCTGTCGAAGCCGGGGTCCTTGCGCGTGGCGACGACGTCCCCGATTACGCGGGCGAGTTGCATGAGATCACTCGGCCACGTCGACGGCATCGACGATGCCGACCACGGCGGCGTCAACCGGCACGTCCTTCATGCCCACCGCCAGCCGCGCCGAGCTGCCGCTGACGATCAGGACGGTTTCACCGACGCCGGCATCGACGGTATCAATCGCGACGAGGTAGTTGCCCTCGGCCTTGCCTTTGGGATCCACCGCGCGGGCCAGCAGCAGCTTGCTGCTGACCAGGCGCGGATCCTTCCGGGTCGCGACCACGGTGCCGACGATGCGCGCGAGAAGCATGGCGCCTAAAGCGTCGTCTGCGTCATCTGCGGCCTAGCCCTTGGCGTTGGCTTTGCCGATGGGCAGGACGTCTTCCAGGTTGGCGTGGGGCCGAGGGATGACGTGGACCGACACCAGCTCGCCGACCCGGCGCGCCGCGGCGGCACCCGCATCAGTGGCGGCCTTCACGGCGGCCACATCGCCACGCACCACCGCGGTCACGTAGCCGGCGCCAATCTTTTCCCAGCCTACCAGCGTCACCTTGGCAGCCTTCACCATGGCGTCGGCCGCTTCAATCATCGCGACCAGGCCCTTGGTTTCGATCATGCCGAGCGCTTCACCCATTGACTGCCTCCAAAACCTTATTTGAGCTGCCTGACCGCATCCTCAATCAGGGCGGTCAGCTCGCGGTATGTTAGCCGAATTTCCCCGTCCGTGCCGGTCGCCGAAGGCCCCAAATTCTGGAGCACCAGCCGCTCAGCCGACTCGGGCGCCTGCACCACCTGGCAGTCCAACTGCCCCGCCGTCGTCGGGTTCGACTCGTCGGTGCAAATCGGCGCCGGCGAGGCGATGCCGTACATCCCGCGCAGGCCCTGCAGGCGATCCACCTCGCCGCGCGACAACAAGTTCTCGCGACCGAGGCTGCGGGCCACCAGGCTGATCTTCGCGAAGTGTTCGATGGTCTCCATGCGGTAATACGCCGACATGACGTCGCCGGCCAGCGCCAGCGCGCCGTGATTGGCAAGCAGAAGGCCATCATGCGCCTTCACATACTTGCGAACCGCCGCCGGCAACTCCTCAGTCGATGGCGTGGCGTATTCGGCGATCGGAATGCTGCCGAGCGTGGTGATCACCTCGGCCAGCACGGCGCGGTCGAGCGCGATGCCGGCTACGGCAAACCCGGTCGCCGTCGGCGGATGGGCGTGGACGACAGCCCGGGCGTCAGGACGATTGCGATACACCTCGAGGTGCATCTTGAGTTCGGACGAAGGCTCACGCTCGCCGGCGATGCGCGTCCCATCCAGGTCGGTCACCACCATCATGTCCGGGGTCATGAACCCCTTCGACACGCTCTTCGGCGTGGTGATCAGCCGGTGCTCGTCCAGGCGGACGCTGATGTTGCCGTCATTCGAGGCGACGTAGCCGCGTTGCCACAGCCGGCGGCCCACCTCGACGATGTCGGCGCGGGCCTGTTCTTCGGCATTCATGGCGCGACATACTCGCGGCGGCACTTCTCGCTGCAGAAATGCACCGTCGCGCCGTGGCTGACGGTACTGATGGACTTGCCGGGCACCACGTAGGTGCCGCAGACCGCACAAGGCTGCATCTTGACCGGCGAGGGACCACTGCTGCGGCGGGCGCTCCCGGCCGGCGGCGTAGAGACGCCGCGCACCACGCCGTCAATGAACCGCCAGAAGACGCGGGCGATCACCCAGAACAGGATGAACAGCAGCAGCAGGCGTAACACGGCCTATTTCCCCGGGGCGGCGGCACCGGCGTTTCTCACGCCCTCGAGCCCCTTCTTGGCGGCCTGGCCCTCCGGAGAGTCCGGCGCCAGCGCGACCACCGCCTCCCAGGCCTTGGCGGCGCCGGCCAGATCGTTCTTGCCGAAGGCGCGGACGATGCCCACGTTGAGCAGCGTCTTGATGTGCTTGGAGTCGGTGGCCAGCGACTTGTCGAACTGCGCCAGCGCGCGATCGGGCTGGTTGGTGTAGTAGTAGGCCACGCCGAGGTCGGTCGACACGTTGGGGTCGGCTGGGTTGAGCGCGAACGCCTGCTCGTACCACCCGATCGCCTGCGGATACTGCTCGGCGTCGAAGAACATGTTGCCGAGCTGCACCCGCGACTCGACGTTCTTGGGGTCCTTCTCGGCCACCGTCTGCAGTGCCTGCACCCGCGTCTGGTCGAGCGGGGCCGGTGGCTGCGCCGACGGCGCCGCGGCCGGGGCCGCCTGCGCCACCGGCGCCGCCACCCGCGACGTGCCGGTGGCGTTCTGGGTGCCCAGCACCCAGCCGATAATCAAGCCGAACAGTGATCCGGCAATGCCGAAGACGATTGCATCCGCTCTCATTAGGGAACCCTCAGGATAGCAACGAGCGACGTAGCCAGTCCACCAGCGCGCGGCCGACGTCGGCGTCGCGCTCCAGCAGCCCGGTGCCGTGCGCAACGGTGTTGGAAAGCATCTGCTCACGCGGGCCGGACGTCTCGGTGACAAAGTCGCGCACGGTCCGGAGCGCCAGTGGATCCTCGGCGCTGGCGGCCAGCCACAACGACCGGGCACCCAGCCTCTTAACCAGGTTCGCGTCCGTGCGCAGGCCGCGATAATCGAGCGACGGCGACAGCAGGGCAATGGCGCGAATCATCGGCAGTTCAACCGCCGCCAGCAGCGACAGGCTGGCCCCCAACGAGGCGCCCACCAGGCCGACCGAGCCGGTGCGCACACCTTGCCGGGCCGACAGCCACTGCACGGCCGCCCGCACATCCTCGACCATGGCGGACAGGTCCTGCGACGAGCCGGCCGACCCGCCGTGGCCGCGCAGATCAATCGTCAGCGCGGTGATGCCGGCATCCTGGATCCGATCGGGCAGGCTGCCCCAGTCGTCGCTGGATCGCGTGAGCATGTGTACCAGCACCACCGCTGGCGCCGGCCGCGCCGAACTCTCGAACAACTCCCCGGCAAGCTGCGTCCCGTCGAGAGACGGGAAGCTGACACTCCGGCCCGAGGCCTCGGCAACAGAGGCCGTCAGTACCCCGGCGATGACGACGATGATGGCCCCTGACACCTTCATAGCGCCGCCAGATACTCTTTGACCACGCGCTCCAGGCCCACGAAGATGGCACGGCCAATCAACGCGTGGCCAATCGACACTTCGTCCAGATGGGGCAAGGTGCGGAACAAGGTCAGGTTCCTCAGGTCGAGGTCGTGGCCGGCATTCACGCCAACGCCCAACTGGTGGGCCAGCGTCGACGCCGTCACGTAGCGGGCAAAGCTCTCGGCCGCATCCGCCGGACCGCTGTCAAACGCTTTCGCGAACGGCTCGGTGTACAGCTCGACGCGATCGGCTCCCATGTCCTTGGCCCAGCGAATCGCTGCCGGCTCCGGATCGACAAACAGGCTCACCCGCACGCCGGCGGCTTTCATCGCGGCAATGATCCCGGCCAGCGTGTCGCGCGGCGTGTCGGCTGGCCAGCCCGCCTGGCTGGTAATCTCCCCGGGAAACACCGGCACCAGCGTGCACTGGTCCGGCTTCACGTCCAGGACCAGCGCGATCAAATCCGGTCGCGGGTCGCCTTCGATATTGAACTCGACCCGTCCCTTGAGCGGCGCCAGCTCGCCGGCGATCTCGTAAACGTCGGTGGTCGTGATGTGGCGCGCGTCGGCTCGCGGGTGCACGGTGATCCCAGGTGCCCCGGCGTCGACGCAGGTGCGCACCGCCTCAATCACCGACGGCAACCGGCCGCCGCGCGAGTTGCGCACGGTCGCCACCTTGTTGACGTTGACCGAAAGCTTAGGCAAGCTGCTCCTTCACCACGGCGGCGATCTCATCGGCCCAGCCGCTGATCTCGGCGTGGTCCTTGCCTTCCAACATGATTCGCAGCAACGGCTCGGTGCCCGAATAACGGATCAACAGGCGGCCATGGCCCTCCAGTCCCGCCTCGACACGGGCGATTGCCGAGGCAATCGCCGGCACCAGCAGGTAGTCGGACCGCTGCCGGACCCGCACGTTGACCAGCACCTGGGGATACGTCACCAGATCGCCCGCCAGATCCGCCAGCGAGCGGCCGGTCAACGCCATGATGCGAAGCAGGTGCAGCGCCGTGGCCAGGCCGTCACCGGTCGACAGATGGTCGGCGAAAATGATGTGCCCCGACTGCTCGCCACCCAACGCGGCGCCGCGCTTGACCATCTCTTCCATCACGTACTTGTCACCCACGGCGGTGCGAACCAGCGTGATGCCGCGGTCGCGCAACGCCAGTTCGAGACCGATATTGCTCATCACGGTCGCGACCACGGCATTGCCCGGCAGCCGGCCCTCGCGCTGGAGCTGTAGCGCGGCAATCAGCAACACGGCGTCGCCATCCACTACGGACCCGGCGGCATCAACAAACAGCGCGCGATCGCCGTCACCATCAAAGGCGATGCCGAGGCTCGCTCCGCTGGTCACCACTTCACGCGCGAGACCATCCAGGTGCGTCGACCCGCAGTCCAGGTTGATGTTGCGGCCATCCGGTGAAGCGCCAATCGTCGTGAGGTTGAATCCGAGCGACGACAGAAACGCCGGCGCCAGCGCGGCGGTCGCGCCATTGGCGCAGTCCACCACGATCGGCGCGCCCGCCAGCGGGCCGGCCGCATCGAGAATGTGCGTGAGGTGCGCCAGGTACGGGGCCGATAGATCCTGGCGATCGATGACCCCGGCCGCCACCGGCACGGTCCATGACGAGTCGGCGACCAATGCCTCGACCGAGCCTTCGAGCGCCGCGGTCAGCTTCACCCCGGAGCCGCCGAACACCTTGATGCCGTTGTCCTCGAACGGATTGTGCGACGCGGAAATGACCAGGCCGGCGTCAAAGCCCCCGCGGCGAGCCAGATAGGCAATCGCCGGTGTCGGCACCACGCCGGCGCTGATCACTGTCGCGCCCTGGCTGGTCAGCCCTCGCGCCAGCTCGTTCTCGATCCAGCCGCCGGACTCACGGGTGTCGCGGCCAATCACGAACCGATGCGGCGATGCTCCCTGCGGCAACGAACGGACCAGCGCCGCGCCCACGCGGGCGACGATCGCCGGTTCGAGCGGCGACACGCCAGCCTTGCCGCGAATGCCATCGGTACCAAACAGCTTCATGGCTTCCTGGGGGAAATCGTCACGGTCACCACGGCGGTCTGCGGCTTCGACAACCTGAGGCTGGCATCCTGCACGCCAATGGTCACCACCTCGCTCACCGAACGGGCTTCGTTGGTGACAGACACAGGTTCGGTCACGGCGGCATCAAGCCGCTGCAATGCACTCTCCGGACCCGCGACCTCCACGGTTGGCGGATCGCTCGTCACGGCGGTGACCTCAAATCCCGGCGCGGGACGGCCCTCGATGTCGGGCTCCACCGGCACGATCCGTAGACCGGAGGTCTCAAACTCCATCATCACGGTCGACGGTCCGACCTGCACGACGTTGATGCCATAGGGCACCGACACCTGGGCCGGCGTCAGGTGGAACAGCCGGCGCCCCGGACGCGCCGTCCGCAGGTCGAGCACCGCCGACAGGTCACCCGCGCCCATCCGGGTCAGCGCCCCGGACGAGCCGCGCAGTCGCACCTCCACCGTCTCGGGCAGGTTGCCGACCAACTCGAGGCTGTCCGGCAGATTCTGAAACTCCACCGGCGCCCGCAACACCCGCTCGACCACCCGCTCGCCGGCAACCACCAGCCACAAGAGCGCGGCAATACAGGTCGACAGGAACTTGAGTCCGAGGTTGCGAAAAGGATGGTAGGCCATCAGTTGAGTGAGTATCCCGCCTGGCGCGGCTTGCCGGTCAATGCCGGGCGCAGGGTCACAAGCGCCTTGAGCCGCACGCGCAGGCGGTCGGCGTCGAGACCATGTTCGAGGTCGCCATCCTCGACCAGCGAAATGCGACCGGTTTCCTCGGACACGACGATCGCCACGGCATCGTTCTCTTCGGTGATGCCAATGGCCGCGCGATGCCGCGACCCGAACTCGCGGTTGAGGCGGGGATTGATGGTCAGCGGCAGGAAGCAGGCCGCCGCCGCCGCGCGGTCGCGCTGCACAATCACCGCGCCGTCATGCAGCGGCGAGGTCGGCTGGAAAATGCTGACCAGCAGGTCGTAAGTCAATTTCGCATCGAGGGGAATGCCGCTCTCGATGTAATTGCGCAAGCCGATCGCCCGCTCGATCACGATGATCGCCCCGGTCTTCTTCGACGACAGGCTGGAGGCGGCCACCACCAGCTCCTCGATCGTGTCGTCGTCGCTCACCTTGCGGTTGAGGCGGCGAAACAACCGCCCCCGGCCGAGGTGGACCAGCGCGCGCCGGATATCGGCCTGCAACAGCACGATGGCGGCAAAGACCACGTAGCCGACGATATTGCGGATCAGCCAGTTGACGGTCTCGAGCTGAAAGCCCCGCGAGACATAGAACAGCGCGACGATCGACGCAATCCCCACGGCCATTTGCACGGCCCGGGTGCCGCGAATCAGCTTGAGCAGCTCGTACACCATGATCGACACGATCAGGATGTCGAGCACGTCCCACCAGGTGACGGGCGGACGCCGGAGCAGTTCGGTCAGGTAGGACATGGCCGCACTGGTAGTTTAGTGCGTCAGGCCCCCGACGCGTCGCGAATGGCGTCGGCGACCCGTGCCACATGCACCATTTCGGCCACGCGGTGCACGCGGACGATATGCGCCCCCCCCAGGATGGCCGCGGTCACGGCGGCGGCGGTCGGCCAGTCGCGCGCTTCGGGATCGAGCGGCCCGGTCGCTGCGGCCATGAACGACTTGCGGGACGGCCCGACCAGGAGCGGATACCCGAGCACCGCCAGCCGGTCCAGTCCGGCCAGCATCGTCAGGCTTTGCCCGGCATGCTTGGCAAAGCCGAGGCCGGGGTCGACCAGAATGCTTGGGCCGGCAATGCCGGCCGCCAGCGCCCGATCGATCGCAGCGCGCAAGTCCGACGCCACCTCGTCCACGACATCGCCGTAGGCCGCATGCGCATACATCTGCTCGGGCCGCCCCCGGGTGTGCATGAGGACAATCGCCGCGCCCTGGGCGGCCACCAGGGGCGCCAGCCGGGAATCGTACTGCAGTCCGCTGATGTCGTTGACGATTGAGGCGCCTTCCCCCAGCGCCAGTTCGGCAACCGCGCACTTGTAGGTGTCGATGGAGATCGGCACGCGCAACTGCCGCCCCACGGCTCGGAGCACCGGACCCACGCGGGCCATCTCGTCGGCGGCGCCCACCGGTGTGGCGCCGGGCCGGGTGGATTCGGCGCCGATGTCGATCAGGTCGGCACCGCCGGCTTCCATCGCCAGCGCGAGGTCAGCGGCCTGGGCGGGATCGAGGGCGGCACCGCCGTCGGAGAAGGAATCGGGCGTGACGTTGATGACGCCCATCACCAAAGTACGCGGGCCGAGCACCAGTGGTGCCCGGCCCGTGAGAGGAACCGAATACGATCGACGCGGCGCCGCGATCACTCTTGCGTCAGTGGCTTCTGGATCGGCTGCATCGGCGGCACGAGCGAGGGCCGATCTTTCTCGCGCGCCGGCGAGGCATCTGGAGATACCGGCGCATCAGTCGCCGCCACTTCGTCCAGCGGATGACCGTTGACAATCCGCCGCACCTGGTCGGCGTCCAGCACCTCACGCGCCAGCAGCGCGTCGGCGATGTCGGTCAGCTTCTGCTTGTTCTCGATCAGCAGCGCCGTGCACCGGTCGTACTGGTCCTTGACGATGCGCTTGACCTCGCCGTCGATCTTGAGGGCGGTGTCCTCGCTGTAGTCGCTGTGCTGGGCAATTTCTCGGCCCAGGAAGATCTGCTCTTCCTTCTTGCCGAAGGTCAGCGGTCCCATCGACTCGCTCATGCCCCACTCGCACACCATGCGGCGGGCCAGGTCGGTGGCGCGCTCAAGGTCGTTGCCGGCGCCGGTGGTGATGTTGCCGGTCGTGATCTCTTCAGCGATGCGGCCACCGAGCAGGATGCCAATCTGGTCGACCAGGTAGTTCTTCGAGTAGTTGTGCTTCTCGTCGGTCGGCAGTGACATGGTCAGGCCGAGCGCCATGCCGCGGGGCACGATCGTCACCTTGTGCAGCGGATCGGCGTGCGGCAACAGGATGCCAAGCAGCGCGTGACCGGCCTCGTGAATCGCGGTGACCTTCTTCTCGTCTTCGGTGACAATCATCGAGCGCCGTTCGGCGCCCATCAGGACTTTGTCCTTCGCGTACTCGAAGTGGTACATCGAAACCAGCTTCTTATTGTCGCGCGCGGCGTTGAGCGCCGCCTCGTTGACGAGATTGGCGAGGTCGGCGCCGGTGAATCCGACCGTGCCCCGCGCCAGGATCTTGATGTCAACATCGTCCGACATCGGAATCTTGCGGGTGTGCACGGCGAGAATGCCTTCGCGGCCACGGACGTCTGGGCGGTTGACGATCACGCGGCGATCGAACCGGCCGGGGCGCAACAGCGCCGGATCGAGCACGTCGGGACGGTTGGTCGCCGCCATGAGGATCACGCCCTCGTTCGATTCGAAGCCGTCCATCTCGACCAGCAACTGGTTCAGCGTCTGCTCGCGTTCGTCGTGACCGCCGCCGAGACCGGCGCCGCGGTGGCGGCCCACCGCATCGATCTCGTCGATGAAGATGATGCACGGGGCGTTCTTCTTGCCCTGCTCGAACAGGTCGCGCACGCGTGACGCGCCCACACCGACGAACATCTCGACGAAGTCGGAACCACTGATCGAGAAGAACGGGACGTTGGCCTCACCCGCCACGGCACGCGCCAGCAGCGTCTTGCCGGTGCCCGGCGGGCCCATCAGCAGCACGCCCTTCGGAATGCGGCCACCCAGTTTCTGGAACTTTTGCGGCTCCTTCAGAAACTCGATGATCTCCTGCAGTTCGCTCTTGGCTTCCTCGGCGCCGGCGACGTCGCGAAAGGTGACCTTCTTCTGGGCCGACGAGGTCAGCTTCGCCTTGCTCTTGCCGAACGAGAGCGCCTTGTTGCCGCCGCTCTGCACCTGGCGCATGAAGAAAATCCAGAATCCAATCAGCAGCAGAATCGGCGCCCACGACAACAGCAAGGCCGCCCACGGCGAGGCCGTCGGCTCCTTCGCTTCAACCGCCACCTTCTTGTCGAGCAGGCGGTTGACGAGGCCTTCGTACTGGAAGGGGATGTAGGTGCGAAAGCTGTCCTTGGCCTGGGTCACGCCCGTCAGCTCGCTGCCCGTAATCTTGACGCGCGCGATCTGGCCCGAGTCGACCATCGAGATGAATTCGCTGAAACTGAAGACGGACTCGGGGCGCTGGAGGCGCGACGAGAAGTTCCAGACCAGGGCGACCAGCACGATCATCGCCACCCAGAAAACGACGCTCTTTACTGTCGTGTTCAACACTTCCTCCAGGCGCTACTGGCGCCTCAGGGTCAAGACTACCACGGTCGTCGTGAGCGGGGTCACCCGAAAGGGCGCGGCCAACACCCGTCCCGCCACCCAAATAATGCGGCCGATTCTGTCGGTCACGATCGGCTCACGATCACGATCGTCCCGGGGGATTTTCCGGTCGACAAGAATGTCCTGCACCTTTCGGTGACCCGGTGCCCCGAGCGGTTGCAGGCGATCGCCGGGCCGGCGCGACCGCACCACCAGGCCGTCGCCTAATGTGCTGGCGTCCACCACCACCAGGCCGGGGGCCGCGGCCGGGGCTTCGCGACTTGGCAGCGGTCCGGCGGCACAAAGCGACCACCGCCCATGCGGCGCGTCAGCAGCACCGGGAATCTCGAGCTGGAGTTCGAACGGCCCCTCAGGCACCGTCGCTACCCCAGGCTCCCGAGGCACCTGCCTGCCTAGTAAGACAACATCGGCGCCGAAACGTTCCATGTCGAGGCCCGCGAGGCTGGCGCCAGCACCGCTGGCCGCCGCCTCGCAGAGTAGTTGCGCCTCTTCTAAGCCATACGATCGCGACGGGTTGGCGGTTTCGAGCGCCAGGATCGCCACCCGCCGCCTGAGCGCGGGCGCCAGCCGGCCAAGCTCAGCGGCCGCAATCGCCACGCGAACCGCCCCGGCCGTCGTGGCCGCTTCCAGTCTGACGAGCCGGGCGGCCGCTTCGTTGGCAAGCTCGTCGAGAAACGCGGCGTCCGCCCTGAAGATGTCGGCCGCCCTCGCCAGCGCGGCGTCAGCTTGCGCGTTCACCACCCGCAGGTGCGGGAGCACCTCATGGCGGACCCGATTGCGCGCAATGCCACGGTCGGCATTGGTGGCATCCTCATGCCACCCCTCACCGATTTCGCCCAGGTAGGCCTGCAGGTCTGTCCGCGAAATGTCGAGAAGGGGACGCACCAGGTGGCCACGGCGCGGCGCGATACCCGACAGTCCCGCCGGACCAGCCCCGCGCGCCAGCCGCAACAGGACAGTTTCAGCCTGATCATCCCGCGTGTGCGCCACCGCCACGCACGCCGCGTCAAGCGCGGCGACCGCCTCGGCATAACACCGTTGGCGAGCCTCGCGGCCGGCGACTTCGAGCGATACGCCGGCGCTGCGCGCCAGCGCGGGCACGTCGGCCTCCCGCATCACCGCGGCGACCCCCATCCGCCCGGCCAGCGCGCGACAAAAGGCGGCATCGCGATCCGCGTCCACACCGCGAATCTTGTGGTGCAGGTGCACGAGCCCGGCCAGGCGGCAGTCGCCGCGAGACGCCAGGGCCTGCAGCAGGAAGAGCAGCGCGACCGAATCCGACCCTCCTGAGACCGCCGCGACGACACGGGTCTCGGCTGACCACAGCGCATGCAGGCCGGCATAGCGGCGAACTCTCTCAATTAACTGCGACATCAGCGTTCTTGACCGTCCAAGATCATATGCATACGATGCCGGTGCCCGATCGCCCCTACACCCCAGCCACCAGCGAGCCCCCTATGCCGCGTCCCAATCGAACCCCAGCCCTGGCCGGCCTGCTGCTGGCCGTGTCGGCGGCCATTGCCGCGCAATCGCCAAGCCTGCGGATCGTCGTTCTGGAAGGCGAGGACGCCGTCAATATCATCCAACAGAAGACGGCGGTCGCGCCGCTGATCGAAGTGCGCGATCGCAACAACCTGCCGGTCCCGGGAGTGGCCGTCACTTTCACGGTTGGCAGCCAGAGCGCCTCGTTCGGCGGGCTGTCCACGCTCACCGTGACCACCAACGCGGCCGGGCAAGCCGCGGCGGTAGGGCTGACGCCAACGGCGGCCGGCGCCGTTCAAATCAACGCCGCCGCAGTCTTCCAGGGGCAGACTGCGGTCGCCACAATTACCCAGACCAACGTGCTCACGGCGGCACAAGCGGCTGGGGCAGCCGGGGCCACCGGCGCCACCGGTGGCGCGGGCAGTGGCAGCGGAGCCACCGCCGGAGGGGCGGCAGCGGGCGGTGGTGGCGGCCTGTCCGCCACCACCATCGGCATCGTCGGCGCTGCGGTCGGCGGCGGCGCCCTTGTGGCCACGCAGGTCGGTGGTGGTGGCAGCGAGCCGGCCGACAACCGCCGCACGTTCAGCGGTGCCTTTAGCGGCACCATGATTTTGACTTTTTCCGCGTGCACGCGGCCCGAGACCTATACCGGCACACTGAAGATCATCATGGAACCGAGCCAGAACGGGGTCGTTAATGGCACCGCCACCCTTGAAGGCCGCATGGTCGTGGGAACCACGAACTGCCCAAACGGACCGCAGGCAGGCAGCCCGGGAACCCTGGGCATGCCGCCGGCCGGCGTCACCGGGTCGGGCGGCGCGGTAGCGTTTAATTCGAGAGAAGTGGTCACGGTGCCACCGTCGGCCGCCGAGCCGCGCGGCGGACTTGTCACCAACGAATTGATCTTTACCGGAACCTTGTCCGGCGACTCGATCACGGGGACGCTGGCGCACGCGCTACGGATCGAGAGCCCTGGATCAGGATTTGTGCCGGGGACGGGGTCAACGACTTACGCCGTGACCCTGAGGTAGGTGAAGGTGGTGCCGGAGGGCAGACTCGAACTGCCGACCCCGCGCTTATGAGACGCGTGCTCTAACCGACTGAGCTACTCCGGCACGAATCTTTGATGGTACTTCAGGCCCGCCAAGCCCGGCAAGATCTGGCTTCGCGTCCCTCACTCGCCTTCGATTAACGCCGCCGCCAGCAGGGGCAACATGATTTCGTGGTGGCCGGTCAGCGAATATCCCCGGCCGATTCCTGCCGTCGGCCTGGACACCACATTGGTCAACGCCCGGTAGTGCCTGAGAAAATCCAGGTTCACGGTCGTCAGGCCGTCGAGCGACCGGCCGTCGTTGCGCACAATCGCGACCGCCTTCAGGAACACCTCGGGCAGCACCACCGCCGACCCGCAATTAAGGAACACGCCGCCTTCAAGCTGCGCCACCGCCGAGGTGAAATACCTGAAATCGCGGAGGCTGGCCTCGCCGATCGCCGCGCCGGACGCGCGCGGATGCATGTGGATGATGTCGGTGCCAATCGCCACGTGTGCGGTAAGTGGAATGCCCAGCCGATGGGCCGTGGCGGCGATACTTACCTGTGCAAAGGGCGCGCCGGATTCAATCAGGTATCGACCGACCGACTGCCCCAGTCCCAAGCCCACGGCCGCGCCGTCGATAATCGCCTGATTCAGCCGGGTGCCGGTTTCCTCGGCCATTCCAAACGTGCCCGGGCCCAGCGTGGCATCCACGTCCTCGGAGGTCGCGCCCGACAGTGCGATCTCAAAGTCGTGAATGATGCCGGCACCGTTGGTCGCGATCGCCGATACCAAACCACGCTCCATCAAGTCCACGATCACCGGCGACAAACCGGTCTTCAAGACATGAGCGCCGAGCCCCCAGATGATCGGCCGGCCGCCGCGGCGGGCAGCCAGCATGGCCTGCACCACCGCAGCAAAGTCGTTCGCCGCCAGCAGCGTGGGTAGCGCCTTGATGAGGCCGTCAACGCCGGCGCCCTTCGCATATGGCGTCGCAAACTGGGTCGTCGTGACCTTGCTCGCCCGAGAACCCAGCGGGTAGGTCTTCACGCCAGACAGGTCGAATTCTTCGTATGGCAGTTTCATGACTTGGATCCCGACGGGAGGTACCCTCCCGACAAGTGATGCCCTCCCGGCAGGTGGTGCCCTCCCGTCAGAGAACCAGCATCGCGTCTCCGTAACTATAGAACCGATAGCGCTCCCTGACCGCCACCCCGTACGCCGCCAGGACGCGGTCTCGCCCCGCCAGGGCTGACACCAGCATGATCAGCGACGAGCGTGGCAGGTGAAAGTTCGTCACCATCCCCGCCGCCAGTTGGAACCGGTGGCCGGGATGAATGAAGAGCGCGGTCTCGCCGCGCCCGGGTTGGACCACGCCATCGCCGTCGATCACCAGCGACTCAACGGTCCGCGTCGAAGTGGTACCGACGGTGATGATTCGCCGGCCCTCCCGCCGCGCGGTGGTCAGGGCCGCGGCGGTAGCGGCCGGCACCTCGTAGTGCTCGGACTCCATCTGGTGGTCCTCCACCCGATCGACTCGAACCGGCTGGAACGTGCCGTAGCCCACGTGCAGGGTCACTGCCGCGCGCGCTACGCCCTGGTCGTCGAGCGCAGCCAGCAACTCCGGCGTGAAGTGCAGTCCAGCCGTCGGCGCCGCAATCGACCCACGCGTTTGGGCGAAGACGGTCTGGTAACGCTCGCGGTCGGCCTCCGCATCGTCGCGCTTGATGTAGGGCGGCAGTGGAATGTGGCCAATCGCATCAACCGCATCCCGGACGCTTGAACCATCATCGGTCCACAGGCGGACCGTCCGCCGGCCATGGTAGTGAAGGCTGACGACCTCGGCGTTCAGCCGGACGTCGCCGGAGGCAAACACCATGCGCGCGCCTTCGCGCAACCGCTGTCCGGGATGGACCAGGGCCACCCACTCGTCTCCGGCGCCGGTGGGGCGAACCAGGAAGCATTCCGCCGCGCCGCCGCCGGGCAACCGCTGCCCAATCAGGCGCGCCGGGAAGACCCGCGTGTCGTTCACCACAAGCAGGTCACCGGCGCGCAGCAATGAGGGCAAGTCGGCAAACTGATGATGACTGACGCGGCCGCTGTCACGACCGAGCGCCAGTAACCGCGAGCTACCGCGGATGGCTGGCGGATCCTGCGCGATCAGGTCGTCCGGCAGGTCGAAGTCGAAATCACTGACGTTCACGTGGGACCAAAAAAAATGGCCCGAACACCCCCTGGAGGCGTCCGGGCCGCAACTGAGATTGAGCGACGAAATCCCTAGTGGACGATCGCCGCGACGCCCATCCGCTGCAGGCGCCAATCTTCGGCGAGGATCGACCACAACACCTGGTCGTGATACTGGCCATCGCGAAGGAACGAACGGCGCAACACGCCTTCCTGGACGGCGCCAATCTTGCGCAGGGCTCCATTACCGCGACCGTTTGCCACGGCCGCACGCGCCTCGAGGCGCTGCGCCCCAACCACGTCGACCGCAAAATTCACCACCAGGCGTGCGCCTTCGGCGAACACGCCGGTTCCCCAGAACGACGACCCCATCGCAAAGCCCCATTCACATGAGGCAAAGCCAGGCTCGAGCGAGCGAAGTTGGAAGAGCCCAACCGCGTGCTCCATGCCTTCGGGAACGATGCCAAAGCAAATGTAGTTGCCGGTCAGGCGTTCGCGATGCGTCCAGGCGATGAACCGCTCGAATCCATCGAGGGTGGTCGGCGGCGGCGAAATGAAGCGCGACACTTCCTCGGTCGTCAGCATCGCCAGCAGCGACGCGGCGTCGGCGGCGCGCAGCTCCCGGAGGGTGAAGTTGGAGCCCGCCATCACCGGCAGGCCGGCACGCCAGTCTGTCGTGGTCGCGACGGTGGCAGACGCGGCCGATGCCGTGGTGCGGTCGAGGTCGGGCTGGTAAGGCATCTTCTCCATTACTTGCCTCCCTTCCCGCTCGTCAGGACCGAGTTGCCCCAGACAATATTGTCGTCGTTGCCCCAAACGATGTTGTCGTCCGAGTTGCCCCACACGATGTTGTCGTCGAACAGGTTGCCCCACACGATGTTGTCGTCGCTGAAGTTACCCCAGACAATATTCTCGTCGTCGAAGTTGCCCCAGACGATGTTCTCGTCGTCGAAGTTACCCCAGACGATGTTCTCGTCGTCGAAGTTGCCCCAGACAATGTTCTCGTCGTCGGCCGACGACACTTTCTTGACGCCGATCAGGCCTTCGCCCCAGACGATGTTCTTCGCCCAGACCAGCCGGTTACCCCAAACGATGTTATTGCCCCAGACAATGTTGTTGCCCCACACGATGTTGTGACCCACTGTCAGGCCGTCGCCCCAGACAATGTTGTCACCCCACACGATGTTGTTGCCCCACACAATGTTGAGGCCCCAGATCGGCAGGTTATAGAGGACCGATTCGCCCCAGACGATGTTGTCGCCCCAGACGATGTTGCCGGCCCACGCGTAGGTGCGTCGCCCGATTTGCGTCGCTTGAGTCAGTGACGACCTCCGACTCGGGCCCCAGTACGTGGCCTGCGCGTTGGCCTCGAGCGGATCGAGCGTCGGAACGTTGGTCCTGATCGCGCCGGCCAACACCAGAGCGCCCTCAGCGTTCACTTCACCGGTGCCCTGGCGAAGCCGGCTGTAAACCCTGCCCCGATCATTCTTCAAGGGGATGGCGGTGTACTGCACCAGGCCCTTCGACAAGTTCGGCGTGAGGTCGGGCCGCTTCTCCTTCAGCAACGCCACCACGCCGGTCGTGACCGCGGTGGACAGCGAAGTGCCGGAAAGGTGGAGGAACTTCTTGCCCGACGGACCGGTGACGACCAATTCCGGATGAGTCGTGGCGAGTGTGCTGGCGGCCGCCAGCTCCGACGCCAGGTAGTGGCCAGGCGCTACCACATCGGGCTTGGCGAGGCCGTCGTACCAAGTCGGGCCGCTCGAGCTGTAGTCGGCCACCCGGTTGTCGGCAATGGTCACCGTGCCCTTGTGATCCACCGCGCCAACGGTGATCGCCGAGGGAGCGTTTCCGGGCGAGGTGATGCCGGCGTAGCCGAGCTTGCCCTTGGGGTCGGCGCCGTAGTTTCCGGCCGACACGACCACGATGATGCCGGCCTTCGACGCCTGCTCGACCGCCTGCACCAGCAGGTCCTGGGCGGCGGGAGCGTAGATGGGGTGGCCGAGCGACAGGTTGATAATGTCGATGCCCAGCGCAGCCTTGTTCTGGATCGCGAACTCGATCGCGGCAATCACGTCGGTGGTGAAACCCTTGCCTTCGTGATCGAGCACCCTCAGCGCGACGAAGTTCACGCCCGGCGCGACGCCTTGATACGCCGCGTCGAGCATCTTCTGACTGCCGCCGATCAGGCCGGCCAGGTGCGTGCCGTGACCATACTCGTCGAGCGGAGCCGACGCTGCCGGGCTATGGTTGCCCTTCGTGAAGTCGTAAAACCCGGTGACGCGGCTGCCAAAGGACCCGGCGTCAATACCTGAGTCGATGAGGGCAACCGTGACGCCCTTTCCGCCGGTCGTGCCCTGGCCGGGACCGCCGTACGGCAGACCCAGAGTACCGAGCAGCGTGCTCGCCGAGGCGGCGGAGGTCGCCGGCCCCTTCCGCTGGCCGCGATTGAATCGGCTCTGCACGCGGTTGAAGTCGGTGTTGAGCGACGTGACCTCGCCGTCGATCGAGCACGAGCGCACGGCCGGGCTCTGTTCGCACACCGCAATCAAATCGCTGGCCGACAGCGTGACGGTCATCGCGCCAACCAGCCGCAACTCAGCTTCGATGCTGGCCCCACGGCTCGCCAACAACTCGCGCACCCTACCGTCGGCACCCGGCTGGGCCTTGACGAGAACGCGCTGCGCCTGGCCAAGCCCAAGGCCTTCACGCAGTGCGCGATCGAGTTTGTCCTGAGGAGCCGACGCGGTTCCGGCGGCGCCAAGCAGCACCGTCAGAACGGTCGTCACGATGAAACGAAATTTGATCTTGAGCATGATTACGTGTCGCCGAGACCGATCAAACGACCACCGCTGGTCGAGCGACCAACCTCTTGGACTCGCGCGAGTTTAGCACCCAGGGGGCCAAGTACCACATCAGTGAGACCAGATGTGTGCAGTAGTGGCCGTGTGCCGATGTGACGCATTTCCTATTATATTTGACCTAATACAGGCTGGCAACATGCTGCAAACATTGCATTTGGCATGATCTGACTTGTTTCGTGCCAGCAATCTGGTAATCGCAAAGAGAACACTGTCACCAACATGCCTAAAATCAACTAGTTACAGTCTGTAGCCAAGCATTTCTCTCTGTTCTTGTGCCGTTGCGGCACATCAGAGGGACCAAGAAATTTTACATCGCGCGTCTAAATACCCCAACGCACCAGCACCGAACCGACGGTAAATCCGGCCCCCACCGAGGTCAACATGATGAGGTGGCCCTTGCGGAGCCGGCCGCTTTCCACGGCGTCATTGAGTGCCAGGGGAATGGTCGCCGCGGTGGTATTGCCGAATCGATCGATGTTGATCACGACCTTCTCTTCGGGCATGCCGATTCGATCCGCGGCTGACATGATGATCCGCTTGTTGGCCTGGTGGGACACGAACAGGTCCAGGTCATGACCGGTGAGTTGGTTGCGCGCGAGCAGCCGCTCGCAGATCTCGCCGGTGTTGCGAACCGCGAACTTGAACACCGTCTGACCATCCTGCTTCACATAGTGCAAACGCTGATCGACCGTCTCGTGTGAAGCCGGCATGCGGCTGCCGCCGGCCGGCATGCACAACGCCGCGCCGCCGCCGCCGTCGATCATGTGCTCGAAGTCGAGGATCCCGACATTGGGATCGGTCGACGGCGCCAACACCACCGCCCCGGCACCGTCACCAAACAGCACGCAGGTCGCACGGTCGGTATAGTCGATGATGCTCGACATCACATCGGCGCCGATCACCAAAGCATTCTTGACGTTGCCGGCCGCCACCAGTTGGCTGCCGACGGTCAGCGCATAGGTAAACGCCGAACACGCGGCTGACAAATCGAAACCCCAGGCCCGATTCGCGCCGACCTTGTGCTGGACCAGGCACGCGGTGCTCGGAAACAGCATGTCGGGGGTCACCGTGCCGACGATGATCAGGTCGATGTCTTCCGGCTTCAGGCCCGCCCGCCGAATGGCCTCTTTCCCCGCCTCCGCGGCCAGGTCGCTGGTCGCCACCCCGGGATCGACAATGTGGCGCTGGCGAATGCCGGTGCGCTGCATGATCCACTCGTCGGTCGTGTCGACCATCTTCTCGAGATCGGCATTGGTCAGCAGCCGTGGCGGCACATAGGTGGCCAGGCTCTTGATCTCTACTCGGCGGACGTTCAAAACAACCCCCTCCCGGGCATGGTGCGCCCGAAATACTCATAGGCGCGCGCCGTGGCAACACGGCCGCGCGGTGTGCGTTCCAAAAAGCCGATCTGGATCAGATACGGCTCGTACATGTCCTCGATCGCGTCGGCCTCCTCGCTGAGCGCCGCGGCGAGGCTGCCCAGTCCGACCGGGCCGCCATTGAACTTCTCGATGATCGTCAGCACCAGCCGGCGGTCGCTCTCGTCGAATCCGTATTGGTCGACGTCAAGCAGCGTCATCGCCGCCCGCGCCACTTCCACCGTGATCCGCCCGTCGGCCCGCACCTGCGCATAGTCGCGCACGCGCCGCAGCAGCCGGTTGACGATCCGCGGCGTGCCGCGCGACCGGCCGGCAATCTCACCGGCCGCCGCATCGTCCATCGGCACGTTGAGAATGCGCGCGGAGCGCCGGACAATCTCCTCGATGTCACGGGCATCGTAGAAATCCAGCCGGTGAACGATACCAAAGCGCGCCCGCAGGGGTGAGGTCAGCAGCCCCGCCCGGGTGGTGGCGCCAATCAACGTGAAGGGCTCGACTGGCACCTTGACTGAGCGGGCACCAGGACCCTGGCCGATCACGATGTCGAGCTCGAAGTCCTCCATCGCCGGATACAAGATCTCTTCGATCGCCGGCGACATCCGGTGAATCTCGTCAATGAACAGGACTTCGCGAGGTTGCAGGTTCGAGAGAATGCCGGCCAGGTCGCCGGGCTTCTCAATCACCGGCCCGGACGTCGCCCGGATCGGCACGCCCAGTTCGTTGGCAATCACGTAGGCCAGCGTCGTCTTGCCCAGACCTGGTGGGCCATACAGCAGCGCGTGATCGAGGTGCTCACCGCGCTGCCGCGCCGCGGTGATCGACACGTGCAGCTGCTCGCGCACACGGTCCTGGCCGATGTACTCGTCCAGCCGGCGAGGCCGGAGCCCGGCCTCTTCCTGCGCGTCCTCGGCGACGCGCGACGGCGTGGTCAGGCGCTGGTCAGGCACGCGAAAGGTCCTTCAGCGCGGCGCGCAGCACGTCCTCGAAGCGCTGGTCGGCGGCGGTGGTCACGAGTTTGTCGAGTGACTTGTCGATGGCCTGCCGATGGTAGCCGAGATTGATCAGCGCCGACACCAGGTCGTCGCGCAGAGCATCGCCCGGCGAGGACGGCACGTCGCCGCCGACCAGGGCCTTCGGCATGCGATCGCGCAGTTCCACGCACATCCGCTCCGCGGTCTTCCTGCCAACGCCGGGAATGGCCGTGAGCCGGGCCAGGTCGTTACGCTGAATCGCGCCGGCCAGATCGCGCGCCTCAATCCCCGACAACACCGAGAGCGCCAGCTTCGGGCCGATGCCACTCACCGCGATCAGCCGCTCGAACATCGCGAGTTCGAGGGCCGTGGCAAAGCCGTAGAGCGACAACTGGTCTTCGCGAACGTGGGTGTGAATCCGAAGGGCGATCGCGGCGCCCGGCTCGCCCGCGGTATAGAACGTTGAGAGCGGCACCTGGACGTCGTAGCCGACGCCGGCGACGTCCACGATCAGGCGGTTTGGATGCTTCTCGAGCACGGCACCGCGCAGGTGGGCAATCATCGCGACGCCCGCGCGGACGGCTTGTATTGCCGCCAGGACTTCGGCGCGCCGGCCGCCGCGGTTTTTCCGGTGCGCTCGGCAGGGGGCACCTTCTTGCCGTGGTGCAGGTGGCAAATCGCCACGGCGAGGGCATCGGCGGCATCGTGAGGCGTTGGCACCACGTCGAGCCCGAGCAGCAGCTTCACCATTTGCCCGACCTGCGCCTTCTCGGCGCGGCCATACCCGACCACCGCACGCTTGATCTCGGCCGGTGTGTACTCGACCACGGTGATGCCGGCCTCAGTCGCGGCCAGCATGGCCACGCCGCGCGCGTGGCCCAGCTTGAGTGCACTGCGCGCGTTCACGGCGTGAAAGATGTTCTCAATGGCCACACAATCGGGACGATGTGCGGCAATCAACGCGGACAGTTCGCGGTAGATGATCGAGAGCTGCGCTGGAAAGGAGGCGGCAATCCCGGCGCGAACGGCTCCACAAAGCACCAACTGGTGGCGGCGGCCGTCGCTGTCGACGCAACCGTAGCCCGTGCGCTCGGAGCCGGGATCGATGCCGAACACTCTCACGCCAGCGAAGCCTCGATCTCCTTTTCCTCGATGTCGAAATTGGACCAGACCTGCTTGACGTCTTCGTGATCGTCGAGTGCGTCCATCAACCGGATCATCTGGTTGGCGGGCGCGCCGGTCAGTTTCACGTAGTTCGCCGGCAGCATGGCCACTTGCGCGCTGGACGGCTCGACGCCCGATTCCTTGACCGCGTCGCGCACGGCCTCGAACGCCGAGGGTTCGCTCAGCACTTCCCAGCTGTCCCCCTCGTCCTGCACGTCATCCGCACCCGCCTCAAGGGCGATGTTGAGGAGCTTCTCTTCGTCGGCCTTGGCCTTCTCGACCACGATCAGGCCCTTCTTCGAGAACATCCAGGCCACCGAGTTGGTGGCGCCCAGGTTGCCGCTGTGCTTCTCGAGCATGTGGCGCAGCTCACCGACAGTGCGGTTCTTGTTGTCGGTCAGCGTCTCGATGATCAGGGCCGACCCGCCGGGGCCGTACGCCTCGTAGGTAATCTCTTCGTAGACGATGCCCGGCAACTCGCCGGTGCCGCGCTGGATCGCCTTCTTGATGTTGTCGGCCGGCATGTTCACTTCCTTGGCCGCCGCAATGATCGTCCGCAGGCGTGGATTCATCCCGGGGTCGCCGCCGCCGTTGCGGGCCGCCACCGTGAGTTCCTTGATCAGGCGCGTGAAAATCTTGCCGCGCTTGGCGTCGGCCGCGCCCTTCTTGTGCTTGATCGTGTGCCACTTCGAATGGCCGGACATGAGGTTGCTCCTGGAAACTGTGAGGACAAACCTTAGGTTTGTCCGAAATGGCAAACTGGCATTTTACCCTCGCCGGGCCAGGATGATCCACACTTCGGCGCCGAGGTCCCAGGGCCCGCCTTCGTAGTCGCCAAGCACCGCTGACACCGTCAGGCCGGCTTTCTCGAGCCGCCGGACCATCTGGGGCACCGTCAGGGTCCGAAAGGCCAGGCCAAACTTCCTCCGCACGGCGCTCTTGCCCCGGCCTTCGACGAACTCCTGCTCGAAGCGGGTGATCTTCCGGGCGCGGTCCTGGATCACCGACTCGACCAGGGTAATCGACTTGCCGGTCGGTCCGCGCTTGCCCCGCAGGCTGACCCGCCTGGAATACTCCTCCCACGCCGGAAGGTCGGGCACCAGCTCGAGACCGAACGTCCCCTTGCGGGTGAGTACTCGCGACACGGCCGCCAGGGTCCGGGTGAGGTCGCGTTCCACCAACAGCGACTGGAGGATGCCGTACGGCGCCATCACCAACGGGAACGACTTGTCTGGAAACGGCAGATGGCGAATGTCGCCGCGCACCAGTTGCACCAATGACTGCAGGCGGGCGCGCTTCACCCGCTTGCGGGCCCGCTCAAGCATCGGCGCCGACCGATCGATGCCAACCACTCGCGCCCCGTCCCGCGCCAACGGCAGGGCAACCCGCCCGGTGCCGCAACCCAGTTCGAGGATCGGCCCGTCACCAGCCACTTGTCCTGTCGTCGCGCCCCGGGCAAATGCCGACCAGAACGCAAGGTCGCGCCGGCCCACCGTCTGGGCATTCTCCCAGTCGTAATATGCCGCGTACTCGTCCCAGCCGTGCCAGCCCTCCATCAGAAGAAGTGGAGAGTTGAAAGTTGAAAGTTGAAAGTTGAGGCGACTAGGTCCATGGCAGCTCCACGGCGCCGCGCGCCTGGCGTTCGGCCAGATCGGGCAGACCCGACACCAGGCGCAAGACGTCGTCCGGGAGATCGCGCGCCGACCAGGTGGCCGAATCGACACAGGCGACCCGCACAAAACCCTCGGCCAGCAACTGTCCCGACTGATCGTCACGAATCTCGAACGCGTGATGCAGGCGACGCGGGTTCTCGACAGTGGTGGCGATGCCCACGCGGACAACCTGGCCGGCGCGGGCCGGCGCCCGAAATTTCGAGCTCACTTCCACGCGAGGCATGCCGAACTGATGCGAGTCGAGCAACGACTGTCGCGAGCGGCCGAGCGACGCAAACAGTTCCTCTTCGGCATCCTCGAACCACCCCAGGAAGTTGGGAAACCACACGACGCCGGCCGCGTCAGTGTCGGACCAGTGGACCTTCTTGCGGATCTGAAAAAAGCTCGGCACATCAGGAGTATAGCGGAGGGCCAAGTCCCTTAGAATCCAGGCATGAGAGCGTTGGTCGGCCTGGCGGTGGTGGCGGCGTGGTGCGCCTGCGTTGCGGCGCAAGCGCCGGTTGATCCGTGGCCCAGAACGGTGGACGAGTTCCGCGCGGCCGTGCAGCGGGTGCTGGCCGACACCGGTGTGCCGGGCGCCGGCCTGGCGCTGGTGCGCCAGAGCGGCGTCGAGTGGGCCGGTGGCGTCGGCCTCGCCGACCGCGATCGCAAGACGCCGGTCACCGCCGACACCCACTTCCGCGCCGGCTCGATCAGCAAGACCTTCGTCGCCATGGCACTGGTGCAGCTGTCCGAAGACGGCGACCTCGACCTTGACACCCCAATCGCCGAGCTCGCCTCCGAAGTGCCATTCAACAACCCGTGGGAAGCCGGCGACCCGGTGCGAGTCATCCACCTGTTGCAGCACACCGCTGGTTTCGACGACATGCACTTCAATGAGGTCTACAACCTGCAGGATGAAGCCGACATGCCGTTGCTCGACGTCCTGCGCCGCAACCCGCAGGCGCGTAACGTGCGCTGGCGTCCCGGCACCCACGTCTCGTACTCGAACCCGGGGTTTGCCGTCGCCGGCTACCTGGTCGAGAAGATTACCGGCCAGCCGTACGAGGACTTCATCGCCGAACGTACCTTCGAGCCGATCGGCATGGCCACCAGCAGCTTCCGCCTGACCCGCGCCGACGAGGCGCTGTTGGCCAAGGGCTACCGCGCTGCCACCGGACCGCCGGTCGGCTATCCGCAAATCTACCTGCGGCCGGCCGGCAACCTCCATACCTCGCCGCTCGAGCTGGGCAAGTTCGTCCACGTGCTGCTCAACTGGGGCGAGACGCCCGAACACCTGGTGATCGATCCCGAGTACCTCAGCAACATGGAACACCCGCGCAGCTCGCTGGCATCGGCGGCCGGCCTGAGGGTCGGGTACGGATCGGCCATCGCCGCGTCAACGACCGAAGGGTTCCCCATGCTCGGTCACGGTGGCGGCATCGACGGCTTCTCGTCGCTCTACGCCTACTCGGCCGCCCGCGATGTCGGCTACGTGGTCCTGCTCAACTCGACCCATTCACCCGACGCCATGCGGCGCATTTCGCAACTGGCGGTCCGTTACCTGAAGGCCGACGTCGAGCCGCCGGCCAGGCCCAGGACCACACTGTCGGCCGCGAGCCTGAACCGCTACGCCGGCTACTACCACGCCGCCAATCCGAGGAATCAGGCGCTGGAGTTCATCGAGTGGCTGCTCGCCGGCAGCACCGTCTCGCCGACCGCCGACGGCCTGCGTGTCAATCCGGTGTTTGGCAACACCGTCGAACTGATCGCGGTCGCTGACAACCAGTTCCGGGTGGACGCCGACGCCGAAGCGACCAGGGTTTTCGCGGAGGACGACCTCGGCACGATGGTGCTGACCGGCGGGTTCCAGTACGCCGAGCGGCGGTCGCGATGGCCCATCGAACTGGTCCGCTGGACCGTGCTGTTGTCCTTCGGGCTGGCGCTGACGCCGATCGTCTTGCTCGTGCCGTGGGCCATCCACACCAACCGGGCCTACCCTTCAGCATTCTGGTGGACCAAGAGCACGTTGCTCCTCGGCAGCCTGGCCTTGCTCCTGCCGATCGCCGGCATCATGAACGTCTCGGACACCACGCTCGGGACGCAGAATCTGTGGACGGCTGCCATCTTCTTCGGCACGGTGCTTCAACCGGCGGCGGCGGTTATGGCCCTGGCATTCTCAGTTGACGCCTGGCGGCGCGGCGCCGGTCCCTGGCTGCGGGCCTATGCGCTGGCCGTGTCAATCTGTGCGTGCGCGTTGACGGCATACCTCACCTACTGGGGTGTGATCGCCTTCCGCCCGTGGGCCTTCTAGGCCGGGCCTCGATACTTTGCCGTCGCGAACCCGACGATCAGGCCAACGACTGCACCGGGCAGCACGATTTCCCAGAGATACGGGCTGCCGATCGTGATCAGATAGGCGAGCAACGTGCCAACCGCCACACCTACTGACACCGTGATCGCCAGTGACTGCGTTCGCTGGGCCACCAGGCCGATGATTGCGCCAGCAATCACCCCCTTGAACGTCGAGCCGATCACGATACCGACGATGTTCGGCGCCTCTTGCGGCGCTGAAAGCAGCGCGCTCAACCCGTCGAACACCCCCAGGAAGCCGCCAAGCAGCATTGCGAACACCGGTTTCTTCATCGTTCCTCCTTGAAGGCCTTGTTCAACGTCGCGGCGCGATCCTGTACGGTCACACGCCAAGTGCCGCCAGCAGCACGAAACGCATGATCACGTACGCCAGCACCAGCAGAATGGGCAACTCGTAGCGCCGATAAACCCGGACCGTTCGCTCTGTCCACGTCTCACGGTAGGCGGTGACCGGTTCGCGGTGGCGGAAGCGGGAGACGTCAGCGGCCAACTGCTCCACGGTTTGATATCGCCTTTGCGGATCGTGGTGTCGCGCCTTCGCCGCAATCGCGGCCAAGGCCCGCGATGGATGATCACCCATGAGCTGCGCCAGCACCGCCCCCAGGGCGAAGATGTCGGCCCGGGCATCGACCGGTGCGGCGTCTTCCTGCTCCGGGGGCATGAAACCTGGCGTGCCGACGATCGCCGAGTCGGGATCGGGCAAGCCGTCCTGCGCCACGCCCCAATCCATCACGAACACCTCGCCGAAACCGCCAGCCATGATGTTCTCGGGTTTCAAGTCGCGATGGACGACACCATGGGCATGGGCGAACGCCACGGCTTCGAGCACGCGCGAAAACAGATCGAGACGGATCGCTTCGGGAACGGGTTGCGACATCACCTGGTCGAGGCGACGCCCCCGCACCAGCTTCATGACGTAAAACCGGCGGCCGTCGGGCAGCAGGCCGGCGTCGTGGACGGGCACGATGCCGGGATGGTCGAGGCGCGACAGGATATGGGCTTCGCGCGTGAGGCGGTCGGGCCTGCCGCGTTGGTCGGCGACGTTCGACACTTTGACGGCCACGTCGCGATCCAACACCTGATCGTGGGCGATGTAGACGGTGCCCATGCCGCCGCCACCCGCCACGCCGGTAATTACGTAACGGTCGTCAAGCTCGGGCCACGCGGCCGCGGCGCGCAACTGATCGATGGCGCGGTCAGAGATCCAGCTCATCGCCGGTCGTCACCCGCGTCGAGTGCGCGGCTGCCGAACAAGCGCGCCGCTTCGGATTCAAACTCCTGGTCGCTCGCGGTCAGTTCACGCAGCTGCTCGAGGAGGAGTTGCCGGAACTGACGCCGGATCGCGGCCAGATGGTTGGTGACCGTCGCCGTCGTCAGGCCGAGATCGCGCGCCAGGGCGGCATAAGTCGGCCGCCCCTCACCATCGTCGGCCAGGTCGTAGCGAGCGAACACCTCGAACATGGACAGCCGGCCCGACTGCTCGGCCCACAGCCTCAAGTCGGCGACACCTCGCGCCAACAGGGCCCTTACCCACTCCCGATAGAACAGGTCGTCGACGTCGGCAGGCACCGAACCTTCGTGCCTGGCCATTTCGCCTTCGGCGGTGCGGAAATCCAGCGGCACCTGCACGACATCGCCGCCACGCTTTTGGCGGCGCTCGGCTTTTCTCGCGTTAGAAGCGAATCCGTCGAGACAAATCCGCAAGTAGGTGCGAAATCGGGCCCGGGTGGGATCGAAGCGCTCGACGATCTCTTTCTCAAGGGTCGTCGTGAAGAACTCCTGGGTCAGGTCGGCGGCCGCGTCGGGATCGAGCGACCATTTCAGCCGGAGGTACTTGTAGACCGGCTTCCAGTACGCCTCAATGATCGTGGCCCAGGCGAGACGCCGGGTCTCCTCATCGCCACTGCGCGTGCGTTCGACCACCGAGAGACGCGTGGCGGGAAAAGGCATCGTGGAGTAGCCTAACTGTAACTCTCAACTGACACTTTCAACTTTCAAGTTTCAACTTTCAACTCTCCTCGCCCAATGACCGAGTGGAACGCCGCGTCATATCACAAGGTGTCGGGTCCGCAGACCAGGTGGGGTCACAAGGTCCTCTCGCGCCTGTCGGTCCGCGGCGATGAGCGGGCGATCGATGCCGGGTGTGGCAGCGGCCGCCTCACCGGCGAGTTGCTGGAGCGACTGCCACAGGGCCGGCTGGTCGCCATCGATCGCTCATGGAACATGCTGATGACGGCACGCGCCAATCTGAGACCGTCCTTCGGCGGGCAGGTCTCGTTCGTCCAGGTGGCGCTGCCGGACCTTCCCATCTCGAATTGGGCCGACCTGGTGTTCAGCACCGCGACATTTCACTGGATCAAGGATCACCAGTCGTTGTTTGACAACATCCTCGCCGCGTTGCGGTCCGGTGGCCGGTTGGTGGCGCAGTGCGGGGGCGGTCCCAACCTGGCGCGGGCGCACGCGCTGGCCGAACTACTGATGCAGGCCGAACCATTCGCGCCGTATTTCGGCGACTGGCCCGGTCCCTGGGAGTTCGCCAACGCCGAGATCACGGCCGAACGCCTGCATCGCTCGGGGTTTGCCGCCATCGACTGCGGCCTCGAAGAGGCGCCGACGACGCTGGCATCCGAGGCGGACTATCGGGAGTTCGTCACCACGGTGATCTACCACCCTCACCTGGCACGACTGCCCGACCCTGGACTGAAGCAGGCTTTTATCGATCGCGTCACGGAACTCTCCGCACGCGAGGACCCGCCGTTCACGCTCGATTACTGGCGCCTCAACATCGCCGCAAGCAAGCCATGACACACCCTTCTGTGATTCGCCCCCGCGACCATGCCGTCTACGCCGCAGAGAAGATGGGCAAGACCACGCTGTTCGAGTCGGGACGATTGCTCGTCGGCCTCAATGCCTTCGAACCGGGGCAAGTGCACAAGCTGCACGCCCACGCCGGACAGGACAAGCTTTACCTGGTGGTTGAAGGCGAGGGGCAGTTCCTGCTCGAGGGCCGCGAACTGCCGATGGCCGCCGGCGACCTGCTGATTGCACCCGAGGGCGTGGCCCACGGCGTCCGCAATACCGGCGCGACGCGCCTGCTGGTGCTCGCCGTACTCGCCCCGGCTCCGGCGACACCGTAACCGATCGCCGATGGTCAGTCAGACGCGAGCGGGATCACGCAGTCGGCGATCCCCTTGTCGCGGAACCAGAAATACGACTCCTTGACCAGGCCCACGTGCAGCTCCACGCCGACGTCTGCCGGTTCACCTGGACGCATGAGCGGCAGCGAAATTGTGAACGCTTCGCCGGGCCGCACGTGCCCGGGCAGGGCAAACCGTTGCGGCTCCCCGGTCACGTTGCGCCCGTCGGAGGCCTGGAACCACGCCCCGATCCTCACGATGTGGCTGGTTGAACCGTCGGCGAACCAGGTGGCGTCACCCGTGTTCCGAAAGCTCAGGCTCACCGCGAAGTTGCCGCCGGCCGGCACGGCGGGCGGCGCCCCATTGAGAGCGATGCTCGCGCCGTAACGAAACCGTTCGAGCGGTGCCGCTATCTCGTCGCCGACAATCGCCTGGCTGATCGACCCGTCCGGGGGCTTCATCAGGAACAGCGCGATCGAGGTGTAGATCGTGTTGAAGTTGCGCAGAATCACGTGCGGCGAGACGAACGTATCCATGGGCAGGGCCAGGGGGGCGGCCGCAAACTCCGACTCCACTTGCAGATCGGGGACGCCGTCCAGGGTGAACCCGGCCTCACGCACCAGGCTGAGCAAGGTTGCGATCGGGAAGTACTGCACCCCGCGGCCCAAGCGGTTGAGCACCACCTCGGTGGTGAGCACCGCGACGCCGCCCGGCTTGAGCACCCGGAACATCTCGCGCAGGGAGGTCCGCTTGTCATCGAGCCGGCCGAAGTGTTCGATCGACGACAGGCAGAACAGGAAGTCGAACGTGGCGGCGGCGGCGTCGAGCGCCAACGCGTCCATCCGTCGGACCTGTAGGTGGTCCTCGCGGTACCTGAATGGCGCGTACTTCGCCGGATGCTCCAGCACGTCGGCGTCGCTCTCGCCGCCGATCCATCGGCCCTCGTAGAGATCGGTGGCCACCACGCGCTGGACGCGGTTGGCGAGGAAGTACATCAGCTCTTCGTGTCCGCACCCGATGCCGAGCGCAGCCGCGCCGGGCGCCAGGCGGCGCAGTGTTCGCAGCCCGAAGAGGGCCTGGTTAAACTCCCAAATCTTGCGGTGGAACACTTCCGGGTTCGCCGGAAAGCCCAAGTCGTCGTAGCCTCGACGCCACGCCGGGTGACGGGCGTCGGCGACCCGGCACACTTTATTGAGGGGCACCTCTGCGCCATCGAAGCTGGCTGAGGGACACGGCGCCACCAGATACCGGTCGCAAGGCTGCAGCAGCGATCGGTAGAACCGATCGCCCCAGAATGTACGAATGTAGAAGTCTCTCAACGACACGTCGCGCGGCATTATCCCTCACTCGACGTCAGCGACCGCGCTCGAGGCCCATCCGTGCCGGCACCTGCTATACCATCGCCGGGTGAGCGTTCCCTCCCTCGACCAGATTGCCGCCCGCTATCGAGTGACCGATGGCGCCCGCTTCCGGCTCGCCGAGATCGACCCGGCCGACCCCTGGGGCAAGTCGCTTAAATCCAACGCCAAGAGCCTGCTGTCGGATGGCGTCAAGCGGCTGTCCGACCTGCAGGAGCGACTCTACGCCCAGGATCGCTGGTCGATCCTGCTGGTGTTCCAGGCGATGGATGCGGCGGGCAAGGACAGCACGATCAAGCACGTGATGTCCGGCGTCAATCCACAGGGCTGCGAGGTGCACGCCTTCAAGGCACCCTCCAGCGAAGAGCTCGATCACGACTTTCTCTGGCGCACCACCCGCCAGCTGCCACGGCGCGGCCATATCGGCATCTTCAACCGGTCGTACTACGAAGAGACGCTGATCGTGCGGGTTCACCAGAGCATCCTGGCCCGTCAGCAGCTGCCGCCGGCCCTGGTCACGCGAAACATCTGGCGCGAACGCTTCGAAGACATCAATGCCTACGAACGATACCTGTCACGCCAGGGCGTCGTGATTCGCAAGTTCTTCCTGCACGTGTCGAAGGAGGAACAGCGGCGTCGCTTCATCCAGCGGCTCGATGAAGCCGACAAGCACTGGAAGTTCTCGCTGGCCGACGTCGGCGAGCGCGCGCATTTCGCAGAGTACATGCGGGCCTACGAAGACACGATTCGCTGCACCTCAACGGCATGGGCGCCGTGGCACGTGATTCCCGCCGATCGCAAGTGGTTCACCCGCCTGGCCGTGGCCGCCGCCATCGTCAACACCATCGAAACCCTCGACCCGCGGTTCCCGTCGGCCGATCCGAAGGTGAAAGCGGAGCTCAACAAGGTGAAAACGGCACTGGAGGCCGAAGTGAAAGCTGGCAAGGCCGCGGCCAGGAGCCGCAAGAAGTGAAGCGCTGCGCATGGCCGGGCGAAGACCCTCTCTATGTGCGTTACCACGATGAGGAGTGGGGACGGCCGGTCACCGACGACACGCGGCTGTTCGAGAAGATCTGCCTGGAGGGCTTCCAGGCCGGCCTCAGTTGGATCACCATCCTGCGCAAACGCGAGAACTTCCGCAAAGCGTTTACGGGATTCGACCCGGCAGCGGTGGCACGGTTCGGTCCGAAAGACGTGCAGCGGCTGCTCAAAGACGAGGGCATCGTGCGGCACCGCGGCAAGATCGAGTCGACCATCAACAACGCGAAGCGCGCACTGGCCCTGATGGAAGAGAAGGGCTCACTCGCGGCCTACTTCTGGTCGTGGGAGCCGCCGGCCGCCGATCGCCCACAGCGGATGACGCCGGCGGAGCTGAAGAAGTTGACGACCTCCCGGCAGTCGATCGCCATGTCAAAGGATCTGAAGAAGCGAGGTTGGTCCTTCGTCGGCCCGACCACCAGTTATGCTTTCATGCAGGCGATGGGGCTGGTCAACGACCACCTGCACGACTGCGAGGTGAGGGCCGAGGTCGAGCGGGCGCGGGTCAAGCTCAAGCGACCGCGTTAGAGTCGTCGCCAGTCGCGGCAGTTACTGCTGCGTGACCTGGTAGCCCTTCTTCAAGAGCAGGGCCGGCAGACCGTCTGGCCCGACCAGGTGCGCCGCGCCCACCACGACGAAGCAGGCGCTCTTGTTCGTGAGGCACGCCTCCACCTGCGGGACCCAGTTGCGATTGCGCTCGACCAGGAGCCGATCGTAGAGCTCGGGTGACTCTTCAAACGACGCCAGTAACGCCTTCTCCAGCGACTTGACGTCTCCCGCGGCCCACTGCTGCGCCATCTCCTTGACGTTGCCGACTTGCGAGTCGAGGTCCTTCATGCCGGACACCAGCATCTCTTCCTGCAGTTTCGGTGACAGCTGGTCGAAGCGATCGATCTGATAGACAAGGGTCTCGAGCGCCTGGCGCTGAAGTCCCGCCGCCTTGGCGCGATCGAAGAAGTGCTTGTCAACCCCGAGCTCGGCCTTGAAGCCGGCCGCCTCCAGTGTCGGCGCCATCAGCGTGATGGCCACGAGCCAGGGCTTCATGCGCTGCAGGGCCAGCATGGGCAGGCCGGTCGCCCCGGCGCGGCGTGACACCTCGGCAAAAGTGGATGGCGCCACAATCTGGTCGAGCGTGCGGCCATCGGTCAGCATCGCCCTGCCAAGCGCGTTCATCATCTGCACCGGATCGTTCATCTCGTCGAAGTCGACCTCCTCAACGAGCGTCTTCGACGCGGCAAAAGCCTGGTTGATGGTGGCGCTGAGCGGGTAGTACTCGGGCGTCAGCACATGGAGCGAACCGAGCAGGTAGGCTACCGATCCCCCGGCCCCCTCGACCTTCCACAGGAAGTGCTTGCCCTGCGCCGACGCAGTCGCCGCACCGAGCACCACTGCGACCACCGCCACCAGCATTCGTCGTCGGAGCATCCCAAAGGCTAACATGGTGAGGATGGACCTTCGCGAAGTGCTGACTGGGGCGGTGGTAATGGCCCCGATGACCAAGGGGTCCAACCTGCCGTATCGACGCCTGTGCGTGGAATTGGGCGCGCGCGTCACGATCAGCGAGATGACGGTGGCGCGGCGGCTCAAGCAACGCAAGAAGGGCGAGTTCGCGCTGATCCGCAAGTTCGATGGCGAACCGTTCTTCGGCGTGCAATTGGCCGGCACCAATCCGGAGGAGATGGGCTGGGCGGCGGCACTCGTCGAGTCGCGGGGCGCCGACCTGGTGGACCTCAACTGCGGCTGCCCAATCGATCACTTCACCCACAAGGGCCTGGGCGCGGCGCTGGGCCGTCAGCCCGCGCGCATCCGCCGCATCGTCGAGTCGATGAAGAAGGCCGTGTCCACGACACCGGTGACGGTGAAGCTGCGCCTGGGCTGGAACGATGACGATCGCAACGTGCTCGACCAGGCGAGAGCCGCGGTCGATGGCGGCGCCGATGCCATCTTCGTTCACGGCCGCACGCGGAACGCGCGCTACCGGTTTGCCGCCGACTGGGATGCCATCGGCACGGTCGTCGCCGCGGTATCGGTGCCGGTCATTGGCAACGGCGACCTGCTGTTTCCGCAAGACATCGAGACCGCCCGCGCGCGATCGGGTTGCGCGGCCGTCATGAGCGCGCGCGGCGTTCTGATCAAGCCGTGGTTGTTCCGCGAAGTGACCGACGGCTACCTGGACCTGACGGGCGAGGAACGGGTCGCCATCTATCGCCGCTACGTGGCGCTCGCCAAGCAACACTGGGGCGCCGACGCCTACGGGCTGGAGCGAGTCACGCAGTTCACGCGCTGGCATGCCGACTTCTGGCATCGCTACGTGCGCCAGCGCCCCGACGGCACCTTTCCAGGACTGCAGACCCGCGAGCAGGAGACCAACGCGCGATCGCCACTGGAGGCGTTCCTGGCCCGGCCGGACGGCGCGGCACTCGACTACCTGACCGAGTGCCTGGTGAACGATCGCGAGGTCGATCCGGCCCAGGCGCCCGAACCGGTGATTGTCGAATCGCGCGGACGTGACCGCGACCGCGATCCCGAGCTGGTCGAAACCGAGGGCTGACAGGAGGTCAGGACGAGAGTTCAGGACTTCTTGAACAGGTTCTTCTGATCTTCAGTTCTCTTGTAAAGGTCTTCCAGTGTTCTCGGCCAGTCGCCCTTGAGTAACCGCGACAGCCCGCGGTCGGCCAGCAGCTTGCCGCCGGTCTGGCACGAGGGGCAATAGTTGGACTCGTTCGAGGCGTACTTGATGCGCTGAATCGGCGTGCCACACGCGGGGCACGGCTTCCCGAACTTGCCGTGGGCCGCCATCCCGTCACGAAAGGCGGTCACCTTCTCTGGAAACCGGTCGCCCGCTTCGGCGATCAGGGTGTCGCGCCACTCGGTCAGGACGCTCACGACGCAGCCGTGCAGCGTCTCGATCTGTTCCGGTGTGAGCCGGCTCGTCAGCTGGATCGGCGACAATTTCGCCGCGTGCAGAATCTCGTCGGAGTAGGCATTGCCGATGCCGCTGAAGAAGTGCGGGTCGGTCAACGAGCGCTTCAGGGTGTGATTCTCTCGCGTCAGCACGCTCGCAAAGTCCGCCCGCGTCGAGCCCAGCATTTCAAGCCCGCCGGGATCCATTTTTGCGAGCGCCGGCTCGCCGCGAACCAAATGCAACGAGGCACGCCGCTGTGAGCCCGCCTCGGTCAGCATCAACGTGCCGTTGGGAAAATCCAAGGCTGCCAGCCCAACCTTGCCAGGAATCTTGGGCCGACCTTGATCTGCGGCATCTGCCGCAACGGTGGCGGCGGCCCACTTGAAGCGGCCCGCAATCATCAGGTGGATGACGAGGAACAACTCATCCTCCATCGCCACGACGATGCGCTTGCCCAGCCGGCGCAGGCCAGTAACGTGCTTGCCGGCTGCACTTGAAACGGGGGGGTCGACGGAACGGACAAGGAATGGACTCGCCAGGCGGATGCGCTGCAGCGGCCGGCCGACCAGCCGTGGCCGCAGCGCGTGCAGGTAGAGCTCGATATCAGGAAGTTCGGGCACCTACCACGCGTTCAGTAGCGATTGCCAGGCCGACGCTGGCGGATGGTCGAAGGCCAGGCGCCTTTGACTGCGGCTGGCTGCCTCGGCGGTTGCGCTGCACGCGCCGGTCCGCAGGTAGTTCAAGGCCTCGGCAAACGAACCCTCGGCTGCGTCGCCCAACTGGTGTGTGCTGTCGTCGGCGGCGACGCAGGTAGGCGGAATGCCATCAAAGAAGTCACCCTCGTTGTTGACGTTCTTGATGGAGAACGACACAGCCGCCAGCACTTTCTCGCAAAAGGTAAACCCGTACTGCCCAACCGGCTTGCCGTAAGTGGTGTCGCCAATCACCGCAACCGGCATGTACGGACGAAGCGCATTGATCACCAACTCGCTCGCCGACGCCGAGGACCGGGTCGTGATCACGACCAGCCGTGAGAGATTCAGCGCCTGTTCGGGATTGGCAAAGCGTGTGCTCTTGTCCAGCGCGGGGCCAACCCGATCGTTGTGCACGTAGTTCAGCAGCACCTGGCCGCTGGTGCGCGCCCCGCCGATCAGGCTCGAGAGGTGGACGGCAATATCGACCAGGCCGCCGCCGTTGTATCGCAGGTCCAACACCAACTCGGTCGCCCCGGCCGCCTTAAGCGCCGCGAACGCGTCGTTCAGCGCTGCCTCGGACGGCCGCACGAAATTGCGGAAGAACAAGTACCCAACCCGGCGCCCATCAAGGTCGACGACCCTGGTCAGCGAAACCGTCGGGATGGTCACCAGCCGCTTGACCATGCGCGCCGTGCGGCGATCGCCGCTGGGCTTGTCGAAGGTGATGTCCGCCACCACCCCGATTTCCGACGCGCCAAAGGCGCCACCGATCGTGCCGGCGGCCACCAGGGCCGCTACCGACTGGCCATTGACGTGCGTGATGCGGTCGCCCCGCTCGAGGCCGGCCTCGAGCGCCGGGCTGTCATCGAACACCTGCAAGATCCGCAAGTCGGTGCTGCCGGTCTGTGTCGACAACCCATAACCAATGAACTGGCTGTCGCTGTAGAAAGCATCGCTGGCCGCCGCCGAGGTGATGTAGCTGTAGCTGTTGTCGATGGGACGGAAGCGAACCGCCTCCAGGTAGGCTTCAGGCGACGAGAACGAGGTCGGGCTCACGCCCGCCGGTAGTTGCTGATACCAGTAGTAGTAAGAGTTGAGGACGTCCCGGACATACAGATTCTGCGATGGGACCGAGCAATTACTGGGCCCGGTCTGCGCTGCCGCCGTCAAGGGACATAGCAGCACGCAAGTGAGCGCGATTGAGGACAAAATCCGCTGCATTGGCTACCCGAATCACCTATTGTGCAATGTTTGAGCCGTCGGCCGCCAGTAGCGGAAGAGTCACGATGAACCGACCGCCTGAGTCGGCCCAACGCGCGGCAACCCCAATCGTCAGCCGAAACCGCTGCGCCAGGTTCTCGAGGCCAACCCCAGTGGACGACGCCCCGGCCGGCCGCGGCCGTTTATCGTGAGAAACCGTCAATCGGTCGCCCTCCAGCCGAATCTCGATCTGCAGCGGGTTATCGGCCGAAAACTCGTTGTGCTTCACTGCATTTTCGAGCAATTCCGGTAACACGACGGGGGGCAACTGCCATCGCTGGACGGCCTGCGCATCCACGTGCACCGTCACACTGAGGCCATTCGCGTAGCGAATGGTCACCAGGGACAGAAACTGTTCGAGCAAGGCCAGTTCGTCGGCCAATGGGACCAGGCGCTTCGACCCGCTCCGCAACAGCGATCGGTAACTGCCGGCCAGCGCGCCGACAAATGCCGACGCCCGTGGATTGCGTTGCTCGACGAGGTGGCTGAGCGCATTGAGATTGTTGAACAATGTGTGAGGGCTCACCTCGCTCTTCAGTGCCAGTAACTCGGCTTCCAGATTCAAACGCTGCAGGTGCTCGCTGCGCCGGCGGTCACCTTCCCACTCGCGAACCAGAAACAGGGTCTCGTAGACATGGGTGATGAAGGTGACGGCGGCCACGATGGCCAGCACCGCCGTGCCGATCGATCGCCAATTCGCGTTTGGATCGTTGCTGATCGCCGCCCAGCCCCACAGCGCCGATACCGTCAGCGGAATCGTGAACAGCAAGATCAACCCAACCAGCAACCGCACCCGGTGCCACGGCTGGTTCAGCCACGCTGTGCGATCCTGGAAACGCAAATAGAGCCGGAGGTTGCCTTCCCAGGTAACAAAGGCAACGGCGATGAACCAGAGATAGGCGCCGAGCAGGCCGGCCGCGGAGTGGGACGAATGATCGATCATCCCAGCCAGGTTCGGCACGGTCACGCCGACCAGTGGTGTCAGCACTAGTCGGGCGATGCCATCCTCTACTCCCGAGGGACTGCCGGCCACCCGGTCAGGATAGCGGGACGCCATGCCAGTGGCATGCCCGGCGGCGCGCTGTCATGAGATTGCTGGGACGAACGGCAGCGCCATACCCGCTCTCGTGGACCCCGGCCCGAATGCGCTTGCGCGAGACCTTGACCTACTCGTATCGCAGCGAGCGAAGGGGATCGGCCTTGAGCGCCCGCATCGCCGGCACGATCGCGGCAATGGCCGCGGCCATCACAAACACCAGGAGCCCGGTAAGGTAGGCCAACGGGTCGGTCGATTGCACCTGAAGCGGACTGCGGGCCAGGGCCATCCCGATCGGCGCAGCAGCGGCGATGCCCGCAAGCATGCCAAGGGACACCGGCGAGACCACCTGACGCATCACCAGCAGAAACACGGCGCTTCGGCGGGCGCCCAGCGCGAGGTGAATGCCGATCTCCTTGGTACGGAGCGCGACGCCGTACGACACCACACCGAAGATCCCGATGCAGGCGAGCCCGAGTGTGAGCAGGCCAACCGATACGGCGATGCCGCTGGCCATGCGGGTGCCGAAGACCTGGCGTTCGAAGTCGTCCCGCAAGAGCCGGGCCTCGGGGAATACTCGCGGGTCGGCGACCGCAGCCGCGCGTAACACCGGCAGCAACCGCGCCGGATCACTTCGAGCCCTGGCGATCAGCACAACGTCCTCGTAGTCTGCGTCGGCCAATGGCCGGTAGAGCTCTGCGACACCAGTGGCACCGAGCCGGATGGACGCCGCGTCACCAGCGACGCCGATGATGGTGTCGGTGGGCTCGGTCCTGGGAAATCCCTTCCCCAGCACATCGAGGCTGCCATACATCTGTTCGGCCAACCTGCGACTGATGATCACGGCGGTGGCGGCGGAGTCGGTCGCATCGAAGGTCCGTCCCGCCAGCAACGGAATCTCCATCAGCGAAAAGAACACGGGCTCGACATGGTTGGCGATCACTCTTAAGCCCGGCGCATCGCCGTAACCCGTCTCGTGTACACGGCCACCGAGCGGCGGCGCCAGCACCAAGGCCGCCTCCAGTGTCTCTGGGTTTGCTCGCACCCGCTCCTTTACCGTCGCCCAGTACGCGCGAGCCGCATCGCCGGTGATGCCGTGGCCGCCGAGACCCGCGGCCAACGCCGCACTCTGCTCGTACTTGAACCCCAGATCGGAGGTCAGCACCTGTTGCAGACCACGGGCCGTCATCGCCGCCACGACCAGCAGCACACAACTGCCGGCCACCTGGATCGCGACCATCAGCCGTCGCAAGTTCGCGCGGTCAAGCCGCATCGACACCTGCTGGCCACCGTCCTTGATAGCCACGGCCAATTCCTGCTGAGCGACCTTCCACGCCGGCAGCGCCCCTGCCACCGCCAGGGCCAAAGCGCCCAGGCCGAGGCCGACCAGCACCACTTGCCAGTCTGGACCGAAGTCGAGGTACGGCGGCAGATCCGCCAGCAAGGCAACCAGGTTCGCCGCCCAGTTCGCGAAGATCAATCCGCACACGGCCCCGGCCAGGCCCAGCGGCATGGTCTCAATCAGCAGTTGCCTGACGATGCGCGAACGCCGGGCGCCGAGGGCGATTCGCACGCCCAGTTCGCGGGCGCGAACCGTGGCTCTCGATAGAACCAGGTTGCCGAGGTTGGCCGCCGCCACCAGGAGCACCAGGCTGCTGAGCGCTCCCAACAGCGACATGACGCCGAGCATCTGCAGGCGCTCGGCAGGGAGCATGAAGTTCGCCGTGCCCATGGCCGGCTCGAGCCATTCATCGGCAGCAAAGTGCTCAGGCTGTTCCCGGTGAATCGCGGCCATGGTCGACCTCAACATCTCGCGCGCTGCCTGCGGCGAGACACCGTCCTTGAGGCGTCCATAGATGGTGGTGTTGGCCGAGTCCCAGGCGCGCAAGAACGGACTGTCTGGAAAGTAGTGTTCGCGCTGGCTAATCGGAAGCCAAACGGCTGTCTGGTCGCGATCGATGCCGGGAAACGTGGCCGGCATGACGCCAATCAGCGTGGCCGGGCGCTTGTTGATCAGCACGGTGGTTCCGATCACGGCCGGATCGGATCCCAAATCCGCTCGCCAGAACTCGTGACTGACCACGACGGTCGCCGCGGCACCGGCGAGGCCGTCGAGCTCGGGAGCGAAGACGCGGCCAAGAAACGGCCCGTAGCCGAGCTCACTGAACCAGTTGGCCGACACGAACGAGGCGGCCAGTCCGTTCGCTTCACCCCAGACCACCGGCGTCCAGGCTTCGAGCAACACCGCCGATAGCGCCGTGTTGTCACGCGCGACCACTTGCGACGCCACGTACGGAAAGTCGGTGTGATTCCAACGCGGCGACTGCCGATATAGTCGGGCAAGCGTTTCCGGCTGCCTGACGGCGGGCGGACGGAGTACGACGACATTCGCCAGCTGGTAGAGAGTCAGGTTGAGGCCAATGCCGAAGGACAGGATCAGAATCGCCGTGACGGTGAACGCCGGCGAGCGCCGCAGCGCACGCATCCCGGCCTTGAAATCCTGCCACCCATCGTCGAGCCAGTTCCAACCCCACGCGTCCCTGGAATACTCGAGAAGCCGATGCGGATCGCCGAAGGTCGCCGGGTCCGGCATGGCATCGCGGTGCTCCCGCATCTCGCGCGTCAGATCGCGCTCGAATCGCCGGCGATTCAGCAAGTGCCACAACCGACGCCACCACGTGATACTCATGCCCGGCTCCCACTACCCCTCTGCGTCATCCGTGTAATCTGCGGCTGTGGCATCTGCGGCCTAGGCTGATCCGAGAATCGCGGCGATCGCGGCGGCCATGCGCTGGTAGTCGTCTCGTTCCGCGTCGAGTTGCTTAAGCCCCTTTGCCGTGATCTTGTAGCTACGCACCTCTCGACCGGATTCGGAAGTGGTCCAGTCGGCCTTCACCCAACCATTGACCAGGAGCTTCTGAAGGGCTGGATACAACGAGCCCTCCTCTACGCTCAGCTGTTCGCTCGAAAGCTGGCGGATTCGCTGGGCAATCGCGTAGCCGTGCAGCGGCGCCGGGCGCAAGACTCGCAGAATCAACATGACGAGGGTGCCAGGAGGCAGGCCGGCGTGCTTAGGCATAGTATAACTATGCCTATTCATACGATGCGTGTCCAGCCGAAGTTCCCTCGGCCGGGTTAGACTGCCCCATGACCCGATTGCCGATCGCGGCGCTCATCCTGCTGGCCGCGTGCGCACCAGCGCCTCCCCATGCCGCCAACGACATCACCCGGCTTCACCCACTGCCTGGCACCCAACTGTCCGTGAATCAGCTCAAAAGCCAGATGTTTCACGTCAGCGCCGGCCGGCGCCTGAAGGGAGCCTGGCCCAACGGCGCCCGCGTCGCCGTCGGGCTGTCGTTCGACGTCGACAATGCCACCGCCACCCTCTCGACCGGAAACCTGGACTCCGAAATTCTGTCGCGCGGCGAATACGGCGCGATCGACGGCCTGCCACGCATCCTGCGAATGCTGGACCGCCAGGGCGTTCCGGCCTCGTTCTTCATCCCGGCCGCCAGCGCCGTCCTGCATCCGGAGATGATTCAGCAGATCATGGGCACCGGATCTGCGTCATCGGTGTCGTCTGCGTCATCTGCGGCCCCGGTAACTCCGTCATCTGTGTCATCTGTGGCCCACGAAATCGGTGTCCATGGGTGGATTCACGAACGCCTGCCGCTGCTGAACGACGAGCACGAGGAGCAGCGCCTCCTCGACCTCTCAATCGACACCCTGACCAAGATGACTGGCAAACGGCCGGTCGGCTACCGCGCGCCATCGTGGAAGTTCAGCGCCTGGACCATGGGCCAGGTGAAGGCGGCCGGCTTCCTCTACGACAGCAGCCTGATGGCCAGCGACGATGCCTACGAACTCCTGCTGGATGGCGCGCCCACCGGAGTCGTTGAGCTGCCGATCGAACGCATCCTGGACGATGCACCCTACTTCGGCAGCAACGCCGACGGCTCAAACCCCTCCGTGGGGGATGTCTTCGAGGTGTTCCAGTCCGAGTTTGATGTCGCGTACGGCGAAGGCGGGCTGTTCCTGTTGACCATGCATCCACACCTGATGGGACACCGATCCCGGACCGCCATGCTCGAGAAACTCGTCCAATACATCAAGAGCAAGCCCGGGGTGTGGTTCGCGACCCACGAACAGATTGCCAACCACGTCAAGCCCCTGATGGCGGCAAAGTGAGGCACGCAATGATCGCGAATGAAGCCGGCAGGCTCAAGGCCCTCCACGCGTATCACATCCTTGATACCGACCCGGAACAGGCCTTCGACGACCTGACGCTCCTGGCGTCGCAGGTGTGCGGCACACCGATCGCCTTGATTACCCTGGTCGACGAGAACCGTCAGTGGTTCAAGTCGAAGGTCGGCATCGACGTCAAGGAAACCGCCCGAAACATTTCGTTCTGCTCACACGCGATCGAGCAACCCGGCCTGTTCGTCGTGACCGACACGCTGACCGACGGCCGCTTTCGCGACAACCCGATGGTGGTAAACGATCCGCACATACGGTTCTACGCCGGGGCGCCGTTGCTGACCCGCGACGGAGACCCGCTCGGCACCATCTGCGTCGTCGACAACCGGCCGCGAACGCTGACCGCGGGACAGGAGGAGGCTCTGAAGGCGCTGCGGCGCCAGGCCGAATCGCAACTGGAGCTGCGGCGCAAGCTCGACGAGTTGCGGGTAGCCATCGATGGACTGGAGAAGCTTGGCGGCCTGCTCCCGTATTGCTCCACGTGTGCGCTCAACATCACCATTCCCGCCGATCCGGCGGCCATGACCACGGTTGGCGAAGGTGTCACGGAGTTGCTGACCAACAAGGGATGGCCCGAAGATGAAGTGATGAAGGTGGAGCTGGCACTACAGGAGGGGCTCGCCAACGCCATTCGTCACGGCTGCAAGAACGACCCTACCAAGAAAGTCCAATGCTCGGTGACCTTCGACACGGCCGGCGAAGTGGTGATCGTCATTCGCGATCCCGGGCCCGGCTTCAATGTGGAGGCAGTCCCGAATCCACTGGTTGGCGATAATGTGTTAAAGGCCAGCGGCCGCGGTGTGTTCCTCATCAACGAGCTGATGGACACGGTGGAGTTCTCCGAGGAGGGCCGGCGCGTAATGATGCGAAAGAGGATCGACGGCCCGGCCTAGGGCATGCGATCGATCTCAATGCGATTGCGGCCGCGTTCCTTGGCCAGATAAAGGGCCCGGTCAGCGCAGGCGATAATGGCGTTCGGGGTCACGTCACCGCCAACCGGGCCAATGGCAACGCCAATGCTGACAGTGACCACGCCAGCCTTTGAGCCGGGGTGAGGCATGGCCAGTTCCTGAATCCTGGCCCGCAATTGTTCGGCCTGTCGGGTCACGCTGTCGGGCGAGTCGCCTGGGATAATGACGGCCAACTCTTCTCCACCATACCGCGCCACCAGTTCGCCTGCCCGACGGCTGGCTTCCGCCACCGTTCGCGACACCTCGCGAAGGCAGGCGTCGCCGGCCTGATGTCCGAAATGATCGTTGTAGGCCTTGAACGCGTCGAGGTCGATCAACATGAGGGACAGCGGCGAGTGCAGGCGGCTGGCCCGGCGGCACTCCTCTTCGAGCGCCCGGTCAAAGGCGCGACGGTTGAGCAGCCCGGTCAGGCCGTCCTCGCGAGCCAGTTGCTCAAGACGCGCGTTGGCCGCCTCGAGCAAGGCCGTGCGCTCGGCGACGATCCGCTCGAGATCAACCTTCTGAGCGGTCAGCCGTCGGACCCGATAGCGGTAGAACAAAGGGCCCGCCAGCAGCAAGAACACGCCCACCATCCCGCGAAACCAAATCGTCTCCAGCAGGCGTGGCGCCACGGAAATGGTAATGGCCGCCCCTTCCTCGTTCCACAAGCCGTCGTTGTTGGCCGCAATGACGTGAAACCGGTAACTGCCTGGCGGCAGCTTCGAGTAGTAGGCGGTCCGGCGTCCCTCTGCTTGCACCCACTCGTCCTCAAGTCCTTCGAGCCGATAGCGAAAGCGGACCGCTGCCGGCGCACTCAGGCTGAGCGCGGTGAAGTGAACTTCGAGCGTTTGTGCCGCGGCCGGGATGCGAATGACGGGGTCGCCGGCAACCTGCCGGCCGTCGACCAGCACCTCTTCAACCAGAACCGGCGGCGGGACCGTGTTCACGACCAGGTTGGCCGGGTCGATGGCGACTGCACCGGCGATCGTGGGAAACCACACGATGCCAGCCTGGGTAATCGTGCCGGCGTTCGCACCGCCGTTGCATTCGACGTTGCGCAGGCCGTCGGCAAGGCCGTAGCTGACCGACGTCACCGAGGCGCGAGTGTTGTCGGCGACCTCATCGAGCTCGCGCTTGGCCACCCGAAAGATGCCCTTGTTGCTGCTCATCCACAGATCGCCGCGGCCGTCTGCGATGATTCGGTGGACGACGTTGTCGAAGAGGCCCTGGCGTTCGGAGACGACGGTAAATTGGCCGCCCTTGTAACGGGTGAGGCCGCCGCCGTAAGTGCCAATCCAGAGGGCGCCCTCTGCGTCTTCGTGCAAGGCGAACACCAGGTCGTCTGAGAGGCCGTCCCGGGTCGTGAACGCGGTGAATTTGCCGTCACGGTAGCGATTCAGGCCGCCACCGCGGGTGCCGATCCAGAGGTTGCCGTCACGGTCTTCGGTGATGACGTTGACGGTGTCGTGGGACAAGCCTTCCTTGGTGGTGAACGCCGTGAACCGGCCGTTCTCATAGCGGTTGAGACCACCGGCGTAGGTGCCAATCCACAACGCGCCGGCGCGATCCTGGTGCAGCGCCAGGACGCTGTCATTCGACATGCCCATCTCGGCGTGGAACTGCTCGAACCGGCCGTTGCGCAGGCGGGTGAGTCCGTTGTCAGTGCCAATCCAGAGGCTTCCGTCGCGATCCTCGGCGATGGCAAACACGATGTCGTTCGAAAGCCCGTTCCTGGTGGTGAATGTGGTGATCTGGCCATCGCGAACGCGATTGAGGCCGCCGCCCTCGGTGCCGATCCAGAGCGTCCCCTGGCGGTCCTCATGGATGGCGCGGATGTAGTCTTGCGACAGGCCCTCGGGAACGCCGAAGGGCGTAAACCGTCCGGTCTTGAGCTGGTTCAGCCCGCCAAGATTGGTGCCGATCCACAGACTGCCTTCGTGGTCCTCGAGCATGGCGAGGATCGAATCGTTCGAGAGGCCTTGCTTGGAGGTGAATGAAGTGAGCGAGCCGTCGCGCCACCGATTGACGCCGCCGCCGTCGGTGCCAATCCAGATATTGCCGTGGCGGTCTTCAACGAGCGAGACGATGACGTTGCTCGAAAGCCCATGGGCACGGGTCAGGACGGTGAACTTGCCGTCGCGGTAGCGGTTGAGGCCGAGGTCGGTTCCAACCCAGAGTGAGCCGCTGCGATCGCGCAGTAAGGATCGCACGCTGGTTCGTGATAGCCCCTGGGCCGTCCCGTAGGAAATGAGTTCACCGCCGGAGCCAAGGTGGGCCAGGCCGGCCTCGGTCGCCACCCATAGTCCGCTCTCGTCATCGGTAATGGCGCGAATACTAAGACCGAGCGCGCCTCGCGAGGGCTCGGCAATGAAATGTTGCGGCTTGCCCATCTCGGGGTTGCCGTTGTTGCCGGACTCGGCGCGCGCAAGGCCGCCGCCATCCGTGCCCACCCAGAGGCGGCCGAGCCGGTCTTCATGCAGGGCCGAGATCAACTCGCCGGGAAGTCCGTCTTCACCGGAATAGCGCGTGAACTTGCCCGCTTCGAAGCGAACCAGCCCGCCGCCCCAGGTGCCGATCCACAGGCGGCCGCGCCGGTCGGCTAGGAGGCTGAGCACCTGGTCCTGCGTGATTTCTGGAGTGGTTCGCGAATCGAAGACCGTGAACCTGGTGCCATCGAAGCGGATGAGGCCTTCTCGAGAGCCGAGCCAGAGATAGCCGTCGGGTGTTTGGGCGACAGCGGTGATGGTGTTTTGCGGCAGGCCGTCCTTGGTTTGCCAGACGTTGTGTGTGTACTGGGTGATCGCCCGGGCTGGATCAAGGGCGCGGAGTCGGGTTGGCGCAGCGAATAGGAGGCTGATGGTCAGGCCAACGATCAGATACCGCGCGGCCGTCACTGGCGCTGTCAACACTGCCATCATTCTAGGCGGGTTTCGGCGTACAAAGATAAAGCCCAAGTCTTTTCGGACTTGGGCTCAGGCGTCGCAACGCTTGCGTTGCGACCGTCGGCCCGGAGGGCCGACTAGCTAAATTAATCCCCGGCAGCGACCTACTCTCCCACCCACCTGCGCGGGCAGTACCATCGGCGGTAGCAGGCTTAACTTCCGTGTTCGGAATGGGAACGGGTGTGACCCTGCTCCTATGGCCACCGGGAAACTTGGTGCCTGGGATTCCTCGCCCGTTGCGCTGACGGCCTATGTGGCCGGCGCCAGCTTGTCTCGCCGAAGCCCCGAAGGGTGGAGGCGGACAGGCGCGAGGGAGGATCGTCCCAGAGCATATTGTGACTTGACGTTTCAATCGTTCGATCGCTACCTAGAATTCCTAAGCAATTCGCTCAATCGAAACATCAAGCTGGCCCGCCGTAGCCGCGTGAGCGGCGAAGGCGGACCTGAATATTCTGCAATGACTAGTTTTTTTGACCACACATTCACAATCAAAAGAAGTGAATAAATGGTCAAGCCTCACGGCTGATTAGTATCGGTTAGCTGAACGTATCGCTACGCTTCCACACCCGACCTATCGACCAAGTGGTCTACTTGGAGCCTTTAGGGACTTGCGTCCAGGGAAATCTCATCTTGAGGTGGGTTTCACGCTTAGATGCATTCAGCGTTTCTCCCTTCCGGACTTAGCTACCCAACGATGCCACTGGCGTGACAATTGGTACACTAGCGGTCCGTCCAACCCGGTCCTCTCGTACTAAGGTCAGATCCTCTCAAATTTCCTGCGCCCACCATAGATAGAGACCGAACTGTCTCGCGACGTTCTAAACCCAGCTCACGTACCGCTTTAACCGGCGAACAGCCGGACCCTTGGAACCTGCTACAGCTCCAGGATGCGATGAGCCGACATCGAGGTGCCAAACCTGGGCGTCGATGTGAACTCTTGGCCCAGATCAGCCTGTTATCCCCGGCGTACCTTTTATCCGTTGAGCGATGGCCCTTCCATGCGGGACCACCGGATCACTAAGACCTGCTTTCGCATCTGCTCGACTTGTAGGTCTCGCAGTTAAGCTCGCTTATGCCTTTGCACTCTATGGCTGATTTCCAAACAGCCTGAGCGAACCTTCGTGCGCCTCCGTTACAGTTTAGGAGGCGACCGCCCCAGTCAAACTACCCGCCTAGCAGTGTCCTGAACCCAGATAATGGGTTTCAGTTAGAACGTCGAAGGCGTAAGGGTGGTATCTCACTGTTGACTCCCCCAAGCCCGAGAGCCTGGGATCAAAGTCTCCCACCTATGCTGCGCATACGTCGTCAACATTCACTACTAAGGTGCAGTAAAGGTGCACGGGGTCTTTTCGTCTTATGGCGGGCAACCGGCGTCTTCACCGGTACCACAAATTCGCAGCGTTCATCGTTGAGACAGCGGTCAAATCGTTACGCCATTCGTGCAGGTCGGAACTTACCCGACAAGGAATTTCGCTACCTTAGGACCGTTATAGTTACGGCCGCCGTTTACCGGGGCTTCAATTCAAGGCTTCACCTTGCGGCTGACCTCTCCTTTTAACCTTCCGGCACCGGGCAGGCGTCAGACCCTATACGTCGTTTTCGACTTAGCAGAGCCCTGTGTTTTTAGTAAACAGTCGCTTGACCCTCTTTATTGCAACTCCTTGCCGCTTCGTGCCGCGTGGACACTGACAGCAGAGAGCACCCCTTCTCCCGAAGTTACGGGGTAATTTTGCCTAGTTCCTAAACGATGATTCTCACTTGCGCCTGAGGATTTTCTCCTCACCTACCTGTGTCGGTTTGCGGTACGGGTACTTACAGATCTCCTTAGAGGCTTTTCTCGGCAGCGTAGCGTCTGCGGCTTTATTGGCCTTGCGGCCATCGCTATGACACCTCAGGGTTTGCGAACAAACGGATTTGCCTGTCTGTTCCCCCTACATGTCTAAACCTGGATAACCAAAACCAGGCCCGCATAGCTTCCTGCGTCCCCCCATCGTGATAACGATCTGTCAGTAGTTCCGGAATATTA
>JAKFYH010000009.1:0-17500 GCA_021730945.1 Acidobacteriota bacterium | reverse complement strand
GGTGAAGTGCTTGCCGACGTCACGCAGGAACGAGAGCACGTCAATCGCGCCCAGCCAGTCGGCGTTGTTGACGATGCGGGCGGCGTTGGGCGTGGCGGAAAAATCGAGGAACTTCTCCAGCTGAGCCCGGATGCCGGCCACGTTGGCATCCACCTGCTCGCTCGACAACAGATTGCGCTCCTGCGACTTGCCGCTGGGATCGCCAATCATGCCGGTGCCGCCGCCGACGATCGCAATCGGGGTGTGACCGAAACGCTGCAGGCGGGCCAGCCCCATCACGGTCAGCAGAGATCCCACGTGGAGGCTCGGCGCCGTCGGATCGAACCCGATGTAGGCGGTCACCGGTCCAGCCGCCAGGGCCTCCCGCGCACCCTCGGTCTTTTCGGACACCATGCCCCGCCACTCGAATTCGTCAAATACTCCCATAACGGACAACTATAACTTCCAACTGAAACTGAACTGCCAACTTCAACTTTCAACTGTCAACTTCTCAACTTTCAACTTTCCTCATACACTGCCCCCGTGGCCCTGACGCGCCGCGACTTTCTTCGTTCGGCCACCGTCGTCACGGCCGGTGCTCTCACGGGAGTCGCCGCCTACGGCGTCGCCTACGAGCGCCATCGCATAGAACGCATCGTCCGGGACGTTGCCGTGCGGGGGCTGCCACCCGCGCTCGATGGCTTGCGCATCGGGATGATCACCGATGTCCACCACAGCGCGGTCGTCTCGACCGAGGACGTCGCCCGCGCGGTGGCCGCCCTGCAGGAGGTCGCCCCCGACATCGTCGTGCTGGGCGGAGACTACGTCAGCTTCTTCGATCGGACTTACGCACAGCCCGTCGCGGAGTTGCTGGCCCCCCTGGCGCACGCACCATTCGGATCATTCGCCGTGCTGGGCAACCACGACGACGAGCGCGAGGTGCCGGCGGCACTCTCGGCCCGAGGGTTCACCGTCCTTAAGGACCAGCGCACGGCAATCATGGTGCGAGGCGAACGGCTGGACATTGCCGGCATTCGTTTCTGGACGCGCACGGCTGGAGAGATCGCCGGGGTGTTGAAAGGGACCGGTGGGACGACCATCCTGCTGGCGCACGATCCGCGGCGATTGGTTGAGGCGGCCGCGCTCGATGTGCAGCTGGTTCTGTCGGGGCACACCCATGGCGGACAGGTGATCATTCCCGCGATCGGCGCAATCGCCGGGCGCAAGTTTCCCGTGCTGGCGGGCTTTGCCACACGCGAGAACACCTCACTGTTTGTCAGCCGCGGGGTCGGGACAGTCTATGTCCCGGTACGGGTGAACTGCCCGCCCGATGTCGCGGTGTTGACGCTCCGCCCGGCCGCTGTCTAGCGAAGGCGGTCGAGCACCAGCTGGACGGCCTCGGGATAGAGGCGATGCTCCACATCCAGGATTCGGGCGGCCAGCGTCTGGGCCGTGTCGCCGACAAGGACCGGGACCTCGCGCTGGAGGATGACCGGGCCGGCGTCGAGGTCATTGTTCACGAAATGAACAGTGGCGCCGCTGACCTGCGCTCCATCGTCAAGAGCCTGCTGCTGCGGGTGAAGGCCGGGGTATTTCGGCAGCAAGGACGGATGGATGTTGAGTATCCGGTTCGAGAAGGCGTCGACAAATACCGGACTCAGCAGGCGCATGAATCCGGCCAGGCACACCAGTGAGACCTGACGGTCCGACAGTGCCTTCACCATGGCCCGGTCGAAGTCTTCTCGGCTGGCAAAGTCCTTGTGACTGAGCACCAACGTCTCGATGCCAGCGTGCCGCGCGTGATCCAGCCCAGGCGCGTCTGGCTTGTTCGAGAGCACCAGACCGATCGACGCGTCCAGCCGTCCAGCGGCAATGGCGTCGATTATCGCCTTGAGGTTCGAGCCGCGTCCCGAGATGAGAACTCCCAGTAAAGGGGTCGGGGATCTTTTCTGGCTGGCATCCACTTTGCGAATAGTAACTCGCAAACCGGAGCCCAAACATGCCCAGACGCCTTCGCCATACGCTGCAAGGGACGGTGTTCCACGTCCTCAATCGCGCGGTTCGGCGCGCGACACTGTTTCACCACGACAAGGACTACCAGGCATTCCTGAGTGTCCTGAGGGAAGGCTTGCCGCGATCCAACGTGACCGTGGTTGCGTATTGTGTGATGCCGAATCACTGGCATTTCGTCGTTCAGTGCGATCGGGTCGCGGATCTCTCCCATCTGATGCACTGGGTTACCGGCACCCACGCCCAGCGATGGCACGCCGCTCACGGCACCCGGGGCACGGGATCTCTCTACCAAGGCCGCTTCATGGCACTTCCCGTTCAGACCGAGCGGTATTTCCTTCGCGTTTGTCGTTACGTCGAACGCAACCCTCTGCGCGCGGGACTCGTCAGCAAGGCGGAAGACTGGACATGGTCCAGCCTCTCGTCAGGTGGCAGAAATAGCGACATGGATTGGCTGTCCATGTGGCCAATTCCGAAACCAGAAGACTGGAGGGACATTGTCAATGGGCCGGAAAGCGAAGCCGAACTGGAGGCCCTGCGCGGAATGATGCGACGAGGTTTCCCTATTGGCAGCCCTCAATGGCAGCGCGCTGTCGCGCCATTCTGTGGTCTGTCGATGCGGCAGATCGGCCGTCCGAGAAAAGATCCCCGACCCCTTTAACCAGCGATCTTCTCGGCGGAGCGCAGGGAGAGGGCGACGAACGTCAGAGTGCCGTTGGTGCAGCCTCCTGTCGGCAGCGTCGGCGCGCCGATCACGAACAAATTCTCGTGATCGTGGGTGCGGCCGAAGCTGTCGCAGACGCTCGTGGACGGATCGGCGCCCATGCGGCAGCCGCCAGCCGGGTGATCCCAATAGGACGACACCGACGGTTTACTCGTCAGCCGGCCGTTGCTGGCGCGTGCCATGCGCTCGAATACGGCGCTGCAATGCGCCAGCGTGGCGCCTTCGCGCGCCTGGGCGGCCGCGTCCAGTTGATGCTCGATTTTCGGCATGGGGTCGCCATAGCGGTTCTTCGACGCCGGATCGAGCGAGAGCCGGCTGTCGATGGACGGATGCGAGTCGTAGTAAGTCCGCAGCCGGACCGAACTGCCCTTGAGCGCCCGCCCCCGCCACTCGTTCAGCAATTCGTCGCCCAGCAGCAACCTACCGTCCGCGCCACGCAGCCGCGGCTCCTTACCGGCCGAGCTTTCCCATACCCGGGTATCGTGCCGCACGAACGCTTTGCCGGTGGCGCAGCGGAAGTGTTCGCGCGAAATCAAGCTGTGGGTCATGTTCTGCCCGGGAAACGTCTCGGCGTCAATCGCCGCCTGGGCAGAGATGAACTTGTGGCCATTCATGAAGCGGCCGACCAGGCCGGAGCGGTTGGCGACGCCATCCGGAAACCGCGCGCTGGCCGACATCAACAGGAGGTGCGGGCTCCAGCACTGTCCCGACGCGAGCACGAACTGCTTCGCGCGATACTCGGTCACTTCGCCCGGTCGATCCTGATGGAACCCCTGCGCCATGGCGATCGTCGATCGTCCCTCGTCCACCGCGAGGCGGCGGATCAACATCCGGTCGTGCAGCGTCACCTTCTTGGCGGCGATCAATTGCTGATAGGTGTAGTCAGGCGAATAGCGCGCGCCGGTGGGACAAACGTCGCCGCAAGTGTCGTAGAGGCCGCACTGTCCGCGGCCGCCAAACGGCGCACTCACGTTGCGCGCCATCGGCAGCGGTGAAAACTTCAGGCCGCTCTGCTCTGCCCACTGCTTGAGAACCTGCAGGTTGTACGACAACGGCATCGCCGGTTGCGGATAGGGAGCCGAGCGGCGATCTTCGGGATACGGGCTCGGGTCACCGGCCACGTTCAGGCGGCGCTCGGCTTGCACGTAGTAGCGCTCGAGTTCCTCCCACGAAACTGGCCAGTCATCGGCAAGGCCGTAGAGCGACTTCAAACGCAGGTCTTCTTCGGAGAATCGGTTGCAGGCCCCGCCCCAATGCAGCGCCTGTCCCCCGACCGCCATTGTCATGGAGATCATGCCCTTCGCCCGCTGGTCCTCGATGAAATCGTCGTGCCAGGGATGTTCGCCGTACTCGAGCGCGCGCTGGTGATAGCGGCCGCGGTTCTCGCGATCGAAGATCGACCGGCCCGCTTCGACCACGGTGATACTCAGGCCGGGCTTGAGCTCGGCCAGACGCTCCACCAGCATGGCGGCGGTGATACCCCCGCCGATGACGCAGACGTCGGATTCGTGGACCGGCATGATCAAGGCGAGGGCTAAAGCCCTCGCCCTCCATTCAGCGGCACCGGCCGCACAGTCGTGACCCGAATCGCGCGGAACGTGTGTCGCCCGATCCGCACGTTGTAGCAGAGATCGTTGGCGGCACTGCTGCGGAAGTAATGGGCCATCAGGTCGGCGATTATGTGCTGGCCGTCGGGACGCGACGGCAGGGACTGGATCCCTGCCTGCGCGAACGCCTCATCGAGAATGGCACGCCGCGCCGGCAGGGGCAGGGCACCAAAGCGCCCGCCACGCTCGGTGGCCGCCATTTGCAGCGCAGCGATCTGGGTACCGTAACCAGAGGCCGGCGAGGGTCCCGTTCGCACCAGCCGCGGCTCGCCGTAACCGTGGGACAGCGGTACGCCTTCCCGGTAATCGCGCAGCCAGCGCAGGAAATTGTCGACGGCTTCGTCCTGGCCCTTGGCGCCAAGCACCGAGGGCAACACTGTGCTCGCGACGTCACGCAGGACAAACACGTGACCCGTGCTGAGCAGGTCGGCCTGCGTCAGCGCGGCCGCCGACAGGTCGGCGCGCCACACCGGCAGCGTGACGGCGCCGGAAGCCAGCCATTGCAGCAGCGCGCGGCGATTCATCGCCGCATCCTACACCGCTTCGCCCTTTAGCCGATCCTTGGCTGCGCCTTCGGTTGATTGGGGCGGTGTGCTGCAGGTGCCTATACGTACTCGACGCCAGGATCGCCCGCGACGATATCGCCGATCACGATGCTGTTGGCCTCACCGGCATTGAGCAGCGCCTTGCGCACGCCGTCAACCTCGCTCTTCCCGACCACCAGGATCATGCCGATGCCCATATTGAGGGCGCGGCGGAGGTCGTATTCCGGCACCCGGCCGGACTCGCCCAGCCAGCGGAAGATCGCGGGCACGCGCCACGACGTGCGGTTGACCCGCGCCGCCGTCCCGGCCGGCAGCACGCGCGGCAGGTTGTCGGTGATGCCGCCGCCGGTGATGTGCGCCATGCCCTTGATCACACCGGTGCCGAGCATCGGCTTGATCACCGGCAAGTACGAGCGATGGGGCCGCAGCAGCGCCTGCCCCACGGTTTCGCCCAGGTCCGGCACGTGCGTATCGACGTTCAGCCCCAGTTGCTCGAACGCGATCTTGCGCGCCAGCGAATAGCCATTGGTGTGCAGGCCAGACGAGGGCAAGCCGAGCAGGACATCACCCGGGGCGATGGACTTGCCGTCGATCAGGCGGGGCCGATCGACAACACCGACGATAAAACCGGCAACATCGTATTCTCCGTCATGGTAGAAACCCGGCATCTCCGCCGTCTCGCCACCAAGCAGCGCGCACCCGTTGTCCTGGCAGGCCCGAGCCAGACCCTGCACGATCTGTTCGGCGACGTCGGGTGACAGCTGGCCGGTGGCCAGGTAGTCCAGAAAGAACAGCGGCATCGCGCCCTGCACCAGGATGTCGTTGACACAGTGGTTGACCAGGTCGACGCCAATGGTGGTGTGCAGGTTGGCCATGAACGCCACCTTGAGCTTGGTACCGACGCCATCGGCGCTCGAGACCAGTACCGGCTCGCTCATGGCGGTGGTGTCGAGCCTGAACAACCCGCCGAACGAGCCGATCTCCGAGAGCACTCCGGGCGTGAAGGTCGCCCTGGCCAATTGCCTGATGCGGCGCACCGTTTCGGTACCTGCATCGATGTCGACACCAGACGATTTGTAATCCATTAGAAATCCAGTCTCGTGATCAGTTGTTCGCACAGGCTGCGAGTCGGCGAACCATCGGCGGCGGCCCAGTACTCGCGCCGGACGGCCACGAAGAACCGCTCCTCTTCGAGATCCTCTTCGAGCATGTCAAACGCCTCGGCCAGGATGCCGATGGCGCCCGCCTGATCGGGATGCGAGGCAAGCGCCTTCAGCATCAGCGGCGTATTGCGCAGGGCTACCAGGCCGATCGCGAGGGTGACCGGGGCGCGCACCGGGTCCTGTGAGGGAATGCCGACACGGAACAGGATGCGAAGGGACTCTTCGTCGCCCTGGCGCGCGATGTTGCCGAGGCCCGCGGCGGCGCCGCGCAAGAGGTCCTGGTAGCCCGGGTAGGTGTCGGCAAACGCCAGGGTCTTCTCGAGATAGCCGGTATGCGAGGAACAATTGGTCCCCATTAGACAAATCGCCGCGGCAATGGCGGGCTGGTTCTCACGGGCGGCCGTGCGCTGGAGTTCGGCGAGCGTGCCGAGCGCTGACTTGTCGCCAATCTTTCCCAACGCCGTCGCCGCATCGTCCTGAAGGGGCCCATCGAGCTTCGCGATCTCGATTAGCTTCGGCACCGCCGCCGCGATCCGGTAGTCGCCGAGCGCCTCGATCACGGTGCTGCGGAAGAAATCAACGCCGCGGCCGGCGTCGCGAATCAAGGCATCAGTGACGCCGGGCTGTTTGTTAATCACCGCGAGGGCCCGAATCAGGGCCGGCCGGACGAACTCGCCTTCCTCCTTGTCGAGCGCGGCCAACATCCGGGCCGCGAGCGTCGGCTCGGGAAACTGTTCGAAGTAGGCAAACGCGACTTCGCGCAGGCGATCGTTGGGCGAGACCAGGGCCTCGCGCATGGCGTCGACCGTGCGCGGATCGTTGAATCCGGTCAGCAACACGAGCGCTTTGTAACGAATGTAGCCGTCGGCATGTTCCACCACGGCCTGCAGCAGCGCCGCCACCACCTGGGCAGACGGTGCGCGGCGGATGGTACGCCCGGCGCCCATTCGGGTCGGGTAATCAAGGTCGCCAAGCTGGTTGATCGCCCGGCGAATCTCGTCGGGTGACGCCGGGGTAGGCCCACGCTCCTGCGCGGACAGCGGCAGGCCAGCCAGGCAGGCTAAACCGGCAAGCACGACCACGACCAGCGCGGTCTGTCGCACGCCCGGAAGCCCTGCCGCGTGGCGCGCGTCAACCTGCGGCCTAGCCAACTGTTTCGGGCTCTTGTTCCGGCAGCTCTCGGCGGCCATCAATCTTGAGCGACAGTTGGAGGTAGCCATTGTGATCGCGGGGGAACGCCACCGGGTACTGTCCTGTATAGCAGGACGTGCAGTAGGAGGCCCCCTGCCCCTTCACGGACGACAGCAGGCCGCCGAGGCTCAGGTAGCCGATGGTGTCGGCGGCAACGTACTTGCGAATCTCTTCGAGCGTGTGGGTCGCGCCAATCAGCTCCTGACGGCGCGGGGTATCGACGCCGTAGAAGCACGGCGAGATGGTCGGCGGACAACTGATCCGCAGATGCACCTCCGCGGCGCCGGAGGCGCGCACCATCTTCACGATCTTGCGGCTGGTGGTGCCGCGCACCAACGAGTCGTCGATCAGTACCACGCGCTTGCCCGCGAGAATGCTCTTGACAGGATTGAGCTTCACCTTGACGCCGAAATGGCGAATCGATTGCGCCGGCTCGATGAAGGTACGGCCGACGTAGTGGTTGCGGATCAGGCCCATGCGCAGCGGGATCTTGGATTCCTCCGAATAGCCAATCGCCGCGCAGACGCCCGAGTCGGGAATCGGCACGACCACGTCGGCGTCGACGCCGGTCTCGCGGGCCAGGACTCGTCCGAGGTTGGTTCGCACTTCGTTGACGCTCTGACCGAACACTTCGCTGTCGGGCCTGGCAAAATAGACGTGCTCGAAGATGCAGTGCGAAAGCGCCGACTTCGGGAAGGGCTTAATCGATCGCAGGCCATCGGGGCCGGCGATCAACACCTCGCCGGGCTCGACGTCGCGCACATAGGTGGCGCCAATCAGGTCGAGGGCGCAGGTCTCGGAACTTACGACCCAGGCCTCGTCCAGTTTGCCGAGCGCCAGTGGACGGAACCCGTGGGGGTCGCGCACGGCGATCATGCTGTCTTTCGTGATCAGCGCAAACGAGAAGGCCCCGGTCAGCTGGGTGACCGATTCCACCAACGCGTCTTCCACCGACCCCGCCTGCGATCGAGCATACAGGTGCAACACCACTTCGGTATCGCTGTTGGTCTGGAAGATCGATCCGGCGCGGACCAGGCGATCGCGCACTTCGTTGGCATTGACGATGTTGCCGTTGTGGCAAATACCGACCTGGCCATGCACGCAGTCGATCAGGATGGGCTGCGCGTTCGACAGCCTGCTTTCGCCGGCCGTGGAGTAGCGCGTGTGACCGATCGCGATCGGCCCGCTCAATGGGGCCAGCGTGGCTTCATTGAAGATGTCGTTGACGTAGCCCATCTGGCGGACGAGCCGCACGCGTTCGCCGTCAGCAGAAGCGATGCCGGCGCTTTCCTGCCCGCGATGCTGGAGCGCGTAGAGACCCAGGTAGGCCAGCTTCGCCGCTTCCGGGTGTCCGTAGATGCCGAAGACACCGCACTCGTCGCGGAACTTATCGAACATATCTTCTCCGGCGCCCTAGCGGGGCGCCCTGCCTGCCATCCTGCTGGCAATCGAGGTTGACCAGGCCTGCTCGGCAGCGGCGACCGCCGAATCGACCACGGCCGTGCCATTCACGCTCAAACGAATCCGATCGCCGCCGGTCTGGCCGATCACGGTCGCGGTCACGCCCGCAGCCTTGGCGGCAGCCAGGACGCCGTCGAGCCGTTCGCCAGACGCCGAGACCACGATGCGCGAGGCAGACTCGCCAAACAGCGTGGCGTTGACACTGAAGGTCCGGCTAAAGCCGGACGCCACATCAGAGCCGGACGCGACATCAGAGCCGGACGCGACATCAGATGTGGTGTCCGGCTTTAGCCGGACCCCGGCGATGTCTGCGGTCACGCCAATGCCGCCGCTGTTAAACGCGCACTCGGCCAGGGTGACGGCCAGGCCGCCTTCGGAACAATCGTGCGCCGACTCGACCGACCCTTCGCGGATCAAAGATACGATCAGTTTCTGGATGGCGGCTTCGCGTGACAGATCCAGCGCGGGCGGCTGACCGGCCACCAGGCCGTGCAAGGTGGCGAGGTATTCGCTGCCGCCGAGTTCACCCAGATTATCGCCCAGCAGCACGACGCTCGCACCCGGCTGTTTGAATGTACGGGTGGTGGTTTTGCTGGCGTCCTCGAGCAGGCCGACCACGCCGAGCACCGGCGTTGGGAAGATTGCGCGGCCCTCGGTTTCGTTGTAGAGACTGACGTTGCCACCGGTGATCGGGATGCCAAGCGCCCGGCACGCCTCGCCGATGCCGCGAACCGCCTCACCCAGCTGCCACATGATCTCGGGCCGCTCGGGATTGCCGAAATTCAGGTTGTTGGTCCCGCCGATCGGCTCGCCGCCGGCGCAGGCGACGTTGCGCGCCGCCTCGGCCACCGCCAGCATGGCGCCACGATGCGGGTCGAGGTAGCAGAAGCGGCCGTTGCCATCTACCGACACCGCCAGGCCCGTCGTCGTGCCCTTGACGCGCACGACCGCCGCCGACATGCCGGGCTGAGCAATGGTGTTGGTGCCGACACTGTGGTCGTACTGGCCGTAGGCCCAGCGCTTGCTGGCAATGGTCGGCACGGTGAGCAGGCGGTCGAACGCCGACTGTGCCGACGGCGGCGCACCGAGGTCGTCCAGCGTCAGCCGTTGCACGCCCTGCTGCCACGCCGGCTCCTGCATCGGCCGCCGGTAGACCGGCGCCTCGTCGGTCAGCGCCCGGTTCGGCACGTCGGCGACCAGCACGCCACGCTCGTGAATCTTGAGTCGCGAACCCTCGATGACCTCGCCGACCTGCACCGCGTGCAGGTCCCACTTCTCGAAGACGGCCTCGACTTCGTGCTCGCGGCCCTTCTCGACCACCAGCAGCATGCGCTCCTGCGACTCCGAGAGCATGATTTCGTACGGCGTCATGCCGGTTTCACGCTGCGGCACGTGCATCACGTCGATGGTCATGCCGACTCCGCCGCGCGATCCCATCTCCGAAGTCGCGCACGAGAGGCCGGCCGCACCCATGTCCTGAATGCCCAGCACCGCGCCGGTCTTCATCACTTCGATGCAGGCCTCCATCAGGAGCTTTTCCATGAAGGGATCGCCGACCTGCACCGCCGGCCGCTTCTCCGCCGACTTCTCGTCGAACTCGGCCGACGCCATGGTGGCGCCGTGAATGCCGTCGCGGCCGGTCTTGGCGCCGACATAGAACACCGGATTGCCGGCGCCCTTGGCGGCGCCCTTGACGATGCCGTCGATGCGAGAGATGCCCAGGCACAGCACATTGACCAGCGGATTGCCGGCGTACATCTCGTCGAAGACGATCTCGCCGCCGACGGTCGGGATGCCGATGCTGTTGCCGTAGCCGCCGACGCCGGCCACTACGCCTTCGAAAATGCGTCGCGCCTGCTGGGTCTCAAGCGATCCGAACCGCAAGGCATTGAGCAGGGCAATCGGCCGCGCGCCCATGGTGAAGATGTCGCGGATGATGCCGCCGACGCCGGTAGCGGCACCCTGGTACGGCTCGATGAACGAAGGGTGGTTGTGGGATTCGATCTTGAAGACCGCGCACAAGCCGCCGCCAATGTCGACCGCACCCGCGTTCTCGCCTGGGCCCTGTACGACGCGCGGCCCTGTGGTCGGCAGCGTCTTGAGGTGCACGCGCGAGCTCTTGTAGCTGCAGTGCTCCGACCACATCACCGAGAACAAGCCCAGCTCAAGCAGGTTGGGCTCGCGGCCCATCAACTCGAGAATGCGCTCGTACTCATCCGGCTTGATGCCGTGCCGTTCCAGAACCGCCGCGTCAATAACAGCCACCGGTATCGTTACCTCGAAAGGGATGCGAGCGCCTTGACCGCCGACGCCAGGATGACACGCCCGTCGGCGCTTCCCAATTGGGCCTCGGTCGCGCGCTCGGGGTGCGGCATCAGCCCCACCACGTTGCGCTGCCGGTTGCAGATGCCGGCAATGTTGTTGAGCGAGCCGTTGACGTTGCTGGCCGGCGAAATCCCGCCGGCCGCGTCCGAATAGCGAAACACCACCTGGCGATTGGCCTCGAGCCCGGCCAGCGTGTCCGGGTCGGCGTAATAGTTGCCTTCGCCGTGGGCCACCGGCATGTGCAGGACCTGCCGCTCGGCACAGGCCGCGGTAAACGGCGTGTCGGTGGCTTCCACCCGGACCGGCACCAGCCGTGAGACAAACTTGATGCGATCGTTGCGGACCATCGCGCCGGGCAACATGCCGGACTCGAGCAGGATCTGGAAGCCGTTGCAGATACCCAGCACCGGGCCGCCGCGGTCGGCGAACGCCTGGACCGCCGACATGATCGGCGAGAAGCGCGCAATAGCGCCGGTCCGCAGGTAATCGCCGTGCGCAAAGCCGCCCGGCAGAATCACCGCGTCGGCGCCCTGCAAGTCGGTGTCCTTGTGCCACACCAGGGCGGCGTCTTCACCGATCACTGTCGAGGCCGCGTAGAACGCGTCGTAGTCGGAGTTGGAACCCGGAAACACCACGACTGAAAATTTCATGGGATCGACTCCCGATGCCCGGCTCTCGACTCCCGTCTCATGCCAGGACCTCGACGCGATAGCTCTCGATCACCGGATTCGCCAGCAGTTTGTCCGCCATCTCGGTGACCCGGGCCTTGGCCGCCGCCGCGTCGGTCGCGGCGAGTTCGACCTCGAAGAACTTGCCTTGCCGGACGTCCTGCACATCCTCATAACCGAGCGTCAGCAGCGCGTCGGCGACGACGCGACCCTGGGGATCGAACACGGACGGTTTCAACGTTACATACACACGAGCCTTCATCGCATCTCCATGGCGACGGCTGAAGCCATCGCCCTCCAACCGATCAGACAAACACGCGTTGAAACACGACGTCGACGTTGCGGAGCTGTTCCTTCAGGTCGAACGCCTTCTCGATTTCGGCGGCGGGCAGCACCGCCGCGATATCGGTGTCGGCCAGCAGCAATGGCTTGAAATCGGTTTTCTCGTGAAACGCGCGCATGGCGTTGCGCTGCACCCACTCGTAGGCCTGCTCGCGCGACACGCCGTGGCGCGCCAGCTCCAGCAACACCTGCCCCGAAAACACCACGCCGCGCGAGCGATTGAGGTTCTCGAGCATGCGGTCAGGATAGACCACCATGCCACTGACGATGCGGGTGAAGCGGCGCAGCATGTGGTCGAGCGCGATGAAGCTGTCGGGCAGGATGACGCGCTCCACCGACGAGTGCGAGATGTCGCGCTCGTGCCACAATGCCACGTTCTCCATCGCCGCCATGGCGTTGCTGCGGATCAGCCGCGCCAGGCCGACGATCTGTTCGCACCCGATCGGATTGCGCTTGTGCGGCATCGCCGACGAGCCCTTCTGGCCCTTGGCGAACGGCTCTTCGACCTCGCCGATCTCGGTCTTCTGCAGGCCGCGGATTTCGAGCGCGAATTTTTCGAGTGAGGCGGCCGTGATGGCCAGGGCCGCCATCAGCTCGGCATGGCGATCACGCTGGATCACCTGGGATGAGATCGGCGCCGCCTCGAGGCCAAGCTTGGCGCACACGGCGGCCTCAATCGCCGGATCGAGGTGGGCAAACGTGCCGACCGCACCGGAGATCTTGCCCACCCTCACCGCGTCGCGGGCCCGCTGCACGCGCACGATGTCGCGCTGCAACTCGGCGTACCACAACGCCAGCTTCAAGCCGAACGTCATCACCTCGGCATGGACGCCGTGCGTGCGGCCGATCATCGGGGTGTCCTTCTGCTCGGTCGCGCGGGTCTTCACCGCGTCGGCAAGACCGCCCAGCAGCTTCAGGACGAGATCGCAGGCTTCGACCATCTGCACCGCCTGTGCGGTATCGACGACGTCAGACGAGGTCAGGCCGAAGTGGAGCCAGCGGGCTGACGGCCCGACCTGCTCGGCCACCGAGCTGGTGAAGGCGATGACGTCGTGGTGGGTGACCTTTTCGATCTCGTCAATCCGCGCGATGTCAAAGCCGCCCTTGGCTCGCAGGTCACGGGCCGCTTCGACCGGGATGATGCCGGCGTCAGCCATGGCCTCAGCCGCCGCCACTTCGACTTGCAGCCAGGTCTCGTACCTGCGCTGCTCGCTCCAGATGCGGCCCATTTCAGGGTTGGTGTAGCGGGCGATCATAGTCGGGGATCAGGGATCAAGGATTGGGGACCGGGGTTAAAGGGCAAGGTGCTCCTGGGTGACCTTGAGGCCGTTGACATTGCCCAGCACGGTCACGGCCAATGATCCGTTGGTGAAGAACCGATCCGCCAGCTTCTGCACATCGTCGGCCGTCACGCGCTCGATCGCAACCAGCATCTGGTCGAGGCCATCGGTGCGATCGCGGTACATTTCCTGGCGGGCCAGGTGCGACATCCGGCTGGAGGTGCTCTCGAGGCCGAGCATCAGCGAACCCTTGAGGTGATCTTTCGCGCGCCGCAGTTCGATGGGGTCGAGGCCGCCGGCCTTCATCTGGCGAATCTCGGCCACCACGACGTCAATCAGCTCCGCGACCGCTTCGTTGCCGCAGCCGGCGTAGATGCTGAGCGCGCCCGAGTCCTGATAGGCCGAGAGTCCGGAAAACACCGAGTAGGCCAGGCCGCGCTTTTCGCGGACATTCTGGAACAGGCGCGAACTCATCGAGCCGCCGAGCGTGGTGTTGAGCGCGTAGCCGGCGTAGCGTTCGGGATGATGCTGGGGCAAGGCCGGCGTTCCGAACACGACGTGGCTCTGCTCCAGGTCCTTCTTGCGAATCTGGATCGTGGACGCGGTGACCGGAGGCGTATGTTCGGCGTCGGGCCCGGAATGCGGAATGTGGGCGAGCGCCTGCTCAAGCAACTGCTGGACGTTGTCGTGCTCGAGATTGCCAACGGCAACGACGACAAAGTTGTCGGCGACGTAGGAATTGGCGAAGTACTCGGTCAGGGTGTCGCGGGTCAATGCGTTGACACTGGCCGGCGTGCCGAGGATGGGCCGGCCGAGCGGGTGGCCGCTCCAGAAACCCTCGGCGAAGATCTCGTGGACCAGATCGTCGGGGGTGTCCTCGACCATCTTGATCTCTTCGAGGATGACCTTCTTTTCCTTCTCGATGTCGTCGGCGGCAAACAGCGGGTTGCTGATCAGGTCCGCGAGAATTTCAACGGCCAGCGGCAGGTGTTCGTCGAGCACCTTGAGGTAGTAGCCGGCATACTCCTTGGAGGTGAAGGCGTCGATCTGGCCGCCAATCGAGTCCACCTGCTGGGCGATTTCCTCGGCCGACCGGGTGGGCGTGCCCTTGAAGAGCATGTGCTCGACAAAATGGGCAATGCCCATGTGCTCCGACGGCTCGTGCCGGGAACCGCGCGTCAGCCAAATCCCGACCGCGACCGACCGCACATGTGGCATCCGCTCGGTGGCGAGGCGGACACCGTTGGCAAGCACGGCGCGGCGAATATTGGACTCAGACACTGTGTGGGATTCTGCCGCAGATAACCAGTTGCGACAGAGAGAGTTACCCTGAAATCATATCATGGCCGCTCTCGGCCGGGTCGTATCGTGCGCCTCCTGTGGCGTGCGCCATCCAGACAACTCGCCTGTTAGAATCCCGGCATGAAATTGCCGATCGTCGTGATCATGGCCGTGCTGGCGCCACCGGCCGTGCTGGCGCAGCCGCCGGGTTTGCCGCCGGCCATTCGCGCGGCGGCCGAGGGCCTGTCGGCCGAGCAAATCGCGTGGGACCTCGCCTATCTGGCGTCCGATGAACTGCGCGGCCGCAACACGCCGTCACCCGGGTTCGATGCCGCCGCCGACTACCTGGCCTCGCGCCTGGAGCGTGCGGGGCTGAAGCCGGGGGGCGACCAGGGGACCTTCCGCCAGCACTACGAGCTTCACGAGACCCGCATCGACACCGATGCCGCGGCCATCGAGATTGCCGGCCGCCGGTTCGCGTTCGGCCGCGGCTTCGCCATGCGCTCGCTGGCGTCGCCGATCAGCGCCGAGCTGCCAGTGGTCTATGTCGGGCATGGATGGGTGATTCCGGGCCGGAAGATCGACCCCTACGCCGGCGTTGACGTGCGTGGCAAGCTGGTTCTCGCGCACGGTCCGCGGGCGCTGCCGCGCGGCGTCGAGGTGCAGCAGATCGGCCGCGTGGCGATTGATGCGGAGACACCGTTCGTGGCCGCCGCCGCGAGAGGTGCGGCCGGCGTGCTGTTCATCACCCAGGCGTCGGAGCTGGTGCGCTGGGATGAGATCAAGGGCCAGAACACGGTGCGCCGCGAACTCGAGCCCAACGTGCCGTCCGCATACGCGGCCCTGCCGATTACCTCGGTGCTGCTCGCACCGCCGGTCACGACCGCGCTGCTGGAGGGCGAAGCGGTGACCGGGCCGACCGCCCTGCGGGTGGCGGAGCAGGGTGAGTTTCCGGCAACCTTCGAGCTTAGGAAGCGAGTGCGCGTGCACCTGCCCGTCTCGGCCCGTTCCGTGTATCGCCCCTACAACGTCGTGGCCATTCTCGAGGGCAGCGATCCGACTCTCAAAGACGAGGCGGTGACGGTGTTCGCGCATCTGGACGGCGCCGTTGGATCGCGCGAAATCGCCGGCGATGCGATCTACAACTCGGCGGACGATAACGCATCAGGAAGCGCGGCCACGCTTGCGATTGCAGAGCAGATGGCGGCGGCGCCGCGGCCGAAGCGCAGCGTGGTGTTCGTGTGGGACAGCGGCGAGGAACAGGGATTGTGGGGCACGCGATGGTTCGTTCACTCGCCGCCCGTGCCGCTTGCGCGCGTGGTGGCGCACGTGAACGTCGACATGATCGGCGCCAGCCGCCGGCCCGGATCGGCCGATACCGCGTCACCACTGGTCACCGAGCGCAACGAAGTGTTCCTGATCGGCCCGCGCACGCTCAGCACGCAGGCGATGGTGCTGCTCGACCGCGTCAACGAGTCGTACCTGAAACTGCGGTTCAACCGGCAGTACGACACGCCCGACAGCGAGTTCTTCTACCCGCGCACGGACGCCGGCCCGTTCCTGGAGCGCGGCATCCTGACGATTGGGTTCACCACTGGCATCCACAACCGCTATCACCTGCCCGCCGACGAGGCCCGCACGCTGGACCCGGCGCAGGTCCACGCCATCGCGCGCACGGTGTTGGCCAGTGTGTGGATGCTCGGCGACGCCGCCGAACGCCCGGGAATCGACCAACCGCTTCCCCGCACCGTTCCCCGGCACCCGTAGGACGGGGCCGGGACCCGGCTCGGGCCGGGCCGGTCCCTCATCACGCGCTACACTGAAGAGGTGCTGGCCGACCTCGCCGGAATGGAATTGGGCGACCTCGAAACCTTCGTCGAGTCGCTCGGCCACAAGCGCTTCCACGCCAAGCAGATCTATCGCTGGATCTGGCGGCGCGGGGTGACTGACTTTGCCCAGATGACGGACCTCGGCCAGCCCCTGCGGGCAGCGCTGGCCGAGCACGCCACGATCTCGCTCCCGGCCATCGTCAAGCGCGACGTGTCGGTCGACGGCACGCAGAAGTTTGTGCTGCAACTGGCCGACGGCAGGCAGATCGAGGCAGTGTTCATCCCCGATACGCCGGCGCAGACATTCTGCGTGTCGACGCAGGTCGGCTGCGCCATGGCCTGCGCGTTTTGCCTGACCGGCAAGATGGGGCTGGTTCGCAACCTCTCGGCGGCGGAAATCACCGCCCAGGTCCGGCTGCTGGCGCAGTCCCTCGACCTGCTGGACAAGTCCTTCAATATCGTCCTGATGGGCATGGGCGAGCCACTCCACAACTACGACCAGACCATGAAGGCGCTGCGGATGCTGAACGAGAAAGAGGGCCTGGCCTTGCATCCCAAGCGCGTGACCCTGTCCACCGTGGGGCTGGTGCCGATGATGGACAGGCTGGCCGGCGAGGAGCTGATGCCGAATCTGGCGGTATCGCTGCACGCGGCCACCGAGGAGACCCGGGCGGCGATCGTGCCGTCGAACAAGAAATACTCGATGCAGGACGTGATCGACGCCTGCAAGCGCTTCCCGCTCAGTAAGCGGCGCCGCATCATGTTTGAGTACGTCATGCTGGCCGGCGTCAACGACTCGCCACAGGATGCCCGCAAGCTGGTCAAGGTGCTGTCGGGCGTCAAGGCCAAGGTCAACCTGCTGCCGCTCAATGCGGCACCGGGCATTCCCTTTGACCGGCCGTCGGACGAGGTGATCAACACCTTCGCCAAGATCCTGGCCGACAAGGGGTTGAACGTCTCGGTGCGCAAGAGCCGCGGCCGTGATATTCGCGCGGCATGCGGACAACTCATCGTTGAAGGACAGGGCACCAGGAAAGGTGCCATGGGTGCTGCGGGTGCCTAAGGTGCCGGGGTGGGTGCCTGGGGTGCCGGGGT